>JAJPXX010000222.1 GCA_021205225.1 Lachnospiraceae bacterium
ATGTAGTGGTAGCACCCTCCGATACCCCGCAGCTCTGCTGCGGGGTAGTTCATTGACCGGGCCGGCCTGGAGGGCGTGTCGGTTAACGCGATTCTGCGTCAGGACGGATTTACGTACCTGGGAACCGACAGCGGCCTGATTCTTCTGGACGAAGATTATTATCCGATTGAAAATGAACTGACAGAGCTGATGGAAGGAAAACGGGTCCGCCATATTAACTGTGACAGCAGCGGTACCTTCTGGTTTTGCGTGTATGGAACCGGACTGGTGCGGTATACGCCGGAGGACGGTGAGGTATTGCTTTTGACGGAGGAAGACGGACTGCTTGGGAAACAGGTGCGCCTGACACTTGAGCTGAGCGATGGGTCGCTTGCGGTGGCTGGCTCAAACGGCATCAGTATTCTGAAAGATGGGGAAGTGGTTCAGAGCTACGGTTCGGAGGTTCTGGCTTATCCGTTCATCCTCTGTATGTATGAGGCAGAGGATGGGACACTGGTGGCAGGAAGCGACGGGCAGGGGATTTATGAGATTTCACCGGATGGAGAAGTGACACAGTATTATAAAGACGATGGCCTGACTTCCGGTTCTGTCATGCGGATGACGCCGGATGCGGACGGCGTCTGGATCAGTGCGGGAAGCTCCCTTTATTACAGAAATGAAGACGGGATCCGGGAGATCGAACTGACGGAAAGCGTCGGCAGTATTCTGGACATTCTTGTGATTGGTGATGAAGTGTGGCTGCTAAAGAGCAGCGGTCTGCTGATCGCGGACAGGGAAGAACTGCTTTCGGGTGCGGCATCATTAAGAAAGCTGAGTACAGCGTACGGCCTTACCGGTACGCTGGTGGCGAATTCCTGGAACTGGCTGGATGAGGAAGGAAGACTCTGGCTTTGTACGAATAACGGCATTTCCGTGATTGATACAGGGGATATTCCCGCGAACGAGCAGAAGCCGCGCGGGGCAATATCCAGGGTGACTGTGGACGGTGTGGAAATGGCGGTTTCCGACAGTCTCACAATACCGGTTTCAGCGACCCGTGTAACATTCGAACTGTCTGTGCTTTCCTATACGCCAGGGGACAAGACAGTGGAATATATGCTGGAAGGCTTTGATGAGAACGTGATTGCGGCAAGTGCTTCTTCGATCGCGGCGGTCAGCTATACGAATCTTGGCGCCGGGGACTACGTGTTCCGTTTTACAGCCTGCAATGAGGATGGAACTGAGGGAGAAGAGATCTGCATCACAATACACAAGGAGCCGTACTTTTGGGAGACTTCCTGGTTTACGGCAGTCATCGCTCTGGCGATCATTGCGCTGATTTTGTTTGTGATCTGGCTGGTATCCCAGCTCCGTGTCCGCAGTATGAGGAAGCGGCAGGAGGAACTGAAGCTTATCATCGAACAGTCGCTGCATACATTTGCGAATGCGATCGACGCGAAGGACAGTGATACCAACGGCCATTCCATCCGCGTAGCAAACTATTCCCGTGAGATCGCACGGCGCATGGATTTTTCTGAGGCAGAGCAGGAGGAGATTTCTTATATGGCTCTGCTGCATGACATCGGAAAGATCGGGATTCCGGATCATATTTTGAAAAAGGCCGGAAAGCTGACGCCCGAAGAGTGGGAGATCGTCAAAAGCCATCCGCGCATTGGCGGTGAGATACTCAGTGAATTTACGGTCATTCCGGATATTGCGGACGGGGCGAAATACCATCATGAGCATTACGACGGCAAGGGGTACTGCGAGGGGCTCAAAGGCGATGAGATTCCTCTCAAGGCCAGAATTATCGCAATTGCGGATTCTTTTGACGCAATGTGCAGCGCCCGCCATTACCAGAGCGGAAATACGCTGGAATACGCGCGGGAAGAGCTGCTGCGCTGCAGCGGGACACAGTTTGATCCGGGCATTGTGGGATATATGGTTGAAATGATTGATGATGGCTATGTGAGAGAGGTACAGAAAGAAAACTGAAAAGCCCCGGAGAAAAAATCTCCGGGGTTCTTTCATGCATTGATTTTATACATTGCGTTTATACGGTATGTCCTTTCGCGACATAAACCGGGAAGCTGTCGGTGCCTTTCATTTCTTTTCCGGCGCCGAATTTTACATTCTTATCGGTGATCACATACTCGATATCCGCGCCTGCGCCGACTACGGTATCCTGCATCAGCACGCAGTTCTTTACCTTTGCGCCTTTTTCGATCTTTACGCCACGGAACAGGATGCTGTTCTCGACTTCGCCTTCAATGACGCAGCCGTCTGCGCACATCACGTTGGACACCTTTGCGCCGCTGATGTAGCGGGTCGGATTGTCGTCACGGATCTTGGTGTAAATCGGGGCGCCTTCAAACAGCGCGTTCAGATTGTAATCATCGAGGAGCTTGAGATTCTCGTCAAAATAGCTCTTCATGCCGGTGATGCGCGCCGCGTATCCGTCGAACTTGTAGGCGTGTACGTTTCTCCAGGAAAGCTGGTTCATCAGGACATCGCGGTTGAAATGCTCCAGACCGCGTACAAAAGCGGTGTTGATCATGTTGATCAGCAGTTCACGCTCTAATACATAGATATTCATGGAGTAGTTCTGTACACCTGTGACCCGCGGATTCACATAGATGTGGTTGATCCGGCCTTTGTCAATGGTAAAGGTGTAATGGAAGCCCCTGCTGTTATCCTGTGTACGCATCAGATATTCCGGAAGCTCTTCTTCGCGGTAAGCGATGGAAACATCCGCGCCGCTTTCGATATGTTCGTCGATCATTTTATTGAAATCAAAATTCACAGCCATACTGGAATCAGCCATGATGACAAAGCGCTCCTTCTGCTCACGCAGGAACGGAAGAATATTTGCCAGGGTGCCGATCCGGCCGCTGTAAACCTTATTGGATTTTTCCGCGTAAGGCGGGAAAATATGCAGGCCGCCGTTTTTGCGGACCAGATCCCACTCACGGCCTGTGCCGAGGTGGTCCATCAGCGAATGGTAATTCGTATTTACCGGAACGCAGATATTATCGATGTCGCAGTTTACCATGCTTGAGAGAATAAAGTCGATCATGCGGTAACGGCTTGCAAAAGGGATGGAGGCCATGTTCCGGATGCTGACCAGCTCGGGAACCAGCGCGTCATAATGATTTGGGAATATAATTCCGAGTGCGCTCTTGTTTGAATTTACCATTGTTCTTCACCACCTTCTACATTTTTATAAATCATAGCCTTCGGACCGATGTGGGCTCCGGCGCCTACTGTAAGGCCGGCTCCTACGGTCGCTACGCCGTTTTCTTCTTCGGTCGGCATCGCGCCGATGACCGCATTCTCACCAATCGTCACGTTTTCCGCGAGAATGCAGTGCTTTACGACTGCGCCGGACTTGACTACAGAGCCGCCCATGATAACTGCGTCCTCTACAATCGCGCCTTCCTCGACCTGAACGCCCGCAAACAGGACAGAATGCTTCACACTGCCTTTGATCCGGCAGCCGTCAGTGATCATGGAATTTTCCACCTGAGCGCCCGCGCTGATCTTGTGGCCGGTCATGCCGCTGTTCCGGCTGTAGATCTTCCAGTTTTCGTCAAAGAGGTCAATCCCGCTGTGCTCCGGGTCGAGTACCTCCATATTTGCTTCCCAGAGGGAAGAAATCGTCCCGACGTCTTTCCAGTAGCCGCTGAAATGATAAGCGTACATCCTGCGGTTGTCGCGGAGCAGATTCGGGATAATGTTATTACCGAAATCATTCTCAGAATTCGGGTCAGCCTCATCCTCCGTCAGATATTTCTTCAGAATATCCCAGTTAAAAATATAAATTCCCATGGAAGCAAGGTTTGACTTCGGCTGCTTCGGCTTCTCCTGGAATTCTGTGATCTTGTCGTCCTCATCCGCTACCATCAGGCCGAAGCGGGAGGCTTCCTCCCAGGGTACTTCCATAACAGCGACGCTGAATTCCGCGTTCTTTTCCTTGTGGAAACGAAGGAAATCGCTGTAGTCCTGCTTGCAGATCTGATCGCCGGAGAGAATGATCACGTATTCCGGGTCATAGCGCTCGATGAAAGAGAGATTCTGGTAAATTGCATTGGCGGTACCTTTGTACCAGTCTGAACCGGACGCCTGCTGATAAGGCGGGAGAACATGAACGCCTCCGTGGAGACGGTCCAGATCCCAGGGCTGCCCGTTGCCGATGTACTCGTTGAGTACCAGCGGCTGATACTGCGTTAAGATACCAACGGTGTCGATGCCGGAGTTTACGCAGTTCGAAAGCGGGAAATCGATGATACGATATTTGCCGCCAAAAGGAACTGCCGGTTTTGCAAGCTTCTGGGTCAGGGCATACAGTCTGGAACCCTGGCCGCCGGCAAGAAGCATTGCGATCATTTCCTGAGCCATAATAGATATCCTCCTAGATTTTTTGCGCATGACCGGATAAAAAGATCTGTTTCAATCTTTCAAACGGTCCGTGCAGCGGACAGGGAAATAAAAATCTCTGTCCGATTGGCTTATATGTGAATTGTACCATAGATTTTGGAAAAAGGGAAATTATTTGTGCAGAATTTGTAAAAAAATTCGGAAACGCATAAAAATGACCCGGAGATGTCCTCTGCCGGGTCGGGATGGATCTATGCGTATTATCGGTTGGAGCTGGCTTCGAGCAGTTCTTTTTTTTCCTGCAGGATGCCATTGAGCCGGTCAAGAACCTTCGGGTCGCTGACGGATTCCAGAAGAACTGAGACCAGTGCCGGCACGGAATCTTCAGAAAAATTCCTGCCGCTGGTGATTTGCCGGATCTCAAATTGCTCCCGGGTGTCTACCGCGACGAAAGCGCGTCCGAAATTTCTTCCGGTTCGAACCAGTGTCTCGGATTTAATCAGGTTTTTGTCAATCAGTGAATTAATCAGTAAGTGGATATAGCTTTTTTTCCAGGTTCGCTCAGGTGTCAGATTCACTATCTCCGTAGCGGTTAAAGGCCTGTCTGTATTCCAAAGCAAATCCATGATTTCTCTCTCAGATTTAGTTAGCGTTATTTGCTTCAAAACAGTTTTCATCCCATTAACTCTTTTACTTCAAGACAGATGATAGAATATTCTGACAAAAATGTCAACACAAAATATTGCATTGACCGACTATTTAAGACAAAAAAAGTAATTGTTAGAGAAAATATAAAATTATAACATTTTTAAGAAACAGTTCAGGGCGGCAGCAAAAGGAAAGGACATTTATTGCTTTTGATGGTTGATTTTTATTCCTGAAAGGATTAAAATGAGTCGGGTGCCAGGAAGGAATGGCGGCACAGATCAGACGGATAGCTTTAAGGAGGATTGCGAAATGAGACATACACGGAAAGCGTTTGACGGGTTATTTCATAAGATTCAGATTGGCCTGCTGGTTTTCTGCCTCGCAGGATTCGGAGGGCTGCTTTTTGGCGGCGAAGCTGCGTGGGCAGAGGAGAGTGCAGCAGAAAGCGGGTTTTCGGACGAAAGTGAAGCCGCAGAGGATGCGGACACAGCGGAGGCTGTGGCGGCAGAAAGTGATACGGAGACAGAAGCGGAGACCTCTTCCGGCAGCAGCGTTACTCTTCCCGGCGACGACGGCATTTACAGTATTCTTCTGATTGGCTCTGACCGCAGGGACGACAGCTGGAACGGCAATTCGGATGTTATGATTGTGGTTACGGTCAACAGCAACACAAAGAAGATTATTATGACCTCTTATATGCGTGACCTGTACGCGGATATCCCGGAATATGGAGTGCATAAGCTGAATTACGCATATGCTGCGGGAGGCGCGGACAAGCTGATTGAGACGCTTGAGGACAATTATGGGATTGAGATTGACAATTACGCGGCAGTGGATTTTGACAGCATGGCTGAGATCATTGACCTGATCGGCGGAGTTGACATAGAAGTGACGGACGACGAGGTGAGCGTGCTGAACAATTACCTGAGCTCAGAGGATAAGGAATACGCGCTTGAAAATGGCGGTGTTTACCACCTGAACGGCGCGCAGGCAGTCGCTTATATGCGGATCCGCTATGTAGGCAACGCAGACTACCAGCGTACACAGCGCCAGCGGGATGTCCTCTCGGAGATTTTTGAGCAGGCGAAGGAGATGAGCGCGGCGGAGTTGACAGAGCTGGCACAGGAGGTTCTGGAATTAGCGGATCATGATATCAGCGCGCTGGATATGATTTCCCTGATCTCATCCCTTTCCGGGCTGACGGAGTATGAGCTTGTGGAGAACCGGATTCCGTATGACGGTCTGTATACTTCACAGGACGAGATGCTTGTCCCGGACTTCGCGGCAACGATTGAAAAGCTGCATGAGGTTTTATATGAATAAAGCATCGCAGGGGCGGATTTTTCTGCTCGCGGGGTGAGAAAAAGCCCGCCGGAACGAGACGGAAAAAGGACAGAAAAGCACGAGAATACAAAATATTATACTTGCATTTCCACCGATTCAGTGATAGAATCTTAACAAATTTTTTAGAATTTTTTTAGAAAATTGAAGGATATTCGCGGTTGATGGAGATGAGATGAAAGACCCGTATGGCCATTCCCGCCGTATGGGTCTTTTGCATTATATATAGAGGGAAAAATATGGATCTGACAGAACCGTTTGAGAAACTGCTGGGTCGGTTTGAGGCTTATTACGACGTCCATCGGGCGGAAAGTGTTCCGGCCCCATTTGACGCGATGGCGGAATTCCATTCGCATGACGAGCAGTTTTTTCTGGTGCGCAGCGCTACCATTTCGGAGGCAGAATCGCACGAATACGTTTACTTTGCAAAAAGGGAGCTTCTGGACGCGGATACGCTGCGTGCGCTGGATGAAAAAGCGTGGGAGGATGGACTCTCCCGTGTAAAGCCGCACAGGGATCACAGGAACAGCGATGTAACTCTGATGATCCTGGCCGGGCAGATTACCAGTGAGGCGGCGAAGCTGATTCCAAAGCTGAGCCATTATAAGAGTTATCGTTTTTCACTCCAGGGATGGAGCCAGTACCGTTTGATTGCTGTTGAGCAGTCTTCAGGCCGGAGTGTCTGCAACCGCCAGGGCAGGGATCTGAAGAAGCTTGTGAGCAATATATTTTCGTAACCGTTCAGAGCAGTCGGCCGCAGGAAAGATTTGCGGCCTGCTGCTGGGAGAAGTTACGTGCGTCAACCATCTTATCATAAGAAAGGAGAAGCTACTCGGAGGAGGCGGCAGCTGCAGTCGCGGGATTGCAGTGAAGCGTCCGGCATATGATGATACAAGGGACAAAAGGTCAGGAATGGAACGCTTGCGTTCCGATTCATGACCTTGGGGACCGCAAAAACACGAAGAAGTAGCCATTTTGACCATGTTTTTCGGTCAAAATGAGCGGATTCTGAGTGTTTTTAGGATTGCGAGAGTGCGAAGCACGTAGCAATCCGTAGTATCATACCTCTTTTGTCGCTTGAACCATATGATGAAGTAGCGGAGAGAAACAAATGACAGCATTACTTATCATTCTTGTAGCCATTATTCTGCTGGTCATAGGTTACATCTACTATGGCTCATGGCTTGCAAAGCAGTGGGGCATTGACCCGAAAAAAGAGACCCCGGCTCATCGCCTGGAGGATGGCGTGGATTACTGCGCGGCGAAGCCTCAGGTTCTGATGGGACATCACTATTCATCCATCGCCGGCGCAGGCCCGATCAACGGACCGATTCAGGCGTCTGTTTTCGGATGGGTACCGGTATTCCTCTGGTGTATTATTGGCGGTATTTTCTTTGGCGGTGTACAGGACTTTGGTTCTCTGTTCGCTTCCATCCGGCATGACGGCAAGTCGGTTGGTGAGATTATCAAGGACTCCATGGGGAAAAGAGCGCAGAAGCTGTTCACGATTTTTGCTCTTCTGGTGCTGCTCCTGGTTATCGCTTCTTTCGTAAACGTTGTAGCAGGTACCTTCTACACGGCTGCGGGCGGCGGAGTCGGCTTTGTGACGAATCCGACAAACAACCAGACGACGGCCATGATTTCCCTGCTTTTCATCGTACTGGCCATTATTTATGGTATGCTCACGAACCGCGCGGGTCTGAAAACAGCCCCGGCTACGATCCTTGGCATTGTCTGTATCGTGGCCATGATTGCGTTCGGACTGAATGTCGGTTTCGCAATGAGCCGTGTCGCATGGATTGTTTTCATCGGCGCTTATATTACGATTGCTTCTCTGGTTCCGGTATGGATCCTGCTGCAGCCGCGTGATTACCTTTCCAGTTTCCTGCTTTACGCCATGATGGCGGTTGCGCTGGTGGGTATTGTGTTCTCTGCGTTTGGCGGCGGAGCGGCAACCTTTGATATGCCGGCGTTCACCGGCTGGAGTACGAACCTTGGTACGATGTTCCCGGTATTGTTCATTACCGTAGCCTGCGGCGCATGCTCCGGTTTCCACAGCCTGATCGCGACCGGTACGACCTCCAAGCAGCTGAACAGCGAGGCGGATGCGAAGCCGATCGGTTACGGCTCCATGCTGATTGAGTCCGCGCTCGGCATCATTGCCCTGATTGCGGTAGGTATGGTTTATGATACGTATACCAGCGGCGGTTTTGGTTCGCCGGCAGTTGCGTTCGCTTCCGGTATCGCCCTGATGTTTGGCACGGACGGCAGCACAGTCAATGGCGTCATTAAGGCGCTCCTGACTCTGGCGGTTTCCGTATTCGCGCTGACCAGTCTGGATACCGGTACACGTCTGAGCCGCTTCATGTTCTCCGAGCTCTTCCTGAAGGAAGGCGAGACTTCTTATAAGGATGTAAAGGGTGCCCGCAGGCTTCTTGCGAACCCGCTGTTCGGTACGGTTTTCATGGTAGTGGTCGGCTGTATCCTTGGCGGTCTGAGCCTGTCCCAGATCTGGTCTCTGTTCGGAGCGGCAAATCAGCTGCTCGCGGGTATTGCCCTGATGGCGATTGCTGCATGGCTTGGCAATGCGGGCAAGAACAACAAGATGTTCTTCATCCCGATGATTTTCATGCTGGCTGCTACCCTGACCTACCTGATTATGACGGTGCAGAAGAAGATCGTCCTGATCAGCGGCGGCGCGGCTGCGTGGGGCGACTGGTTCCAGTTCATCTTTGCTGCTGCGATGGCTGTCCTTGCGATTATCCTTGTGGTAGAGGGTGTGCAGGTATTTGCGGCACAGGCAAAGAAGAAATAATCTGGCTTTATCCCTGAAATGAATCATGAGTACCGCTGCCGGATATTCCCGGCGGCGGTACGTTTTTTCCGGCCAGTTCAGAGCAGCATCGAAAGGAAAGGGTTGCTCCTGGGCGAAAACGATTACCTTACCGGATGATAAGGAAATGGTTGCGAAAAATGACGGAAAATGATATACTCGTGAAAAATGTCGAACAGGTACGGAAAAGGACGGCAGGGGAACCGGTTCCCATCCGGCACCGTACATACGTAAAGGTTTTCGCCTGCGGGCAGCCATCCGGATGTGGCTGTGCGGATCCGAATCACAGATGAGAAGCGGAGGAATAGAAAATGAAAAAGATCGAAGACTATGTAAGAAGCATTCCGGATTTCCCGGAAAAGGGTATTATTTTTCGTGACGTCACCAGTATTTTGCAGGATGCGGACGGGCTGAAGCTTTCGATTGACCTGATTCAGGAGAAGCTGGACGGTCTTGATTTTGATGTAGTGGTCGGAACGGAGTCGAGAGGTTTTATTTTTGGAATGCCGGTTGCATATAATCTGCATAAGCCGTTTGTTCCGGTTCGCAAAAAGGGCAAGCTTCCGTGTGAGACGATATCCAAGGAATACGACCTGGAGTACGGCTCTGCGACGATTGAGATGCATAAGGACGCGATTTTGCCGGGGCAGAGGGTTGTTGTGATTGATGATCTGATCGCGACCGGCGGCACGATTGAGGCGGCGATTCAGATGATCGAGGAGCTGGGCGGCGAGGTCGTAAAGGTTGTCTTTCTGATGGAGCTTGCGGGACTGAAGGGCCGGGAGAAGCTCGCAAAGTATGATGTTGAATCCGTGATTTGCTATGAAGGAAAGTAGTCTGGCAGATATCTGCTGGAAGCTTATTGGCGACAGGAATGGCGGCCGCCTGAATGATACTTTGGGCGACCCGAAATGACAGGACGGCAGAATACGTGACGGGAAGGCGGTGAGACCAGATGCCGACAGAATTGAATGTAAAAACAGACGAGATAGAAGAAATCAAAAAAGTCGATGCCAGCGTGAAGAAAATGGATGATTTTACAGACCCGGATGTCCTTTACCGGGAATTGATTGAGAGCGTCCGGAAGTATCATCCATCGGATGATATCTCTATGATTGAAAAGGCCTATCACGTTGCTTATGAGGCCCATAAGGACCAGAAACGGAGATCTGGCGAGCCTTACATTATTCATCCGCTGTGCGTGGCGATTATCCTTGCGGATCTGGAGCTGGATAAGGAGACTATTGTAGCCGGACTTTTACATGATGTGGTGGAGGATACCATCATGACCTCAGAGGATCTGCGGGAGCAGTTCGGAGAGGAAGTAGAGCTGTTGGTCGACGGTGTGACAAAGCTGGGAAAACTCAGCTATCCGGCTGACAAGCTGGATGTTCAGGCGGAAAACCTGCGGAAGATGTTCCTGGCGATGGCGAAGGACATCCGCGTGATCCTTGTCAAGCTGGCTGACCGTCTGCACAATATGCGCACCGCGAAATACTGGTCGCCGGAGACACAGAAGAAAAAAGCGCGCGAGACGATGGATATTTACGCGCCGATCGCGCACCGGCTTGGTATTTCCAAGATTAAGGTCGAGCTGGATGATTTGTCCCTGAAATATCTGGAGCCGGATATCTATTATGATCTTGTGGACAAGATTGCGCTGAAAAAAGATGAGCGGCAGGCGTATGTGGACAGCATAGTCGCGCAGGTGCGCGGACAGATTGAGGCAGCCGGGATCAAGGCGCAGGTGGATGGCCGGATCAAGCATTTTTTCAGCATCTATAAGAAAATGGTGAACCAGCAGAAGACGCTGGATCAGATTTACGATCTGTTTGCGGTTCGGATTATTGTCGATACCGTGAAGGACTGTTATGCGGCGCTTGGCGTCATCCACGAGATGTATAAGCCGATTCCGGGGCGTTTCAAGGACTATATTGCGATGCCGAAGCAGAATATGTACCAGTCGCTTCACACGACGCTGATTGGCCCGAACGGCCTGCCGTTTGAGATTCAGATCCGTACCTTTGAAATGCACCGCACCGCGGAATATGGTATTGCCGCGCACTGGAAATACAAGGAAGCAGCAGATGGCAAAAAGAGCGATACCAGAAGTGAAGAGGCAAAGCTGAGCTGGCTTCGGCAGGTTCTGGACTGGCAGATGTCGGATAATCGCGAATTTATGAGCCTTCTGAAGAGTGATTTTGATCTGTTCGCGGAGAGCGTTTATTGTTTTACGCCGGCGGGGGATGTGAAGAATCTTCCGAACGGTTCTACGCCGATTGATTTTGCGTACAGCATTCACAGCGCGGTAGGAAACCGCATGATCGGCGCGCGTGTTAACGGCAAGCTGGTGACGATTGATTATGTAATTCAGAACGGAGACCGGATTGAAATTATCACATCTCAGAATTCCGGCGGCCCCTGCCGGGATTGGCTGAAAATCGTCAAGAGCTCTCAGGCGAGGAACAAGATTAATCAGTGGTTCCGCCAGGAGCTGAAGGAAGACAATATCGTAAAAGGCAAGGAAATGCTTGCCGCTTACTGTAAATCTAAGGGGCTGGTGCAGTCTGACCTGATGAAGCAGTCTTATATGGACCGTGTGATGTCAAAGTACGGATTCCGGGACTGGGATTCCGTGATGGCTGCGTTGGGACATGGCGGCCTGAAGGAAGGCCAGATTGTAAATAAGCTGCTGGAGGGCTATGAGCAGGATCACCGCAGGGAGATCACGGATGAGGAAATCATCGAAGCGGTACAGAGTGCGAAAGAGACTGCCCCGGTGCGTATCCGCAAATCCAAGGGCGGCATTACCGTGCAGGGCATCAATGATGTCAGTGTTCGTTTCGCAAAATGCTGCAGTCCGATTCCGGGGGATGAGATCGTTGGCTTTGTTACGCGGGGCAGAGGAGTGACGGTACACCGCACGGATTGTATCAATATCGTAAACCTGCCGGAGAGTGAGCGGATGCGCCTGATTGACGCGGAATGGCAGAAGGATGCAACCGCAGGCGACCAGGGGATGTATCTTGCGGAGATCATGATTTACTGTAATAACCGTACTGGTCTGCTGGTGGACATTACGAAGGTATTTACGGAGAACAGGATTGATGTACAGTCTGTCAATTCCCGCACGAGCAAGCAGGGGATTGCCACGATTGCCATGTCTTTCGAGGTCGCGGGAAAGGATACGCTGCAGTATCTGATTGAGCGTCTGCGTCAGATCGAGAGCGTGATTGATATTGAGAGAACGACGGGGTGACAGAATGAACCAGCTTCAGCTTGAGACACTGGTGCTTGGCCCGGTATCAACGAACTGCTACCTGGCAAAAAACAGGGAAACCGGCGCGCTGCTTATCATTGACCCGGCGGATCGTGCGGATGCGATTGCGCGGCGGATTACCGGAATGGGGGCGGCGCCGGAGGCAATTCTGCTGACGCACGGGCATTTTGACCACATTGGCGCGGCCATGGAACTGAAAAAACGGTTTGGAATTCCGATTTGCGCGCTCGATAAGGAGCAGGAGGTTTTGTCGGATCCGGTGAAGAATCTGACCTTTTGGAATGGCAGCGGGTATGGCCTGACGGCGGACCGGTATTTCGCGGATGGAGATGAGGCGACGCTCGCCGGATTTCGGATTGCCGTGCTGCATACGCCGGGGCATACGGCCGGAAGCGCCTGCTATTATCTGCCGGAGGAGAAGGTATTGTTCTCCGGTGATACTTTATTTCATTGCAGCGTGGGACGGACGGATTTTCCGACCGGGAGTATGGGGGATATTCACCGTTCGCTGCATGAGAAGCTTTTTTTGCTGCCGGATGAGACGGATGTCTTTCCGGGACATGATGCCGCGACAACAATTCAGTACGAAAAACGATTCAATCCGTATTAAAGCGCAGCGGTTTGCATCAGCTGCGGGGAGCGGAAAATGGTTGAAAAGATATGATACAGGTAAGTTTAAACAGGCAATGCTTTCAATATGACGTTCATTCGCTGGTGCGCGCGTTTTATCCAGGAGAGGAAGTGCGGGTAGACTGCATTCAGGATGGGGCAGACGTAGAAAACCCGCGCAGTCAGGGTAGACTTCCGTGCCGCAGGGAGCAGTGTGAGACAGATTCCGCGCAATCTGACGCGGAACTGTTTTTCCTGAAGATTGTTTTTCAAATGGAGTGCGGCCGGCTGCAGTCGCAGATATGGATGGAGCTTTGCGACGGCGCCGGGAAAACGCTTCATATGGAGAGCAGCTGCTGTGAGGATGACCGCCATGAGACAAAAAATGAATTGAAACGGCTGCTCTACCGGCTGTTATCCGATTACTCCCAGAAAACGCTGCCCTGGGGGAATCTGACCGGCATCCGTCCGACAAAGATTCCGATGGCTTTGCTCAACCAAGGCTGGAAAAACAGCGCAATAGCGGACTATATGCGGAAAACATATTATACGAGCAATGAAAAGACTGCGCTTGCGATCGCGATTGCGAACCGGGAGCGCTATTTGCTGGAAAAGCTGTATCTGAACCAGGAGGCAGCCGCAGCAGAGTCCGGCGCGTCTGGGCCGGCTCCTTTATGGAATGGATATAGCCTTTACATCGGCATTCCGTTTTGCCCAAGCATCTGTCTCTATTGCTCGTTCAGCTCCAGCCCGATTGCGCTGTGGAAAAATCAGGCCGACGCTTACCTGGATACCCTTCTGTATGAGATGGATCAGGTGGCAAAGCTGCTGCCGGGGCGCGGACCGGATACGGTTTACATCGGCGGAGGCACGCCGACAACGCTGGAGCCGGAGCAGATGGATCGGCTTCTTACGCATATTGAGAAGTGCTTTGATCTTGGCCATACACAGGAATTCACCGTCGAGGCAGGGCGGCCGGACAGCATTTCGCGGGAAAAGCTTGCGGTACTGAAAAAGCATGGCATTACGCGCATTTCCATTAATCCGCAGACCATGAACCAGGAGACGCTGGATTTTATCGGCAGGAAGCACACCGTGGAAGAGACAAAGGAAGCCTTTTCCCTGGCGCGTGAGATGGGCTTTGATAATATCAATATGGATCTGATTGTCGGACTTCCCGGCGAAGGGGCTCCCCAGGTGGAGCATACGATGCAGGTACTTTCCGGGATGAAGCCTGACAGTATTACGGTTCATTCTCTTGCGGTGAAGCGTGCCGCCAGGCTTCGTCTGTTCAGGGAAGAACATAAGGAGCTTACCTTTGAGAACAGCAGCGAGATCATGGATATGACGGCGGCTTATACGAGAGAGGCAGGCATGCATCCCTATTATCTGTACCGGCAGAAGAATATGGCTGGCAATTTTGAAAATGTCGGTTATGCCAGGGAAGGCTGCGAGGGACTGTACAATATTCTGATTATGGAAGAAATACAGACGATCCTGGCGCTGGGCGCGGGAGCTTCCACGAAGCTGGTGTTCCCCGGAAACCGGATCTGCCGGGTTGAAAATGTGAAGGACATCAAAAATTATATGGAGCGGATTGGTGAGATGACAGAGAGAAAGAGGGCGGGACTGTATGAGCGAGAAAGCGCCTCTTTATAAGAAAAAATATCCGATTATCCGTCCCAGTATCGTAAAAGAACTGGCTCACGCCAGCACGGTCAGTAATCTGGCGTTCCGTGTAGGACAAAATATGGAGCTTTCGCCGGAGGACTGCTACGAGCTTGCTGTAGCCGGATTTTTGCATGATATTGGAAAGCTGGAGCTGGCACAGTATGTACGCGGGCATGAGAATGAGACGCTTGTGATTGAGGAGATGCGCTATGTCCGCCGCCATTCCGTGATTGGAGCGTCAATTCTGGAGAAAATGGGATATTCACAGAAAATTGTGGATATGGTTCGGTTCCATCATGAAAATTGCGACGGCACCGGCTATCCGATGAATCTGACGAGAGAGGAGATTCCGCTTGGGGCGCGTATCCTGCGTGTCTGCGATGTTTTTGCGGCGCTGACATCGAGCCGTCCGTATCGCCAGGCGTTTGATGTGGATACGGCAGTGGAGATGATGATAGAGGAATCCAAGGATTATGACGTCGGTGTGTTTCTGGCATTCCTCCGGGCTGTTCATCAGCCGGGGCTTATGGAGCTGCTGGATACAAAGGATCTGGAAGAAAAGCTGGAAATGCTGCTGCACACAGGCGGGCAGGAGAAGCACGGGGAATAAACGCAGAGCCGGGGCAAACAGGCTTCTGATCAGTGAAAAAGTAGCGTAAGGAGGGTTTTGACAATGATTACACAGGCACCGAGAGGCGTACAGGACTGGTACGGGGAGGATATGCGCAAACGCGCGTATGTGGAGAAGCTTGCGCGGGAGACGGCGCGCACCTATCATATGAGTGAGATTATTACTCCGATGTTTGAACACACGGAGCTGTTTGCGCGGGGCGTGGGTGATACGACGGATGTGGTGCAAAAGGAGATGTACACATTTCTGGACAAGGGTGAGCGCAGTATTACCCTGAAGCCGGAGGGAACGGCGGGTGTGATGCGCGCCTATCTGGAGCACAGCCTTTATGCGCAGCCGGCACCGACGAAGCTGTTTTACGTAACGCCTGCATTCCGTTATGAAAAGCCCCAGAAAGGCAGGCTTCGCCAGCATCATCAGTTTGGCGTGGAAATCGTTGGCTCAAAAAGTCCGCTCGCGGAGATGGAATTGATTACCTTTGTGACGGAATTGCTCGGAAAGCTTGGTTTGCAGGATGTGAAGCTCCACATCAACAGTATTGGCTGCGCGAATTGCCGGAAGACTTACAATGAGGCGCTGCTTTCCTATCTGAAAAATTATGAGGATCAGCTCTGCCCGACCTGCCGCGAGCGTATGCAGAAAAACCCGCTGCGCGTACTGGACTGCAAGGTAGACACCTGCAAAGCGATTGTCGCGGACGCGCCGCGCACGATTCATTATCTGGATGATGAATGCCGGGAACATTTTGAGGAATTACAGTCTCTGCTGGATGAGCTTTCTATCCCTTATGAGATTGATACCGGAATTGTCCGCGGTCTGGATTATTATACAAAGACGGTCTTTGAGTTTGTCAATGCGGATGGATTTACATTGTGCGGGGGCGGACGGTATGACGGCCTGATTCACGAGCTGGATGAGAAGCAGGATATTCCTTCGGTCGGATTTGGTATGGGAATTGAGCGCATCCTGTATTTTATGGAGAATGAGGGCGTCCGCTTCCCAGAGGAAGAACCGGTGGATCTGTATGTCGGGATACTCGGAAAAGAGGCGCGTTCCCGCGCATATCAGCTGGTAAGTGATCTTCGGAAGAAGGGGCTGATTGTTGAGACAGATTACATGGACCGCAGTGTAAAGGCACAGATGAAATACGCGAATAAGCTTGGCGCGTTAAATACGGTAATTATCGGTTCGCAGGAGCTTTCGGAAAACCGGGCGAGGGTGAAAAACATGGCGACCGGCGAGCAGACCGAGACTGCGCTGGATCAGATTGCGGAGCTGCTATCCGCAAAAGAGTGAGCAGTTACGAACGGTTTTTACTCTGAGGGGGATACCTCCTGGGATTCCTCCCCGGAAGAAGAGAAGGCTTCGATCGCCGCAGTCATCCCGCCCATGAGGGCGTCTGTGAATTCTGCATTGAAATAGACTTCCCAGGTGTAGCCATTGTTTGAAAAAGTAAGGGTAATGTCTGTAGATGCGGCAGCTGTGTTCTCCTGCAGGGCTTCCAGGAGCAGGCGGGAGGTTTCGTTTGAAAGGGTGACGGAATCGTCCCGGATGGACTGCGTCGTTCCGGCGTAAGAAAGGAGCGCTTCTTTATAGACTTCAAGTACACTGGTCATATCGACGCTTGTGACACGGATCACTGCTTCGGCAGAGGATCCGTTTTCTGTACACCGGAGAACTTCACAGTCAAATGCATCGGTCAGCTGGCGGATGTATGCTTCGTCAATGAGAGAGTAATATTCCGTATTGCAGGTGGCGAAAATATCTTCGACATCGAGGTAGTCCATCCACTCGTCAGCGGTCAGGCCGCGCAGCGCGTCCAGATGAATTTCAAGCACTTCGGAAGCGCTTAAGATATAAGGATCATTCATACAGGTAATAAATCCGCCCACCAGCTCATCCTCAAGAGCAGAGTCTGAGAGGATGGTCCAGACGCCGTCTGTTTTCTGAAGATGAAAGTAAGCGGTGGTGTCGACGGTGTCATAGGTGTTAGAGATGAGCGTATCACGCAGAAGGCAGTAATAGTCGTTGGTTGTTGATTCTGTGTTATCCTCCGGATATATTTCGACCGTTTTTTTCAGAATTTCAGTGCAGAGATCCCTGGCAAGAGCTCTGGTGTCGATATTTGTAATCTGTACGGTGACGGTGGCTTCGTCGCCGTCGATTTTTTCCTGCGTAAGACTGTAAGAAAAGTTTTCAAAGAAGAGACGGACTGCCTCTGCGGCGTCCGAACCGATTTCGCCGGAGGCCAGGTTTGAGTTCATCAGATTTTCATAAGAGATAAAGGAGGAAATCGTATCCTCGTCAAGCTCCCGGATCTGTTCCAGCTCCTGCAGGACAGCCCTGGAAGGCCGGTCCATCTCCTGCCTGTTCCAAAACCAGAGCAGGCCAACGAGCAGAAGCTGCACGGCCAGGATGACAGGTATGCCGACAGAGAACCGCAGCTTTTTCGTCTTGTGATGAAAGAGATACATGCCAGTCATGATTCCGACACTGCCGAAAATAAGCGCTGTCAGAAACAGAATACGCTCCGGAATCCGCTTCTTTCGCCGACGGGCTTTCAGCTTGTCCAGGCCCATGATCAGCAGCCCGATGATATTTATGAGAATGATGTATGTAATAAAAAAAGTCTTCATCTTTACCTCTGACAATAAGTATCTTTGATAGAAGGATTTTACACGAAATGATTGCATTTGTCAAACTCTACTTTCAAAAAATTGAAAATTCAAATTGTATTTGACATGATTCGATAAAAATCGCCTTATTTCGCGCATAAAGTGAACAGAAATTTTTTGTTTGAACGGAAAATAAACGCTGATTTAAAGAAAATGTGACTTATTAAAAAGAAACAACAGAAAAAAAGAATAGCGGCGGAGACAGGAAAAACACGACGAACAGCCTTGACTTTTATCAGAAAGCAAAGTAAGATAAGCAACGTGTGCAAAAAAAGAAAACGATGAGAAAACGGAAGGCTATGATAAAACAATAAGGAGAGAACATTATGTATTCACTGGATGAAGTGCGGCGTGTGGACAGCGAGATCGCGGATGCGATTGTCGCGGAACAGGAAAGGCAGAACAGCCACATTGAGCTGATCGCATCAGAAAACTGGGTTTCAAAGGCCGTGATGGCGGCGATGGGGAGCCCGCTGACTAACAAATACGCGGAAGGGTATCCGGGAAAGCGCTATTATGGCGGCTGCGAATGTGTGGACGTTGTGGAGAATCTTGCGAGAGAGCGCGCTATGGAGCTGTTTGGGTGCACTTACGCGAACGTGCAGCCGCATTCCGGAGCGCAGGCGAATATGGCGGTGTTTTTTGCACTGCTTAAGCCCGGCGATAAGGTTATGGGAATGAATCTCTCTCAGGGCGGTCATCTCTCCCATGGCAGTCCCGCGAATTTTTCCGGCGCGTATTTTGATGTTACTCCTTATGGCGTCAATGATGAAGGCTTTATTGATTATGATGAGGTACGCCGGATTGCGCTGGAATGCCGCCCGAAGATGATTGTGGCCGGAGCGAGCGCGTATGCGCGGACGATTGATTTTAAGCGTTTCCGGGAGATCGCGGACGAAGTAGGCGCGTATCTGATGGTGGATATTGCCCACATCGCGGGTCTGGTAGCTGCCGGCGTGCATCCAAGTCCGATTCCCTATGCGCATGTGACGACGACGACAACGCATAAGACTCTGCGCGGGCCGCGCGGCGGGCTGATCCTGTCAGACGCGGAATTCGCGAAGAAAGCGAATTTTAATAAGGCCGTATTTCCGGGAACACAGGGCGGTCCGCTGATGCATGTGATCGCGGCAAAGGCTGTGTGCTTTAAGGAAGCGCTGCAGCCGGAATTTAAGACGTATCAGGAGAATGTTGCGAAGAATGCGAAAGCGCTCTGCGCCGGGCTGATGAATCGCGGCGTGCGGATTGTCTCCGGCGGCACGGACAATCACCTGATGCTGGTAGATCTGACCAGCGTAGGCAAGACAGGCAAGGAAGTGGAGAATCTGCTGGATTCTGTGAATATTACCTGTAATAAAAACACGATCCCGAACGATCCGCAGTCTGCTTTTGTGACCAGCGGCGTGCGTCTGGGGACGCCGGCAGTCACCTCACGCGGTATGAATGAGGCAGATATGGATACGATCGCTGAAGCGATTGCGTGTGTCGTGAAAAGCGAGCCAGGGTGTGAGGAAAAAGCCAGAGGGCTGGTGAAAACGCTCACTGATCGGTATCCGCTGATCGGATAAGGTCGAAGCTGCCGTTTCTATATATGTGCGTACAGTCCGCCGATGGCTTTGGGAGCGTGTATTGCAAAAAGTTACAGGAGTCATTATAATGTTTCAGGAAGAATTCCTGTTCGCCGGCAGGCTTATGGAGTTCTTCCTTTTCTTTTTTTGAAGTTTAGAAATACTTAAGAAAAATTGTAGAACTTTTGGCTGTCAGTGTGATATATTCTAAACAATAAAGTCGTTTACTATAATTGATCATACCCGAAGGGAAGACTGTTTATGAAAAAGGCAATTATTACGATCCTGATACTGGCCTTGCTTGGAGGCGGGGGTTATGGTGCGTATTATTATTTTTATCTGGGAGGCTCAGCGACGACCGAGCGGGTCTCTTCTTCGAGCGAGGATGCTGTGTATGTAGAGAAAGTGTCGGCAATTACGGGCTATGGCTCAGGTACGGGCGTTGTGGACCGCTACAGCGGCGAGGTGGAAGCCCAGGCAACCCTGGAGATCAAGCTGGATTCGAACCGCACGCTGGATGAATGCTTCGTAGAAGTGGGCGATATTGTTGAGGAAGACCAGGCGCTTTTTTCCTATGAGACGCAGGAGGAAGAAGACCAGATTGTTCAGAACGAGATTGATATAGAGAAGCAGCAGATGGAGATCGAGTCCTATGAGGCACAGATTACGTCTTATGAGAAGCTGATCGCGACTTATACAGATGAGGATGACATTCTGGAGGCGAATTTAATGATTCAGTCTTATCAGAATTCAATCCGGTCTCTGGAATATGAGATTCAGTCTTTGCAGGCGGAGAATGAGAGCCTGCAGGAAACGATTGACGAATCTGTCGTGACAGCGGAGATGGGAGGGATTGTCCAGAAGATTTCCGATACAGAGACTGATTCGGATTCTTATTATTCCAGTTCAGAAAGTTCTGCGTACATAACGATTCTGGCGGAAGGAGACTATCGAATCAAGGGTACGATCAATGAACTGAACTATAACGATATCTATGAGGGAATATCCGTGATTGTTTATTCACGCGTGGATTCCTCTCAGACATGGACCGGCGAGATTACGGATATCAGTACAGAACAGGATGAGGGGGACTCTGACAGCTATTATTATTACTATTCAAGTTCTTCGTCAGATACTTCTACCTATAGCTTTTATGTTGACCTTGACAGCTCCGAGGGGCTTCTGCTCGGACAGCATGTATATATTGAGGTGGATTCCGGCCAGTCGGAGGAAAAGAGCGGGATGTGGCTGGAGGAGTTTTACATTATCCAGGAGGGCGACAGCGCGTACGTGTGGCTGGCGAATACATCCAACCTCATTGAAAAGCATGAAATCACGCTTGGAGAGTATGATGGTGAGCTGGCGGAGTATGAGGTTCTTGACGGGCTGGAAGCGGACGATTATATCGCGTTTCCGTCGGACGGGATTTCCGAGGGGGATCCGGTTATTTATTCGGATATTGCGGTGGTCAGTGAGTTGGATGACAGTGATGATCTGGATGATGAAGATTATTATGACGCGGACGCGGATGGAGAGGAAGATGATGCGGATGTCTACTATGACGTAGACGAGGGCATTTATTATTCGATTGAGGATGATGACGACGGGGAATATGACGAAGAATTCGATGATTCCTTTGCCGTGATTGAGGAAGAAGAATAAGGATTGCGTTTCGGAAAGGATATTCTTCTATGATACTGAGACTGGAGCATATTTATAAAGACTATATTCTCGGAAAAATGAAGGTTCCCGCCCTGAAGGATGTCAGCCTGAATGTGGAGAAGGGAGAGTATCTGGCAGTGATGGGTCCGTCCGGCTCAGGGAAGTCTACGCTGATGAATATTATCGGCTGTCTGGACCGTCCGACATCCGGCAGCTATGAGCTGGCAGGGCAGAATGTCATGGGATTGAGCGACGCACAACTGGCGGATTTGCGGCTGAAAGAGCTTGGCTTCGTGTTTCAGAACTTTCAGCTGCTTCCTCGTATGACAGCGCTGGACAATGTGGCGCTGCCGCTGGTGTACGCGGGCGTACGCAAAAAGGCGCGCAAGCAGAGGGCGAAAGAAGCGTTGGTGCGGGTCGGGCTGGAGGAGCGAATCAGCTTTAAGCCAACCCAGCTTTCCGGCGGACAGAAGCAGAGAGTGGCGATTGCGCGGGCTATGGTGAATCAGCCTGCGATTTTGCTTGCGGACGAGCCGACCGGTGCCCTGGATTCTAAATCAGGGCTGCAGATTATGGAGCTGTTCGAACAGCTGAATGAAGAAGGCGTGACGGTGATTATGATTACGCATGACAGTAAGATCGCGGGGCACGCAAAGAGGATTGTGGATATTTTTGACGGGGAATTGAGACCGCATGAGGAATTTATTCCCGAAAGCAGGAAGGAATGAATGATCATGGGGCGGCAGGTGTGATCGCCTGGCTTTTTTCACAGGAGGTGGCAGATTTTTGAAAATCAGGACAGCTTTGATCAGTATTACCGTATCGGGCGCGCTGGTTGCCGGCGTCGCGTACGCAGCTTATTATACGATGCAGGGGCAGGTTTCGCCTGTGGAGGTTGTCCCGGTGAAAAATGTAAATGATTCCTGGTACGGAGATTATTATTATACGTCTGATACGATTACCGGTACAGTGACCTCGCAGGTTTCTCAGACAGTGGTGCTGGAGGAGTATGACATTGAAGAGATTTATGTGTCGGAGGGCGAAGAGGTTACGGTCGGTACTCCGCTTTTTTCGTATGATATGACGAAAGAGGAGATTGACCTGGAAGCTAAGGATATCGAACTTCAGACGAATGAACTCCAGCTTCGGCGTAAACAAAAGGAACTGGCAAAATATCAGAATACGAGTGCGACGGCTTCTCTGGAGACGACTGCGACGACGCTTACCTCATCCTCAGGCGACGCAATTATCGATGAATCCACGGAACAAACGGCGGATGGAGAGGCGGCGGAAGAAGGCTCAGAAGATACGGATGGTTCGGGACTTGAAATCGAGGGAATAGAGACGGTAGATCCCGATGAGAATGAGGATACGGTGCTTTTGACTTCCGTGACGAACTATGAGATGCTGATGAGCGCGCTTGGGGAGCTGATGGAAGAATTTGAAGGGGAGCTTACCTCAGAGGATGTCGAAGTGATCGGCGAGTCGCTGACGAAGGCGGTCGAATTTTACCGGGAGTATCTGGCGGATGAGGAAGAAAGAGAAACGACGGGAGAAGACGGTGAGACGCTGACGCTGTACTATTATTCTCTGAAGGATTCTGTGAAGGAGCTTCTTTCTTCGGATGAGGTGAAAACACTGGAAGCCTGTGCAGCTTTGATGGAGCATTATCACGCGGCTTATGTAGATATGCTGATTGAAGAGGCAGTGGAAGAGAGCGGCGATAGCCAGAAAGAAGCTGCGGAAGCGGCGCGCAGGGAATATGAAAACCTGAGCGGCGGCGCCCGTGAGGATGTGACACTGCTGGAAGAGCTGGAGGCACTGGAGGCAGTGCTGGCTGCCGAAGGGCAGACAGAGAGTGAGACGGATGCATCTGAGCCGGACACGGAAAGCGGAACGGCAGAAGAGGAATCCGATCTGGAACCGGACACGGACGGAGAGGATATGACAGAGACCCTTCCGGCTCAGACAGAGACGGACACGGAAACAGGAACGACTGACGCGGCGGAAAGTGAGACTGAGACCGAAGCAGCCGATGCGACGGAAAGCGAGACGGAAACAGGAACCACTGATGCAACGGAAAGTGAGACGGAAGCCGGAACAACCGGTGAGACCGAAAGTGAGACCGAAACGGAAATGACCGACGTGACTGAGACAGAGCCGGAATCAGAGACAGAGAGCGAATCCGCAGCGGAAGAGATCGGAATTGAGGAGCGGATCAGCAGCTTTTTGATGATGGCAGACGCTGTGCTTTCTGAGACAGCTTCCCCGGAGGCAATCGATTATCAGAACGCGATTGCTTTCTATCAGATGTATCTCGCGGTACCGCCTGCTGATATTGTGGATGAGGATACCGGGGCGCTGATGGAAGAGTATGATTTCAGTGAGGAGACGCTGACGTATCTCTCTGCTCTTGGCAGCGAGGGCGCCGCATTGCAGATTACACTGACAAGTACCTATCAGGAGCTTTGCCTGGCTTATGTGGAATATCTGGTCTTATCTCTGGACGCGCAGACAATGACGCGGGAAGAACTGACCGCGGCGCAGGAGGCGTATGAACTTCTGGGTACGGCCTGGGCGATTGCGCTGGACGCTTCCGCAGAGGATGGGGAGCCGTGTGTTTCTGATTACCTGACTGCCTACGATATTGTGCTGCGGATTGAGGAGCTTTCTGCCGAGTCAGAGACAGGACAGTGGGAAGCGGCAGAGGATGAGTCGGAAGAAGAATCAGAAAGCGAGACGGATGATTTTCTGGAAAAGCTTGCAGATCTGTATCTGGATTATCTTTCTCTGACGGATACGCAGCTGGCTCTGGTCTGGAACGCGGACACACTGTTTGAGCTGCTGGAACTGTACGGATTTCTGGAGGAGGAGTCGGAATCCGAGACGGATTACTATGATGACTGGGACGATGATTATTATTCCGATTACGATTCGGACTATACGGCTGAGGAACTCAAAGAGCTGATTGAGGAGCTGGAGACGGAGATAAAGGAAATCGAACTGGAGATCCGGGAATCCACCCTGGAGCTGGAACAGCAGCAGAGAGTGGTGGATAAAAAGGTGGTTAAAAGTACAGTGGATGGTACGGTCGTTACAATCGGAGACGAGGACGGCAATACCGATGATGATAATGATTATTTCGTAAAAATCACGAGCAGCGAGGGTCTGTATGTAAAAAGCGCGATCAGTGAGCGCTCGCTGGAGACGGTAAATGTGGGAGATTCGATTTCCGGAGTCGATTATTCCGGGAATTCCTTTACCGCGGTGATCACAGAGATTTCTGAATACCCGGTTTCTTCTTCGGAGCTTTATAACTATGACATTTATTCTTATCCGGAGAATACCTCTTATTATCTGTTTTACGCGCAGATTGATGACCCGGAGGGGATTGAGGAGGGCTATGCGGATCTGACGCTTTCCATGGCGTATGCCGAAGGAAGCGACGCGATTTATCTGGAGCCTTATTTCGTCCGTACAGACGCTACAGGAAATAATTATGTTTATGTGCAGGGTTCGGACGGGACGCTTGAGCTGAGATATGTCACGCTTGGAACGTCGCCGGACGAGGGCTATATTGTTAAAATAATCGGCGGGCTGAGTCTTTCTGACAAGATCGCGTTTCCGTATGGGGACAACGTTTATGAAGGAGCAAAGACGGAAGAGGTTGACTCTCTGGAAGCGGCCTGGGGTTAAGAAAGGAGGGATAGGTTTTGTTAGAAAATTTGCGTCTGTCCTTTCAGAGCATCTGGGCGCACAAAATGCGGTCATTCCTTACCATGCTCGGTATTATCATTGGCATTGCGGCGATTATCGCCATTGTGTCTACGATCCAGGGGACGAATGAGGAAATTAAAAATCAGCTGATCGGTGCGGGTACCAACACGGTCGATATTTACCTGATGCAGAACGGTCAGGAACTCAGCATTTATTCCTCTTCTGAAATCCCATACGGAGTACCGCAGGTCACGGATGAAATCAGAGAGCAGATTCTGGCTCTGGACACGGTGGAAAATGTGACCTGTTATACAGAGCGGGAAAGCCTGTACGAGACGGTCTATTATCTGGATACAGAAATTGAATACCCGACGATTCGGGGAATTGACACCAGCTATTTTGATACAGTGGGATATACGCTTCGAACCGGCCGCTGCTTTGTAGAGAGCGACTATACGAATTTCCGCACCGTAGTGATCATTGACAGCACTCTGGCGGATAAGTATTTTCCAAATGAGGACCCGGTGGGGAAGACTCTGGAAATCAGCGGTGTTCCGTTTACGATCATCGGAGTCGTCACAGATACCAGCGACACAGGTACGTCCATCAGCACAATATCCGATTATTATACGTATCTGTATGATTCGTATGGTTTCCTATATATTCCAAGCGCCTGCTGGCCGATCATTTACAGCTTTGATGAACCGGAAAATGTCATCGTGAAGGCAGTCAGCACAGACGATATGGAGAGGGCGGGAGCCGATACGGAGGATATTTTGAATTCACTGATTTCCAGCTTACAGACGGACGTTAAGTATGAAGCGCAGAATCTGGTGGAGCAGGCCAGACAGCTTGCGAGTCTTTCTAGCTCAACACAGACCCTGATGATCTGGGTGGCGAGTATTTCCCTGCTGGTCGGCGGGATCGGTGTGATGAATATCATGATGGTATCCGTCACCGAGCGTACCAGTGAGATCGGACTGAAAAAGGCGATTGGAGCAAGAAAAGGGGCGATCCTCGGACAGTTCCTGACAGAGGCGGTGGTGCTGACCAGTATCGGCGGCCTGCTTGGCGTAGGGGCAGGTATCGGCATGGCTTATGTCATTAACAAAATATCCGGGACCGCTGTCGCGATCAGCGTTCCCGCCTCAGCGATTGCCGTGCTGTTTTCCATGGTGATCGGTATTATCTTTGGACTGATGCCGTCTATGAAGGCGGCGAACCTGGATCCGATTGAGGCGCTGCGGAGAGAATGATGAATATAGGATGATTGACATTCAGAACAGCAGGCCACAGACCGCCTTCTCCGAAGGCTATATGCCGCTTGCGCGTCATATGTCTGAGGCTCGATGGGCGTCTCCGTTTCACTTCGGTCGGCGCTAAACGGACATCCACTGGATGTCCAGCGCCCGCCCATCCCGAAATGAAAATACAGTCTTTAGCAGGTAAACCTGCACAGTCTGTCTTTTCATTTCGATGCTGTTCTGAACTGTTAAAAACGTAAAAAAGGGGCTTGCCATATGGCGGGCCCTTGTGTTATACTAGTCGAGTTGAAAACCAAACACGTGTGTTGATTCCGGGGACGGTGCCCTGATACAGTATGGGGCAGAGCGTGAAAAGCTTCTGACGTACAGGCGGACGGGTTTCTTCGGGAGAAGATGCATGCGGAAGAATCAAACCAAAAGGAGAAAAGACATGAGTGTAATTTCAATGAAACAGTTACTGGAAGCAGGCGTTCATTTTGGCCATCAGACCAGAAGATGGAACCCGAAGATGGCGGAGTACATCTACACAGAGCGCAACGGCATCTATATCATCGACCTTCAGAAGTCTGTGGTAAAGGTAGACGAGGCGTGCAGAGCGGTCGCGGATATTGCGGCAAACGGCGGCACGATTCTCTTTGTCGGTACAAAGAAGCAGGCACAGGATGCGGTACAGACCGAAGCGGAAAGATGCGGGATGTTCTATGTCAATGAGAGATGGCTCGGCGGTATGCTGACGAACTTCAAGACCATTCAGGCCAGAATCAAATATCTGAAGGATCTGGAGAGACAGCAGGAGGACGGTACCTTTGATGTCCTTCCGAAGAAGGAAGTCATCGCTCTGAAGAAGAAAATCGAGAAGCTGGAGAAGAACCTTGGCGGTATCAAGGAGATGAAGAGACTCCCGGACGCGATTTTCGTGGTAGATCCGAAGAAAGAGCACATCTGCGTACAGGAAGCACATACACTTGGCATTCCGCTGATCGGTATCTGCGATACGAACTGTGATCCGGAAGAGCTTGACTATGTCATTCCGGGCAATGACGATGCGATCCGTGCGGTGAAGCTGATCGTTTCCAAGATGGCGGACGCTGTGATCGAGGCAAGACAGGGCTTTGAGGAGGCTGCTCCTGAGGCAGCGGAAGAAGCTTATGAGGAAGCGCCGGTAGAGGCATTCTAAAGAGGCAGAAATACTTGCAGCTGCGAAAGCACTGAAAAAGATAACTGTAATTGAACGCCAGCCGTTTCCGGCAGGAAAGGCTGGCGTAATAGCGGAAGGATAAGTCTCGTAACTGTGCGCGTATTAAGCAGTTGCGCAGGATTTGAGTATAGTGCAGGAGGAATATGTGAAATGGCTGTTACAGCAGGTATGGTAAAAGAATTAAGAGAAATGACCGGCGCCGGTATGATGGACTGCAAGAAGGCCCTGACAGCGACGGAAGGAGATATGGACAAGGCGGTTGAGTGGCTGAGAGAGAAAGGTCTTGCGACTGCGCAGAAGAAGGCTGGCAGAATCGCGGCTGAGGGTCTTGCGAAGGTTCTTGTATCCGAGGATGGCAAGAGCGCGGTAGCGGTAGAGGTGAACTCTGAGACAGACTTCGTAGCGAAGAATGAGAAGTTCCAGGATTATGTAGCGCAGGTAGCGGAGCAGGCAATGGAGACCGGGGCGTCTGACATCGAAGGCTTCCTTGCCGAGCCGTGGAAGTTTGATACCACCAAGACGGTAAACGAGGCGCTGGCAGGCATGATCGCCGTGATCGGTGAGAACATGAACATCCGTCGTTTTGCTCAGGTAAAGGAAGAGGCTGGTTTTGTTGCTTCCTACACCCATATGGGCGGAAAGATCGGCGTGCTGGTAGATGTAGAGACCGATGTGGTCAATGACGCGATCAAAGAGATGGCGAAGAACGTGGCGATGCAGGTAGCAGCGCTGAAGCCGCTCTACACCAGCGACAAGGAAGTCAGCGAGGATTACATCGCACATGAGAAAGAGATTCTTCTTGCGCAGATTAAGAACGATCCGAAGGAATCCCAGAAGCCGGAGAAGGTAATCATGGGCATGATCCAGGGCCGTATCAAGAAAGAGCTCAAAGAGATCTGCCTGCTTGACCAGGTTTATGTAAAGGCAGAGGATGGCAAGCAGTCTGTAGGTGATTATGTAGCACAGGTAGCGAAGGCAAACGGTGCAAAGATCACGATTAAAGGCTTTGTACGCTATGAGACCGGCGAAGGCATCGAGAAGAAGCAGGAAGACTTCGCGGCGGAAGTGGCGAAGCAGATGGGCGGCAATTGAGAGTCTCAGAAAAGGCAGATATAGCCTGAAAATACTTAAGAATATTTTGTATATTCTTTGAATGGCAGTTGATTATTGTACAAAGTGTCGCTTTATATAAGCGGCACTTTTTTAACAACAGATATTGTTGATGGAAAAGCTGAACGTAGTATAATATGCACACGGGCGCACATATAACCGGTTTTCGCTGGTATATGATTATATATACGGGCGCATAAGGAACGTAATGTCAAGAGGAAGGAGGAGTATTATGGATTCAAATCTAAAGATTATGGATATGGTGGGAGCTTCACCGGAGCATTCGACGGTTGTTGTGAATTTTGTATCTGCTATCAGAAAGCAGTTAAGAAATAGTACCTGTTTTGTATACTCTGATAACGTTCAATATAAGTTCCATGACGAAGAAGGAAAACAGCAAACAGTTATTCCAGACGCGTCAATTAATTGCAGAGTGAAATCACGTCGGGGAAATTCTTTTATAGATTCACCGCGTTTTGTAATGGAAGTGTTGTCACCGTCAACGGAAAAACAGGATCGCGGTGATAAAATGGATATTTATCGCAAACAGGAGATTGAGGAATATTGGATTGTTGACTGGCGCAGCCGTTCTGTTGAAATATATGAGCTGGACTATGAGGAAGACGAACCTAAATACTATCTCTGGGATACAATAACGGAGTCTAATAAGGAAAAATTAAAAATCATTCATTTCCCAAATATAAAAATCACCTGGGAAGAATTGTTTGAAGAGATTGAATGATTGTTTTTTCTATGAGGAATCGGATAAGGGAGAAAAATACTCCCTTATTCGATTTTATCATTATGAAGATGTCCAATACAGGTTCTTTTATCAGCTCCTTAGTTTTCTGAGATATATCGAATCTCTACCGGTATCAGTGCTTCTTCACAGTGTTCTGCAAGATACGCGCGCAGCTTTTCCTGGTCGGGTTCTTCGCTGCCATAGATGTCTGCGGTGAGTACCAGCTGGTTCTTCTCGGCGTAGCGGACATAGGCTTCGGCATGGTGAATTCCCTCATAGGCGGTGAGAACGGTTTCCAGACGGTACAGATCGAGGAAGTGCCGTCCTTTGATGCCCTCGTGGATGACGGTTCTTCCGCCCCTCTCCAGCAGATCAATGGAGCCGTCCGGCAGGATGCGGGCGGTCTTTCCGGTCTGGTAGAGGATGCCGGGACCGTAGGGATTCGTGATCTGATCCAGATAGCCTTCGGTCGGATAGTCCATGATGTAAAGCTGACCCCAGGCGCCCAGCGGCTGCTTGCGGCAGGTTTCATCAAAGACATAAGCCTTTACCTTTGTATCCGCCAAGACGGTAGGAATCAGGCTGTATCCAGCTGCCTCGTTGACCTCCCCGACAGTGGTATAATAATGCTTCGGGAAGAGCGACTGCGGCAGATGTTTTTTCAGCCGACGCACGGAAGGCTCGTCCAGCATTGCCCTGGTGACCGTCTCCATGGCGATCAGGAAAAGCTTTAGCTGGCTGCCGTCAAAACGATTCTCCCAGTAGCGCAGCTCGTAGAAATAGCCTCGCTCGTCCGCCATGACCTGAAGATGGAAGGGCAGGGAATCCAGCTGTACCGGCTCCCGTGTCAGAGGCTCACCGCCAATCTCTTCCACATGCAGCAGGTCGCCCTGGTACTGGAAAAACATTTCATCCGCGTGCAGGGTGGAGATGTAGCAGTTCATGGTATCCATGATCTGGTGTGCCGATTTCTTCAGCAGCTCTGGCACCGTCTCATGCGGGACATTGGTATAGCGGAAGAAGTAGGTCAGGAACAGAGGACCGGCGATCCTTGCCCAGCGGCTGTCCGTCCGCCCGCTGTGAATGCTGCTGCTGATTACGTCCTTTTCATTGCTGAAGATGCCGACCGTATAGTTGAACGCGGTCAGGAAGAGTACATTCTCCGATACTGCGTTTTCCCGGCAGAAAGCGAGCAGCTTCTTTTTTGTCAGACTTGAAAAGCGGCCCTTCAGAGAGGCATTCTGACCGGTTTCCAGGTCATGACAGTCTTTTCTGGTGAGGATGCTTTTGCGGATGCGGAAATCCTTCATCAGAGTCTGGAAATACTTCTCGTTTTCCGTCCGCAGACCGTCGGCATCGCGTTTTTTCTCATCCAGGATATACTCATAGAAGGAGTAAGTCTCCTTTTCCACCGGCTTCCCCTGGTACAGGGCGTCAAGATCCTCAAAGAGAACGTGCATGGTCGTTCCGTCGCCGACAATGTGCGCGAGATCGAAAAACAGATAATTTGCGGAATCCGTCTCGTAAATCGCGATGTGGTACAGCGGCTCATTTGGCGTGTACATATAGGGAACAAGCAGATTCTCTCTTGTTTTCGCCCATTCGCCGTCACAGAGTTTCACAATCGGAATATCAATCTTCCGGCTGTCGTCGCGGAAGTTTTTGAAAGCCCCCTCGTGGAACTGGACGATATTTTTCATGGCAGGATGTACGTCAAACAAATCCTCGATTGCTTTTTTCAGTCGGGGAAGGTCGATTTTGCTCCCAAGCCGGAAGAAGTAAGGCAGGTTCGCAGTGGTGTTTCCACGTACGACGTATGCGAAGTAAAGCTGCAGGTTCGTGAGCGGGGAAAACTCACGCGGCGTATAGTCGATCGATTCGCGCTTCCGGGACTGCAAACAGAGTGCCTCCAGCTTTTCTACCGTAGTATTGTTCATCAGCTCGTTTAAGGTGATGGAAAACTGCAGCTTTTCGTACAGGTCTGCCAGCAGCATGACGCTGCCCATGGAATCCAGACCGGCTTCATAGATGTCGGTATCAATACCAAAGCGGCTGTGGCCGAGCTGCGCGGCAATCATATCATAAATCTGCTGCTGAAGCTCATTTTCCGGCTTCAGGGCGCTTGTCTCTGTCTCCAGATTGCTCTTTTTCTGCTCAAAATAATGGCTGCGCAGAATTTTCTTAGAAGAGGTCTTCGGGAAAGGCGTATCCCGCAGAGTAAAGCGCGCGATTTTCTTATAGGAAGGAAGATCCTGGTTGCGCCGGTTGATGATCTCGGATATGGCGGAATGAATATCATGGACATTCGCCGCGTCCGCGTATTTAAAATTCGGGAAGACTTCCGCCACAATCGCATCGTCCTCGCCATACACGAGAATTTCTTCGATCAGCTGTTCGCCCTCAAAGAGATTTTCCAGCTGCTCCGGCGCTACATTTTCTCCATTGCTAAGGACGATCAGATTCTTCTTGCGGCCGGTGAGCCAGAGAAAGCCGTCCTCATCGACATAGCCGAGGTCTCCGGTGCAGAGCCAGCCGTCTTCGGTCATGACCTCAGCGGTGCGTTCCGGTTCTTTGTAATAGCCCATCATGACGGACGGGCTTTTGACCTGGATTTCTCCTTCCACAATGCGCACCTGGCAGCCCTTCACGAGCCGTCCGACAGAAGAGACCTTGTCGGGACGGTTCCAGTCTGCGGAGGCGATTTTCGGCGCGCATTCGGACATACCGTAGCCCTGCGCGATCGGTACGCCGATCCGCCAGAAATTGGCTGCAAGCTCCGGTGCGAGATAGCCGCCGCCGGTGGTGATCTGGCGCATATTTTTTCCAAGAACCTCGGAACGGATTTCAAAGATAGAGCGCTTTGGCTCCTGTCTGGAGAGCAGGGCGATGCGGTTATACAGAGCCTTTGCAATCATCGGGACGACGCGCATCTCTGTGGGCGCGAACAGCTTCAGGTGTTCAGAAAGACGGGTCATGTCCTGATTTAAGGCCAGAACACTGCCGTAGCGAAGGGTAGAAAGAACATCGCAGTTGATACAGAAAACATGGTGAATCGGCAGAACGTTGAGCAGAATCCGGTTCTGTGCGTCGTCATCCGCGTCCGCGTTGAAAACATTGTCGATCAGATTCGCGTTGGAGAGCATGACGCCCTTGCTCTTGCCAGTGGTTCCGGAGGTGAAAAGCACCATCGCGCAGTCCTTTTCCCTTACATCTGCCGGGACAGCCTGTCCTTTATACGCGGTCAGAATGCCGTCCAGACAGGGGACGTGCTTGCCGTGCTGCAGGGAAATATACGAGGTAACCGTCGGACAGAGCGGACGGGCGCCTTCCACAACCGGATGGTGCTCCCAGTCATAAAACAGGATATCGACGTCGGAGCGGTTCAGGCAATCCGCCAGCCCCTGATAATCCAGCTGGACATCCAGCGGAATCACGACATTCCCATGGCTCATAACGCTAAGAAGAACGGTGAGATACCCGTGGCTGCTGCCGCCCAAGATGGCGACACGCATTTTGCGGCCGACCGTCTTATCCTGTGCTTCCAGCCATGCGGAAAACGCGTCGCATTCCTCCATGAAGGTCCGGTAAGAGACTTCATGCAGGATGTCCTGCGTCTCGTAGCGCAGGAAAATCCGACTGTCGTATTCCCGTCCTGCGTTATGTAACAGATCATAGATCGTTTTTGTCTGATTTTTTGTAATCATAGAAAATCCTCACTTATTGTTGCTGCTTGGAATCGTTACGTTATGGAAAAAATAACAATAATTAACATCTTATTGTCTTTTACCACTATAGCAAGTTTGAAGGAGCTTTTCAAGCAAATTTTTATACACATATATAAACAGAACTTTTGAAAAACATATATTTAAATAGATTGCAATCTGCATACAATTGTGATATATTGATTTAAAAATTAATACAGGATAAGGAGTGATTATTATGGCACAGGCAACATTGACCGCAAGAGTAGACGAAAGAGATAAGACCAGATTTGACTCTTTTTGCTCAAATGTCGGTTTGACGACATCTTCTGCGATTAACATATTTGTAAAAGCGGTTCTTCGGGAAAATCGTATTCCGTTTGACATCGGATATGATCCGGATCCTTTTTACTCCGATGCGAATCTTGCATATATTGAAAAATCGGTAAAGGAATTACGTGAGGGAAAAGGCCATGCGCATGATCTGATAGAGGTGGACGATGAGTGAAAAAATATGGTCAGACGATGCATGGGAAGATTATTTGTACTGGCAGAGTCAGGATAAAAAAACATTAAGCCGTATAAATAAGCTCATTAGAGATATCGAACGCAATGGCTGTAGCAAAGGTATAGGGAAACCAGAACCTCTTTCCGGAAATTTGCGTGGGGAATTCAGCCGCCGTATCAATGACCAGGATCGTCTTGTTTATCATATGGAAGATGGACGTATCTATATAGCCCATTGCAGAGGGCATTATGGTGATAAATGAACGATGCCTGACAGATTGTTTCAGGATAAAGAGATGCAGTTTTTGTGCGAATCAAGATTGAGTATGCAAAACGGCTGATATTGGAAAAGCAGATGAGTTTTACGCAGAAGGGGAATACTATGATTCAGGAGATAGGAAAACATAGATTTCGTAATGAATATCAGCCCTGCGCACAGCCCAAGGCGGACAGCAGGGTTTTGTTTTACCGGGGAAGGGAAATCTTTGTAAAGTGTGAGGAAGATTCGATTTCCTTTCTGAGCTATGAGGAAGTCATGCGTGTCTGCCCTTATCCGGCTGAGAAAGCGACCTTTTTGTTTACGATTGACGGAACGGACTACTTTCTGTTCCGGGAGTTTGGAGAAGAGCGGATTGACATTTCCAGCCTGGAACGAACGGAGCCGGATGAACACCAGGGACATGACAGCCCCGAAGGGAAAGACAGCTCCGGCAGCTATGGGGAAGCTTTATGGAATGCGGATGGTCTGCCGGAATTGTTTCCAGGCTATACCTGGGAGAAAATCGAACTCATGCGCGCTGCCGGGCCGAAAGCGGCGGCCTTTGCGGGTGTTACGGGGATGCAGCTCTATGGCTGGTACAAAAGCCGCCGTTTCTGCCCGGCCTGCGGCCGACGCATGGTTCACTCAGAAAAGGAGCGCATGATGCACTGCGAGGCCTGCGGACAGATGGAATATCCGAAAATCTGTCCGGCAGTGATTGTCGGCGTGACCTGCAGGGATAAAATCCTTCTCACGAAGTATGCCGGGCGTTCGTTCAGAAATTATGCGCTGATTGCCGGGTTTGCGGAAATCGGTGAGACGATTGAGGAGACCGTGGAGCGCGAGGTGATGGAAGAGGTCGGGCTGAAGGTCAAAAATATTCGTTACTACAAAAGCCAGCCATGGTCCTTCACAGATACGCTTCTGATGGGCTTCTTTGCAGAAGTAGACGGAGACAGCGGCATCACGCTGGATGAGACGGAGCTCTCGGAGGGCAGGTGGTGTACGCGCGACGAGGTGCCGGAGAACGATGGCGTGAGCCTGACGCGGGAGATGATGAGTGTTTTCAAGCATCATCAGATTCCTTTTTAGTGCGGAAATTCAGGAGAATGCTGCAGGAGCTTCGCATACAGAGAAATTGGGAAGGAAAGAAAGAAGACGGCTATGGATTATGAAGCTTTGCTGGATCTGGCGACGGAGTTGGGATATCAGCTCGCGATGAACGGCGCGGAGACATTTCGCGTCGAAGAGAGCATTGTTCGGATACTGAGGTCTTATGGGGCATTGGCGGAAGCCTTTGCCATTCCGAACTGTCTGACGGTCAGTATCCGCACGCCGGACGGAAATGCCCTGACCCGGATGCGCCGGATTGGCTATCACGGAAACAACCTGGACGGTGTGGAGAAGCTCAGCAATCTCAGCCGCAGGATTTGCCGGGAAAAGCCGGAGCCGGTCCTCATAGAACGCTGGCTGGAGGAGACAAAAGCGCAGCGTATGGAATTTTCCTGGAAGATAAAGCTGCTTGGCAGCTTTCTGGGAGCGGGCGGATTTTCTATCCTTTTTGGCGGAACATGGCGGGATGCGCTTTGTGCGGGTGTCTGCGGCCTGGTGATCGGAGTGACTGATACGATTCTGGATCGATTTCACGCGAATCCATTTTTCCGCACGATTCTGGCGGCTTTTCTGATGGCGGTTCCCGCTTATGCCATGGGCGCGTATGGGATTGCGGACAATGCGGATGCGGTGGTTATCGGCGCATTGATGCTGCTGGTTCCGGGACTGCTTTTTACAAATGCCATGCGGGATATTATTTTTGGCGATACCAATTCCGGCACCAACCGGATTGTGCAGGTCTTTCTGATTGCTGCAGCGATCGCACTGGGCACCGGCGCCGCCTGGAACCTGGCGGAAACGCTGTGGGGGATTCCTCTTGCGGCATCTGAACCGGGGTACCATTATATTCTTCAGGCGATTGCCTGTTTTATCGCCTGCGCAGGCTTTTCGATGCTGTTTAACATCCACGGGATTGGCGCTTTGCTTTGCTGCCTGGGCGGAATGCTCTCCTGGTCAGTGTATTTTTTTGCCCTGCGCTTTGGCAGTGCGGATCTGACGGCTTATTTTCTGGCGTCCGTGTTTGCCGCGGCCTATTCGGAAATCATGGCGCGCATTCGCAAATTTCCGGCGATTTCCTATCTGGTCGTCTCCATTTTTCCGCTGATACCAGGGGCGAGCGTATATTACACGATGAATTACATCGTGCGCCAGGAGACAGAAAGCGTGTATGGACAGGGCTTGTATACTGTTGCGGTCGCCGGAATCATCGCGGTCGCCATTTTGATGGTATCGACGATTGCGCGGTGGGGGAGCCTGAAGAAGTGAGAATGGCGGCAGCTTTGCGCAAGACCATCGAAGTGAAGACCTGCAGCTCGATGCTTTGAATCGTTATGAAATAGCTGTAATAAGATTCCAACATAAATTTCAGGAAGCCGGTGCAGACTAAGGTAGAGAGAAAAAGACAGATGACAGGATACACTCTGTCAGAAAGGCGGCTTTCTGCCAATGAAAAATCGATTTATCCGCTGCGGGATGTATGGATGGTGTCTGGAGGTTCTCTGGACCGGACTGCATTCGCTCGCTCACCACGATCCGAAGCTGATGGGGTTTTCTTCCCTGCATATGTTTCCTATTTATGGTCTGGCGTCTCTGATCGCGCCGCTTTCGGGTGCTTTGAAGCGATTCAATACATTTACGAGAGGCCTGATTTATATGGTTGGTATTTTTGCTGTGGAATATTCATCCGGAATGTGGCTGAAGAAGAGAGACCGATGCCCCTGGGACTACAGTGATTCCCCCTATCATGTGAATGGAGTGATCCGGCTCGACTATGCGCCGATCTGGTTTCTGACCGGTCTGTTTTTTGAAAAAGCAGGAAAGGCATCTTCGGAGCGCTGAAAAAGCGGGCGGAGATGCTTTCACTCCGGTAAAAAACAATAGTGTACTGCGAAAATGTATGATTGCTTACCGACGCAGGACAGATAAGAATGTGAAATATGAGGAGTAGATTTTTATGGTAAACCAGTTTTCCAGAACGGAGCTTTTATTGGGATCAGAAGCGATGGATAAGCTTTTTCACGCGCGCGTGGCTGTGTTTGGGCTCGGCGGTGTGGGAGGCTATACCGTGGAGGCGCTTTCCAGAAGCGGAATTGGCACGCTTGATCTGATTGACGACGATAAGATCTGCCTGACGAATCTGAATCGCCAGATTTTTGCGCTTCAGAGTACGATTGGAAAATACAAGGTCGATGTGGCCGGGGAGAGAATTTTACAGATCAACCCGGACGCAAAGGTACATAAATATAAGATTTTTTATATGCCGCAGACCGCAGAACAGTTTGACTTTTCGCAGTATGATTATGTCGTGGACGCGATTGACACTGTGACCGGAAAAATCGCGCTGGCAGAACAGGCGGAAGCGGCGGGGACGCCCATTATCAGCTGTATGGGAGCCGGGAATAAGATGGATGCGTCTGCACTGGAGGTGGCGGATATCTATGAAACCAGTATTTGTCCCCTGGCCCGCGTGATGCGCCGTGAATTAAAAAAACGGGGGATCAGAAAACTGAAGGTGGTTTATTCCAGGGAACCGGCGATGAGACCGATGGATCATGAGGATGCCGGAACGGATGAAAACAGCGCCGGGCGCCGACAGGTGCCGGGAAGCAACGCGTTTGTCCCGGCTGTAGCGGGGCTGATTATCGCCGGAGAGGTTGTGCGGGATCTGGCGCAGGTCTGGCCTGCGGCTCAGGGTCTGTGATCTGATGAAGAAGATCAATGATTTCCTGTTCTGTCTCAGAAGGGAAACCGTCTACACTGGGGGTATTTTGCTTCGTAACGCCGTCTACGCAGCCGAGCGCGACAATTTGACGCAGAAATCCGGAGATTTCCTCATAGGAAGGAAATACCGACTGCTCCTGCAAAAGATCTAAATAGGCGACCAGGGCATAAGCTCCCCAGTTCGAGGTGGTGGCGATGATCAATTCATCGACTGTGATTTCGCAGGGCGTTAGCGAAAGCTTTTCAGAAATCACATTTTTCAGGTTTCCCATCCCGATTTCGTTGCCGCCATCTCCGATCCCAATTGTGAAAATATGGGCGTCGGACGCAAGCTCAAACATGGTATCGATGTGAGCGGTCTGCGCGGAGATGCTGGTACCTTTCATGTTTGCGTAATCCTGATTCTGATTTCTGCCGCAGCGCTCGATGGAAATCAGGCATACCGGGTGAAAATGGTCAAGGAGGCTCTGGTACCAGGCTGCGTTTGCCTGGATTCCTACATAGAGGACGAAAATTCCTTCCGGCTCAAACAGACCGTCGCAGACGCGGTCGGTGACAATAATCGGAGTGAATCCAAGCTTTTTCAGTGCGAGCGCGATGATAAGGGCGCCGGGCGGTCCGTCGGTCTCCGCATGACCGGCTACGTAAAAGCCGGTCGTCAGAAAAACGGTTCCGCGCTCCAGGGAAAGTAAGCGTCTGGCAGCTTTCTCACAATAGGCTGAACCCAGATATTCTCTCAGCCGGGTCATTCCGCGCCCGGAATAGCGCAGGACGATATCTTCAATTTTGTTATGATCTTTAAAGTTTTCTCTGATGGTAACGGGACTGAGCTGTTTCACTTTTGCCGGAGAACTGTTACTGTCCATGTTTTCACCCCTGGTTTTGACAATACAGGAAATCAGGCAGTTTGCCAGCTTTCATCTCTTCGTGGATGAGAGGCTTCTGATTTTTGCTGTCATAAATTGCTATACATGAGAGTTACTTCATGATCACTTCTTTCATCGGTTCGGGTGTAATTCCTTCTGCCTGTAGTGCTTCGCGGATGCTTTTTGCGAAGACGAGCGCTGCCGGATTGTCGCCATGGATGCAGATGGAATCTGCTTCTACTTCGATTTCCCGACCGGTGATGGCGGTTACGGTTCCATATTTTACCATTTGAATGACACGGGCAAGCGCTTCTTTCCGATCGGAAATGACAGCGCCCGGCTTGCTTCTTGCTACCAGAGAGCCGTCCTCTTCGTACGCGCGGTCTGCGAAAACCTCCCGCGCGGCGCGGAGATTGTTTTTCTCTGCGGAAAGAATCAGCTGGCTTTTGGCGGGACCGAGTAAAATCAGGTCGGGGTCAACCGCTGCGATACCTTCACAGATCGCGTCGGCGATGACCGGGTCTTTTGCGGCCATGTTGTAGAGGGCGCCGTGAGGTTTTACGTGCTGCAGCCTGACATCATTTGCCGCACAGAATGCGTTCAGCGCCCCGATCTGATATTCTATGATGGCAGTGATTTCCGCTGGCGGCAGGCTCATATTACGGCGGCCGAAGCCGGCAAGATCCTGAAAGCCGGGATGCGCGCCGATGTGTACCTGGTTTTCCTTTGCGAGGCGTACGGTTTTCTGCATGATGAGCGGATCGGAGGCGTGGAAACCGCAGGCAATGTTTGCGGAGGTGATATAGGGAAGAATTTCCTCGTCCATCCCACATTTGTAGTTGCCGAAGCTTTCTCCGAGGTCACAGTTCAGGTCAATGGTTCGCATAGTGACTCCTTTCAGAATTTGAGTTCCGTATTTCGAATATCGGTGATGAACATATGTCCCGGTGCGTGTGTGATCGCAAACGATGGCTTTGACTCCATTACCACATTCTGCGGGGTAACACCGCAGGGCCAGAAAACGGGAGCCTCCCCCTCACGGATAGTAACCATATCGCCAAAATCCGGATGGCTGATATCCGTGATGCCGATGGCTTCCGGACAGCCGATGTGTATGGGGGCGCCGTGGACGTGGGGCATAGCGCCGGTCACCTGGACGGCACGCGGAATCAGGTCATAGGGAATCGGACGCATACTGACGACCATGTTTCCGTGGAAAATACCGGCTGGGGTGCATGGAATATTGGTGCAGTACATGGGAACGTTACACTTTTCTTCGATATGACGAACCGGGATCCTTGCATCGAGCAGCTCCGCTTCGAAGGAAAAACTACAGCCGATCAGAAAGCTGACAAAATTCTCCTGCCAGAATTCGGATACATCGGTGTATTCTCCGGTAAGGATTCCGTTCCGGAAAACCCGGTAACGAGGAATCTCACGCGCGATATCCGCGCCGTCCGCAATTGTCTTAAGAAAACGGCTTCCGGTGTCGCTGACCTCCAGAAGCGGGCAGGAGCGCGGATTGCGCTGCGAAAACAGCAGAAAGTCATAGGCATAGGCCGCCGGAAGTACAACCAGATTCGCCTGCGCGTATCCTGCGCACATCCCGGAGGTCTGTCCGGTGATCTGTCCGTTGCGGATGCGTGCTCGCATCTCGCGCGGGGACAGGGTGGTGTAATCGTCTTGTTTCAAGAAAGCTTTCCTCCTGCAATAAAATGTCATATCCTGTTATGGACAGTGACAGCAATGGAAACCAGGTGCTCGTTTGCTTGCTACGGACAAAAGCAAAAAGCAGGTGATGTGAAAATCCAACAATGGATGCTGGAACAGCCGGAGTGATCATAGCAGCCTCTGCGCTTCTTCGACCGCGATTCTTTGAAAACGCACAGTATAGCCTGGCCGCATCTGGGCAAGCGCTGGTAAATCTGCGGTGCAGACCGTGGCAATCTTGGCGTATCCGCCGGTTGTCTGGCGGTCAGCGAGCAGAATGATGGGTTGTCCCGCGGGTGTGACCTGGATGGAGCCGAAAACAATAGCGTCGGAGACGATGTCTGTTCCGTGCTTACTATCGATGGCGGCTCCAGCCAGCCGACAGCCCATGCGGTCACTTTCCTGCGTAACGGTGTAGGTGCTGGTGTAAAAGGTTTCCAGTCCCTGCTCCGTAAACAGGTCTTCCTGCGGTCCGCCGATTACACGGACGGTAAGATCCTCCGGATAGACGCGGGATGGAGAGGAGCGGTCTGCGACATCCGAATATATAATAGAAGAAATTCCTGTCGGAAGCAGGTCGCCGGCTCTCAGCGCTCGCCCTTCCAATCCGCCGATTGCGCATTTCAGATTTGTGGAGCGGCTGCCGAGTAAGATGGGAACATCGATACCGCCGCTGACGGCAAGGTAGCTTCTGCAGCCGGAAAGAGCGGTTCCAAGCATCAGGGTTTGCCCCTTTTTGACCGGAAACGGACGGTTCATCGGACAAACTGTTCCGTCAAGCAGCGGAGTCATATCCGCTCCGGTGAGCGCCAGAATGGCATCGTCCTCGATCTGATAAATTCCCCCGAAGAGGGTAAACTCCAGGACGGCCTCGCCGGGTTTGTTGCCGATCAGATCATTGGCTGCCTGATACGCGCGTGTATCCATTACGCCGGAACAGGGCATTCCAAGTGCCTGATAGCCGGTACGCCCGATGTCCTGGACGGTAGTCAGCGCGCCGGGATTGATCACGCGAATTGCCATGCATCTTTGCCTCCTTATTTTTTTATAATTCCAACGTCCAGTCTCCGTGTGTCTGCATCCGGCGGATGTCGTAATAGTCGCTGGAGGTGACAGGATAAAAATGGATGATATCTCCCGCACGGCAGAGGACGGGATCGTCCCGATTCGGATTGTAAAAATCCAACGGCGTACTCCCGATCAGCCGCCAGCCGCCCGGTGATTCGAGAGGATAGACGCCTGTCTGGTTTCCGCCGATGCCAACAGCCCCTTTGGGAATTTTGACACGAGGCGTAGAAAGCCTTGGCATGGCAATCCGCTCATCGAGGCCGCCCAGGTAGACAAAGCCGGGCAGAAAGCCGAGCATATAAACCTTATATTCGGCACCGCTGTGGATGGTGATGATCTCATCCCGATCAATTCCGGTATAGCGTTCCAGATCAGGAAGATCCGGCCCGAAATGTGAGCCGTAGCAGCAGGGAATGTTCAGAACCCGGCCTGTGCCTGATACAGAAGCTTCCGGCAGCTGTACAAGCTGCATGATCATGGACTTCAATTCTTCGTATTTCAGGATGGAAGGCTCATAAATAATCAGCAAAGAGCAGAAGGTTGGCACAAGCTCCGTGACGCCGGTGATGGAAGCTTCCTGAATCCGCGCAGCCAGCGCGTGGACACGGTTGTTTACTGCCGGGTCAATTTTGTTCCCGAATTCTGCTGCCAGAGCGTGATCCCCTGCCGGTACGATTCGAACGTTTTCTGTTATAGGATTCATAGGCTTATCACATCCTTTACTGCGCCTGATCCAGTGGTATAGTTGTTTTCGGGAGCGGGAATTCCAATGACTGTTCACACGTTTGTCGCCTCATGAAATTCTTCAATCAGTGCTTCGCGGATTTTTCCAAGCAGCTCCGGCTGCTTTTTGCCGACCGGTTTTCCGTCAATTTCATTTGCCCACAGACAGAGGTTGCTGGAGCTGGTCACGATCACTTCTTCCGCCGCAAACAGGTCGTCGAGCGTGAAAGCGGTTTCATTTACCGGGATACAGAGCTTTTTACACATCCGAATCAGATGTGCGCGCGCAATACCGGGCAGAATCAGATTGTCTGTCGGCGCGGTGCGGAGCATACCATCCTGTATAATATGGACATTGCTGTGCGCACACTCGGTCACACGCCCGCCGGGGCGGTAGAAGACCGATTCCTGGCATCCGGCTTCCTTTGCGCGCTGTGCTGCCATGACGGAAGGGATCAGGTTCAGGGTCTTGATGTTGCAGTGATAGAAACGGGTATCCTCTGTTGTAATCAGTTTGATTGGGTTTTTTCCATCGGAAATTTCCTGATGTGTCAGGGTAATCCAGAGGTTTCCGGGAGCGTCTGTAAAGACATGGTTGCGCGGTCCGCTGCCGCGTGTTACCTGATAATAGACAAAAAGGTCGCCGCTGTCCATTTTCTGAACCAGCTCATTGAGAAGCTCTTTCAGCTCTGCTTTGGAGACCGGCATCTGAATTTTCAGCAGACCTGCGCTGTTGAAAAAACGGTCGATGTGTTCGTCGAGCGCGAAAATGTGATAATTGCGGCAGGGACCGGCATCGTAAACGCCATCTCCAAACCAGCAGACCCGGTCATTCATCGGAACCGACATTTCGTCGAGTTCTCCGAATTTTCCATTATAATATCCGAGTGTTTTCATAAAAAACCGCCTCCCTTTTTGGCTGTCCGACAGGGATTCCTGTCGGATAAAAAAGAGACGCAACGAAATCCGGTTCCTGCCGTGACTTCTTTGTCGTCTCTGTCTGACCTGATTTTAGGAATGTTCATGGAAATTGTCAACTGTCTTTTGAAATTCACAAATAATTTTGCAAAAATGAGAATTAGAAAAAAATAATTTTTAAAAACAGGAAAAATGACAAGAATAAATTCGGACGGTTTTAAAATTCGGACATTTTCTTTCGGAAAAGCGGGAAAGAGGCAGAGTTGACAGACCAAAAAGATTGGAGTATAGTCGGCGCATGGTCGGACGAACAAAGGCGTTTGGTGGCGAGGGAGCCATCAGGCGCTTTTTCTTTGCGCAGATGCGTGAAGAGAGAGGATGATCATATCGGTAAAATCCGGCGGCTGCAAAGGCATCAGACAGAGAACAGTGACCGGATCGGCAAGCTCAGAAGAGGAGGAATTGTATTATGAAAATGAAAAAGTGGTTCACTACGGCACTTGCGCTTTCTCTGGCGGCGACAACAGTCGCTCCGATGACAGCGCTGGCGGATGAGGAGGAAGATTACGTTATTAAGGTTGGCGTGATTTGCGCAATGACCGGCGGCTCCGCTGTATATGGCGAAGGTGCGCAGAATGCGATTAACATGGCGGTGGAAGAGATCAACGCGTCGGATTCCGAGTACACCATTGAGATTCTGAATAATGGGAATGTGGCAGATGATGCGAAGGACGCGACGGAAGCAGTCAATGCCTACAATTCACTGATGGCGGAGGATCCGGAGGCGATCGTTGGTTCGTTTTTCTCAACTCCGACTCTGGCAATGGCAGAGCTGGCGGCAGATGATGGGATGCTTCTGCTGGCGACCGGCGCGACGAATGTGAATGTTACACTGACCGGCGACACGATTTTCCGCAACTGTTTCATCGATCCGTTCCAGGGTGAGATGGCGGCACAGTTCGCATCGGAGCAGGGATATACTTCCGCATATGTGATTTACGCGAAGGATGATGATTATTCCAACGGCCTGAAGGACGCGTTTGTAGAGAGCGCAGAGGCGCTTGGCATTGAGATCGCGGGTATCGCGGAATGTACGACGACCGACACGGATTTCACCGCGCAGGCAACCAATGCGGTGGCGTCCGGTGCGGATTTCGTATTTTACCCCTGCTTCCTGGATACGGTTCCGCTTCTGGTACAGCAGGTAAGAGACGCTGGCTTTGAGGGCGCGATTATGGGCGGCGACGGCTGGGATGGCGCTGACACGACCGGTTATGAGGATTATTTTGATAACTGCTATTTCACAAACCACTATTCATCGGAGGATACCTCTGAGGCGGTTCAGAACTTTGTTACGAAGTATACGGAAGCCTATGGAACAGACAGCCTGAATGCCTGCGCGGCTTTGTATTATGACGCAATGTATATGCTTCTGCAGGCAGCGGAAGACGGCGGCGGATCGGATACGGAATCCCTGGTGGCAGGTATGACAGAGATGGAATTCAGCGGTGTCGCAGGAGATATTTACCTCGACGAGAACGGCGACGCGATCAAACCGGTGGTTGTGAATACCTATGAAGACGGCCAGATTAAGTGGCTGATGACCATCGAGCCGGCAGAGTAAGAACATAATGCGTCTGGCGGCGCACGGGGTGAAAATACACCCGGAAAGGCATTCTGGCGCAGCCTGACAGCAGTGCCATGCTCACCGTAAACAGGAATCAGGCCCCGTCATAGTATGGATGGCGGGGCGTTTCCTGTCAAAGCGAAGCGCATTGGAATGGGCGAAGCGGCTTGATGCCGGGCGAAGCGTGGAGCGCTGCCAGAGCGCAGCATATCGGAATGGACTGTGACAGAAACTGGGAAATAGATTTCCTGCCGGATCAAGTGAGGAGAGGTGAAAAGAGAGTGTCGATATTCATACAGAGTCTGATAAATGGGTTGAACCAGGGTGCGATATACGCGCTGATCGCGCTCGGATATACCATGGTGTACGGTATTTTGCGCATGATCAATTTCGCGCACGGCGATTTTATCATGGTGGGCGCCTATACCCTGTTTTATACCGTGCCAATGATGGTAAATCACGGGATGCCTGCGTGGCTGGCCGTTTTCGTGGCGATTGTCGTGTGCGTGATTGTAGGCGTTCTGGTTGAGCGCATTGCCTATAAGCCGGTTCGGAATTCCGGTTCCATATCCGCACTGATCACCGCTCTGGCCATGAGCCTGTTTCTGGAAAACCTGGCGATGGTTCTTTTCGGCGGGAATCCCAAGACGATTTCGAAAATTTTTGACCTGCCGATGATTGAGCTTCTGGGAGCGAAGATTCAGGTGAAATACCTGCTGACGCTGGGAATCGGCCTGGTGATTATGGTAGCGCTGACGCTGTTTGTGCGGATGACGAAGATTGGAAAAGCCATGCGCGCGGTACCGCAGGACCGCGAGGCGGCGACCATTGTCGGGATTAACGTAGACCGGATTATCACTGTCACATTCGCGATTGGCTCCGCGCTGGCGGCGGTGGCCGCACTGATGTATTGCTCGACCTATCCGCGGGCGACCACGGATATGGGAACCATGATGGGTATCAAAGCTTTCATTGCAGCAGTGCTTGGCGGAATTGGTATCATACCGGGTGCGATGCTCGGCGGTATCCTGATCGGGCTGATCGAAATTTTTGTCAAAGTGTACCTGGCTCCCGGCTGGTATGAGGCGATCACCTACGCGATTTTGATTGTGGTGCTTCTGATTAAGCCATCTGGTATTCTGGGCAAGAATGTCAGCGAGAAGGTCTGAGGGGAGGAGTGAGAATATGCCAAAGAAAATAAAAAGGAATTACCTCATTAATCTGATCGGCCTCATCCTGTTGTTTCTCGTCTTTTATGTAGTTTTTGAATCCGGAATCTTTGGGTCAAGAACCAATTATTTCATGGGAATCGCGACGACGGCCTGCTATACCATCATTATGGTTACCTCACTGAACCTTCTGGTCGGCATTCTGGGAGAGTTTTCCCTGGGGCATGCAGGATTTATGTCCGTCGGCGCGTACGCTTCGGCAATCCTTACGAACACGCTGGCAGATTCCGGTATGCCTCGCCTCCTGCTTTTTATCCTGGCGCTTCTGATCGGCGGAATCGCGGCAGCCATTACGGGCGTCCTGGTGGGGATTCCAACCCTGAAGCTGCGGGGTGATTATCTGGCAATCGTTACCGTCGCATTTGCGGAGATCATCCGTGTGGCCTTTACCAATTTTGAGATTACCGGCGGCGGCCGGACGATGTCTGGTATTACCAAGCTTTCGAATTTTTATTGGGTATACTGGGTAATGGTCGTTTGTGTTGCTTTCATGTATATGTTTATCCGTTCTCGCTTTGGGCGCACGGTAAAAGCAATCCGCGAGGATTACATTGCGGCGGCTGCTTCAGGCGTTAATGTGACCTTTTATAAGGTGCTGGTGTTTACGATATCCGCGTTTTTTGCGGGCGTAGCCGGAGCGGTATACGCACACTACATTACGGCTATGATTCCGACAACATTCAATTTTAATTATTCGGCGGAATTTCTGACTGAGGTGATTATCGGCGGAACCGGTTCCATGACTGGTTCTGTGATTGGCGCCGCATTCCTTTCGATTTTGCCGGAGATGATGCGGAGCTTTGCGACCTATCGCTATCTGGGATACGCGGTTGTCCTTGTGCTGATTATGATTTTCCGGCCGAAGGGCGTCTTTGGCGGATGGGAATTCTCCCTTACCGGGATTTTTGAAAACCGTAAAAAAGGCAAAGCCGGAAAGGGGGACGAGTAAATGGGCGCAGAAAATAGGAATGTTCCCGTACTGCGGGCGTCTCATCTGGGGATTACTTTCGGCGGCCTGAAGGCTGTGGATGACTTTAATATGGAGATCGGCCAGTCGGAGCTGGTGGGTCTGATTGGACCGAACGGTGCCGGGAAGACGACGGTTTTCAATTTGCTGACCGGCGTTTATCAGCCGACGGAGGGCGCGTATTACCTGAATGGTGAAAAGATGAACGGCAAGAAGACCTATCAGGTCGTAGAGGCGGGGATTGCCAGGACGTTTCAGAACATCCGGCTGTTTAAAAAGCTGACCGTTCTTGAAAACGTCAAGGTGGCGATGAACAAGGACATGAAATATTCGCTTCCGGCCGCGATTTTCCGGCTGGGCGCCTACTGGAAAGAAGAAAATGAGACCGATGAGCGGGCGATGGAGCTTCTGAAAATTGTCCACCTGGAGGATAAGGCAGACTATGTGGCAGAGAATCTTCCCTATGGACAGCAGAGGAGACTGGAAATCGCGCGGGCTCTGGCGACCGGCATGAAGCTGCTTCTGCTGGATGAACCGGCAGCCGGTATGAACCCGGTGGAGACAGCGGAGCTTCTGGAAATTATTAACAACATTCGCTCCGGTTTTGGTATTTCGGTTCTGCTGATCGAGCATGATATGTCCCTGGTCATGAAAATCTGTGAGCGCATTCAGGTGATTGATTATGGGGAAACCATCGCCTGCGGCTCACCCGAAGAGATCGCGAATAACCAGCGCGTGATTGAAGCGTATCTGGGCAAGGACGATGACTGAGGGGGGATGGACAAATGTTAGAGATAAAGGATTTATACGTCAATTATGGGGCGGTAGAGGCGATTAAGGGCATCAGCTTTTATGTGAAGCCGGGGGAAATCGTGACTCTGATTGGCGCGAACGGCGCAGGGAAAACGACCACGCTCCACACGATCTCCGGTCTGGTGAAGGCAAAGAGCGGTTCAATTACTTATAATGGTACGGATCTGTTAAAGACAGAGCCGTCAAAAATGATTTCACTTGGAATCGCGCACGTGCCGGAGGGGCGGCATGTTTTTCCAGAGATGACGGTAGAGGAAAATCTGGAGATGGGCGCATACAGCGGAAAGGATAAGGGGGTGATTGAGGCCTCCATGAAGGATGTGTTTGAAAAATTTCCACGCCTTCTGGAACGGCGCCGGCAGCTGGCCGGAACACTTTCCGGCGGCGAGCAGCAGATGCTGGCGGTTGGCCGCGCTCTGATGGGAAAACCGGGAATCATTCTCATGGATGAACCCTCTATGGGGCTTTCACCGATTCTGGTAAAGGAAGTCTTTTCCATCATTCAGGAGATTCACGCGGCAGGCATCACGGTGCTTCTCAATGAGCAGAATGCGAAGATGGCGCTGTCCATCGCGGACCGCGCGTACGTGCTGGAGACTGGCACCATTTCCATCAGCGGAGACGCGAAAGAGCTGCTGCAGGATGAGCGCGTGAAGAAAGCGTATCTGGGACAGTAAACCGGATTGCGCGAAGACATATGGGGCTGGTCAGATGGATGGGGTGCGGCAAAATCAGAAATCAGTCTGCGCTGCGATCAAGCCTGGAAGTCTGACCGGATTATCATGTCAGATAGGAGGGGAAAAATGGGAAAGAAAAATTACGCACTTTGCATCACCAGAACCTGTGGTTCCGGCGGAACGGAGATCGGGAAAATGCTCGCGAAGCAGCTGGGAATCGACCTTTACGACCGCAAACTGCTGCGCCTGGCGTCGGATGATTCCGGCATCAACGAGGAACTGTTTGCAAAAGCGGATCAGGATACGAAAAAAACGATTCTCTATAAGGTTTCAAAATCTGTTTATAACGGAGAAAAGATACCGCCGGAGAGCGGGAACTTCCTCTCAGACCGTAACCTGTTTGAATTTCAGGCGCGGGTGCTGCATGGACTTCTGAAAAAAGAAAGTTTTGTGGTACTCGGACGCGCGGCGGATTTTGTCCTGGCCGAAGAGCCGACTGCGATCAGTATTTTCCTGACTGCATCACCCGAAGCGTGCTTTCGGAGGGAGATGGAGCTGCTGCAGTCCGACGAACTGGCAGTGAACCGCCACATCCGCAGCATCAACAGCTACCGCAGTGATTACTACAAATACCATACCGGAAAAAAATGGAAGAACGTCGAGAACTATGATCTGTGCCTGCGCACCGATGTTCTTGGGTATCAGGGCTGTGTAGATGTGATCGTAAACTATCTGGAGACCCGGCTGGGAGGCAAGACCGCGCGAAAGTGATGCACAGGGCTGGCGTTATTATGGCTTTGGCGTCAAAGAATAATAAATGCGGTTGCTTTCAGAAAATGTTTCGAAATTTAGAAAAATTTAAGTTGACGCAAAACGAATGTTTTGGTAAAATTAACGACAAGTAGGAGAAATATAAAAATTTTTTCGGCTAAAAAGACAGGGGCGTGCAAGAAGAGAAGCTTCATTCCTATCCTGTTTCAGGAGAAATGAGAGCTGGCTGTTTCTTGTGCGTCTCTCTTTTTATCCTTATCCGGAGAAAGCCATCTGAATTTCTTTGCCGGACAGAATTTACGCCAGAAGCTGCAGCATGAAGGGAAGAATCAGCTCATAGGTAAAAAGGATGCCGATGACGAAACAGGCCAGATCAGAGAGGATAACGGCCAGAAATACCATCTTTTTCTTACGCTTTAAATCCGGCTGACTGAAAGCCCAGATGTGGTAGATGATGATCGGGAGCGAAATGCATCCGCTGATAGCGAAAGAAATAGAGTATTGCTGACGCAGCAGCTGTTGCGGAGTGACGGATGCGAGCTCGTAGCCATAGCTGGCAGCCATGGTGTTCAGAAAGCTGATGATATTCTGCGAGAAAAAAAGCGCTATAATAAAGGCGATCACCGCGCAGAAGACACAGATGGCTATCCGGGAGAGCAATTCATGTACTCTCACGGATGTATATGTGGATGATGGCTCCTCATCCAGCCATTTGGAAAAATCTATTTTTTTATCATCAGCAGCTTTTTTATCACTGCTCTGGCTTTTATCGGAACTCTTTTTGCTTTTTCCAAACAGACCGGCCAGCTTGGGAATCTGGCTTGGACCAAAAATAAGGATGATGATTGCGAGAATGATAAGCAGTTCCGTTGTTCCGAATTTCATAAGGGTTCCTCCGTGTATATTGTTTCCTGAAGCAGGCTTTTTCAGCTGGTTTTCTGAAGCGTGTATTTCAATAGGATAGCAGTTTTTTGCTTATTTTCCAGTTGAAAATTTTTACTTTTTTTTACACAATTTTTATAGCACTCCGGTTTTTTCTTCTGTTCCTGAGAGAACGTGCGGGCGAACAGAAGAAAGAAGCCGGCGTTTTAGCAGGAAGGGACGTGTGAATATCCGAAATCATCGGGTGAAAGGGTAAGGCAATGCGAAAAAAGCAAAAATGGTAAAAAACCAACACAAATAAAACGAACAAACAACATAAAAACACAAAAATCAAAACAAAAAACAAAGAAACAGCCGAAAAGGTCTTTTCAAGTGAGAGGTTCTATGCTACAATGACAATTACAGGTGCCGGATGGCAGGAGACATATTCCCGTGCCGCAGACCGGAACGGTTATAAGTAAAAAAGGCGTAACTGTGAAGATACGGAACAGTTGCGAACAGACAATGAAACAGAGCTGAATGGAGATGGGAGACGGGCATGGATAACAGAAATGACCAGATTCGGATTGTGCAGGAGACGGTTGCCGGCAAAGAAATCACGCTGGCGCATGTGATGGGCGGTCCCTCGCCGATTATTTATCAGAAGCTTGGGATGAATCCGGCGATTGATTATGGTTCATCCGCGATCGGCATTATGAACCTGACGCCGCCGGAGTCCGCGGTGATTGCCTCGGATATCGCCGTAAAGAGCGGAGACGTCTATCTCGGATTTGCGGACCGTTTTACCGGTACGCTGATTGTATCCGGAGATATTGCGGATGTGACGAGTGCGCTGACAGAGGTGCTGCGGTATTTTCGGGATGAGCTGCATTATGTGGTATGTCCTTTAACGAAGAGATAGGGATATTCTGAGGCCAGAAGTTTGCAACAGTACAGAGGACAGAATTTTGACAGAGAAACGCAGGGGTAATTATTCAGGACAGTACCTCGCACCTGTTGCGAGGTACGTATGAAAGTATTTACGCAGGGTAGTGCGTCTGATATGATGGGTTGCAGCAGGGCGAGTTGGAAGAAGCAGCGCTCCGGGGAGGCGTCTATGGACAGGAAAATGACGAGAGAGGAGCTCCTTCGGGAGATTTTCTATGATTATGATACGCGAAAAGAGGGGGAATCGCTGCGGCTGGTACGTGTTCGGGTGCCGAGCCGGGATATAAGCCTGGCTCATCTGACAGGAGTATCCTCACGGGAGGTTTATCAGACTCTCGGCTTGCATATCGGCGTTCATGAGGGGGAAGATCACACCGGAGATACGTTGGGATTTTTGAAATTTACGCCCTGGGAAGCGACTGTGGTGGCGGCGGACATTGCAATAAAAAGCGGCAGTGTGGAGATCGGATTTCTTGACCGTTTTTGCGGAGCATTGATTCTGACAGGACCATACGCGGAGGTTCGTTCTGCGGTAGAGAGCGTGGTTGCTTTTTTCCGGGACGATTTGCATTTTCCGGTATGTGATATTACGGAGAATTAGGATGAAAAAACTATTTCTGATGGGCAGAAGCGAGGCGGGGAAAACCTCGCTGGCGCAGGTGATGAAGGGGGAAGTGCTTCATTATCAGAAGACGCAGTATACCTTTGCGGAGGAAGACATGATTGACACTCCCGGAGAATACGCGGAGTCGAAGCAGGTCGGGGTCGGCCTGGCCTGTTTTTCTTTTGAATCGGATGTGGTGGCGCTTGTCTGCGCGGCGGATGAGCCATTTACAATATTTACAACAAACTGCAACGCATTCCTGAATCGTCCCCTGATCGGGATAATCACAAAGATCGACTCTCCTTACGCAAATGTGCCAATGGTTCGCCAGTGGCTGGAAAATGCCAACTGTGAGCGGATTTTCCTGATCAATAATGTTACAGGGGAAGGACTTGACCAGCTGCGGGAATATCTGGAAGGAGAGCCGGAACGGATTTCGCTCGAAGAGGCGAAGGCGCGTCAGAGCCGGGGACTGCGAGACTGGGATGACGGGCGCGGCTGAAATGAGTCAGGTCAGCAGGCCGCAGACTGAAATTCTGAACTGGTGTCCCAACTTTATGTATTTTTTATATACTTGGCGATAATTCCCTTGAAAAATCAGCCGGAATGTAATATTATAGCACATATGGCATGAAGCCGAAGAACCGTGAACGGACGAATGCGAAAAATGCAGCTGCTCTATATCGGGATAGCTGGAGAAGAATCAATATTAAAAGACTGGGGGATAAATCCATTGGAACCAAACAAAAATGAAACAACACCGACCAACAATACAGCAGTGAACACCGAAAAACCATCGGCAGAGGCTGCTGCTGCAAATACTGCGGCATCGGCGGCAGACGGCAAAGCGGCACCTGCTGCGAATGCACCGAAGGCAGGCGCATCGTCACAGATCCCAAAGAATGTGCTGGCAAAGCCAGGCGCTGTTCCGCCAAAGGCTGGCGCTGCCCCGATGAAGCCGGGTGCTGTTCCGCCCAGACCGAATCCCAACGCGATGGGCAAAAAGCGTAATTATCATAAAATGATGATGACGGTGATTGACACGATCAAACAGGACTATGCCGGTTTCCAGGAAAAAGAGGAGATCAATGACACCAAATACCCGATGAACATGATCATTTACGCTTATCAGAAGAAGATGATCAATGAGATCCTGTTCCTGCGCATTGTCAGTGAGTATCTGGCTTCCCTGGGCGACCCGAACCTGAAGTTCTCTATGATAAACCATGGCAATTATAAGAATAATACGGTCGGCTTCCGGGCTCGCCGTTACGGAGATGACCTTTATGTGACGGAGGTTGGCCGTGATGACAGACTGAAGCCGGGCGATAAGATTACGAAGCTGGATAAGTACACACCGGCCGAGCACCGCACCAGGATCCCGAAGAATTTTATGGTTGGCAATACACCGGAGCGTGAGCAGTGGGGCTGTTTCCTCAAGATGTTCCCGTCCTTTGATGTAGAGCGTGCGGATGGCACAACCGAGAATATGAAATTCCGTCATTTCATTATAGAAAAGCCGAAGCGCAAGATGGAATTTGAGAGCCTGAATGAGAAGACATTCTACATTTGCATAGAGGAGTTTTTACAGAACACGGCTGACCTGGAAAAAGCGATTGAGGAGCATGCATCGGAGCTTACCTTCTGTGAGAACCTGATTATTGACCTGCGCAAGAATGAGGCAGGTACCGAGCCGGGCTTTGTACCGCTGCTCCCGATGATCTTTGATTCCGAGGAAGAGCTGGGAGCGCTTCTGGAGAAAGAAGCGATTTATACCAATTATTCTGAGAAAAACTGTGAGCATACGATCAAAAAGATCGAGAACATGAAAGAGCGCTATGAGAAAGCGAATAATGCGGATGCTGTGGCGCTGGCGGATCAGCTGATTGCAGAGTTCAAGGAAAAATCCGGAAAGGGATTCCTGAAGGACGTGCCGGAAGATGATCTTCTGACCGAATATCATGAGATTCATGAAGGAAAAGAAGGACTTTACAGTCAGATCAAAAAGGTGATCCTGATTACGGATACCTGGTGCAGAGACGCCGGAGAAGTTTTTGTCAAGCTTTGCTCCGCTTCTGACAAAGTGACAGTGGTCGGGCGCCCGACGATGGGGACGATTGACTATACCAATTATGTCAATGCCAGCATTGACAAGACGTTTATCCTTTCCTATCCGATGAGCAAGCGTCAGAATGTGGTGGATGGTCATCCGTATAATGAGACGGGGCTTCCGGTGGATGTCTACATCCCATGGACGCCGCAGGAGTGTACAGAGGATCTGCTGCGGCAGAAAGCGCTGGAGCTTGCAGAGGGATAAGCGGAGGTTGTAACCGAACCGCTTACAATGGAATAAGATAGAATAATAACAAATAACATCATTTGCACTGCAATCATCTACAGTACAAACTGATCAGGCTTTGGAGCAGGTGAAGGGCTATCAAACATACAGCCCGGACGAGACTTCAATTGCCGGGTTGCGAATCGCGACAGCAGGTAACAAAGCATCTGCGGGACAGTAGTAAGTACTTCTTTTACTATCGTCCCCGGATGCTTTTTCTGTATCTGGATTCTGGGATGACAGCAAACTCTGATTGCTATTGCAGAGACAGGAAGGAAGGTTACCTGAAATGAAAGAAGAGAATTACGAAAATAATTTAAAAATGAAAAAAAATGAAATCGAAAAAAAGATCGACAGGAAACGGTACAGTGAGGAAAGGCTGAGCGAAGAACAGGAAAAAAAACTGACCGCCAGAGTGTCAGGCGTGAGTATAGTGGGAAATGTTTTTTTATCCGCATTCAAACTCCTGGCCGGTGTATTCGGTCACTCCAGCGCGGTGGTATCCGATGCGGTACACTCTCTTTCCGATGTCATGACCACTGTGATCGCGCTGATCGGTGTAAAAGCAGCGAAGCGCGGCGCGGATACGGAGCATCCGTACGGGCACGACCGGTTTGAATGTGTTTCTTCGGAAATCCTTGCCGGGCTTTTGCTGGTTACCGGCGCGGGAATTGGTCTGTCCGGATTACAGACGATTTTTGCCGGAAATTACAGTGAACTGGAGATTCCGGGAATTCTCCCGCTGGCGGCTGCTGCTGTATCGATTCTTTCGAAAGAAGCGATGTATCATTATACGAAAGCCTGCGCAAAGAAGCTGCGTTCTTCCGCATTTATGGCGGATGCCTGGCATCACCGCTCGGACGCGCTCTCTTCCATTGGTTCCCTGATCGGCGTTGCTGGCGCGCGCGCCGGGTTTCCGGTACTGGATCCGCTCGCCAGTGTCGTCATCAGCGCCTTTATTCTGAAGGTGGCAGTCGATATTTTCCGGGATGCGACCCGAAAAATGACGGATACGGCCTGCGATGAGGAATATACTGAGGAAATGCGGCAGTACATTGCCGGGCAGGAAGGAGTCGCGCGGGTTGATTTGCTGCAGACAAGAATGTTTGGCGAAAAAGTTTATGTGGATGTTGAGATTGCTGTGGATGCGCATATGGAGCTGGAGAGTGCGCACGCGATTGCGGAGCGGGTGCATAATGGGCTGGAGCGGCAATTTGATAATATTAAGCATGTCATGGTGCATGTGAATCCTTATGAGGCATAGCAGGTCGGAAGCTTAAAAACAATTTCCTGCGCAAAATGGTAATATTTGGCTTCGACCTGTTCTGGTTAGGCAAAAAGAACTTGACCGATTGCCTCTTGTAAGGTATTCTGTTTATGATAAAAAACTGGCTGCGAGTGTGCGGCAAGCCTGGAAGAAAAGGCAGAAAATGGCATATACGTCTGATTCTGCGAAGGCTGCGCATTCAGAAAGGAAAATACGATGAAAAAATGGAAAACGGTTTTAGCTGTTCTGACAGCTATGATGATGACGGGTACACTGGCTCTTACCGGCTGCGCAGAGGAATCGGAAGCGGTTACGGTACATTTCGGAGTGCTCTCCGGCCCAACTGGCATTGGCGCGGCAAAGCTTCTGACAGACAGTGACAATGGAGAAGCAGAGAATACCTACGAATATATGATTGCTGCGGATAACAGTGAGATTGTATCTGGTCTGACCACCGGTGAGCTGGATATTGCCTGCATGGCGTCTAACATGGCTCTGAATCTGTATAATCAGACAAAGGACAGTGAGGATTCGGGCATTCAGGTGATTGCGCTCGGCACACAGGGCGTACTTCACATTCTTGAGAGCGGCGGCAGCGAGGAGATTCAGTCTGTCAGTGATCTGGAAGGAAAGACCATCTACGCGACCGGACAGGGAAGCAATCCGGAATATATTCTCCGGTATCTGCTTGAGTGCAATGATCTGGATCCGGATGAAGATGTAGAGATCGTATTCGCTGAGGCGACGGAGATCAGCGCCGGCCTGATTTCCGGAGAGATCGAAGTGGCAATGCTTCCGGTTCCGGCGGCTACTGCGGCGATTCTCCAGAGCAGCGGTACAGTACGTGATGCGCTGGATGTAAACGATGCATGGGAAGAGCTTGGAAATGGTTCTTCGCTGATCATGACCGCGGTCGTGGCCCGCACGGAGTTCATCGAGGAAAACCCGGATGCGGTCGAGACGTTCTTAGATGAATACGAGGCCTCCATCGGATATGTAAATTCAAATATAGAAGAAGCAGCGGAGCTGGTGGCGGAGCTTGGCATCACCCCATCCTCTGCGATAGCGGCGGCGGCGATCCCGCAGTGCAACCTCGTATTTATCTCCGGCGAAGCGATGGAAACGGCGATCACGGATTATTACGACGTGCTCTATGAGGCGAATCCGGACTCCGTTGGCGGCGCGCTGCCGGACGATGGGTATTATTATGTGGGATAAAAAATGTGTTAAGATTTTGCTGCCCCTGGCCTTTTGGCTGGGGGTTTGGCAAATTGCGGCTATGACGGCAGGCTTTCCTCTCCTTCTGCCGACACCGGTATCCGTTGGATGCACACTGCTGGAACTGGCAGTTACGGGAGCATTCTGGCGGAGTGTAGTGCTCAGCCTTGGCCGTGTCCTGTGCGGAATGCTCCTGGGGAGTGTTCTTGGATGTGTACTTGCGCTTCTGACCTGGCGCTTTTCGATTGCGGATCTGTTTTTGTCTCCGGCAATCAGGGTCATTCGCGCCACCCCGGTGGTTTCCTTTATTCTTCTGGTATATCTCTGGGTGACTCGCACACACATCCCCAGTGTAATCTCTGCGCTGATGGTGCTGCCGGTTATCTGGAGCAGCCTGCGGGCAGGACTGGATTCCGTCGATCCGCAGCTTCTGGAGCTGGCAGGAGCCTATCGCCTTGGGCGCGTAAAGACTCTGCGCCTGGTCTGGCTGCCTTCTCTGCGCGCGCATATGAGCAGCGGTATTAGTACCGGACTGGGACTGGCTTGGAAATCCGGTATTGCCGCGGAAGTGATCTGCCCGCCGCGCTACGCAATTGGGACAGAGCTCTCAAAGGCAAAGACGGCGCTGCAGTCATCGAAGCTGTATGCCTGGACAATTGTGATTATTATTCTGTCATTGACGCTGGAGAATGTGCTTCGGCGGGTTTTACGGAAGAGCAGACGGATGAATCGATGAATGGGATTTTAGTAAATACAGGGGAGCTTATAATGGATGGCCTTCTCATAGAAAACCTTAGCTTTTCCTATGGTGAAAAGTGTGTAATAAGTAATTTTTCTCTGGATTTGCCATTGACTGGTATGACCGCCATTTCCGGTCCCTCCGGCTGTGGGAAAACGACATTGCTGCGTCTCCTGGCGGGGCTGGAAAAGCCATCAGGCGGAAGCATAAAAGGAATCAAACCGGAAGAAACTGTGATCCTGTTTCAGGAGGACCGCCTGCTTCCGTGGAGAACGGTTCGGGAGCAGATTTCGGATGTGCTGCCGAAAGGACGGCGGGCAGAAGCCGATCAATGGCTTGCCTTTGCAGAGCTTGAAAAGGAAAAAGATGTATATCCGGACGCCCTGTCCGGCGGAATGGCGCGTCGACTCGCTCTTGCGCGGTGCTGTGCGCTGGGGGGAAAGCTGCTTCTTCTGGATGAACCATTTGCGGGCGTCGACGTCAGGCGCCGTGCCCGCATGATGGAACGACTGAAAAAACTTGGGATACCCGCGCTCCTGGCAACGCATGAGCAGGATGTTGTCGCAGCATGCCAAAGGGTGGTATGCCTGGAAGGGCCACCGCTGCGGGTGGTTCCTTTGGTTTGAGTGAGTCAGCTGTTTCGCGGATGGTTCACAAGCTGCCCTCTGCTGTATTTGTCTGTTTGAAACAGAGATTGTTTCGGACACTCGCTGAGCAGATCGTTCACTCGGTCTGGATCTGCCGGAGCGCCGCCCGCAGGATTGGATACAGGACGGACGCGATAACCAGACCGCTTACTCCCTGGATACAGTTCGCGGGAACACTGGCGACCGCTGCCGGAGCACCGTACAGGAAGATTTCGCAGAAGCAATAGCCGAGCGCCACGATGAGAATATCAATGACGCCGCAGAGTGCTACGATAATGTGGTCATTTACGGAAGAAATAGCATGGCTGTGATAGAGCAGCCCGCCGCAGAGTGCGACAAGACCTTTGATAACAAAGGTGATCGGGACATAGATAAAGTACCCGCCGAGCAGATCCGCCATTGCCGAACCGATGCCGGCCGCGAAAAATGCTGTGACCGGATCAAGAAAGACACCGCACAGAATAACCACGGCGTCGCCGGGATGAATGTAGCCCTGCGTTCCGTAGATCGGAATCCGCACAGACATTGTCATGACACAGGCAAGCGCCGCAAAAAGAGCGGCAAGTACAAGATTTTTTGTCGTGAGCTTTTTCATAATAGAGCCTCCTCATAGATGCTAGTACCTCGTCTCCAAATTATCTCGACTTTATACTTGCCTGAATTTCCATCTGCTTCGTTGTCATCAGTCGACGTAGCCACCGCTACGCCTCCTTCTTCCGCCTTGCATATGAAAATTCATCCTGCGTCTAAAGTCGAGCTATTTGGAAGACGATGTACTGGGGTCTGGCGGAACGATGATTCGCTGCAACGGTTCGGAACAGTGAAACCAGACCTGGTTCGTATGCTGAGGCTCATTGTATGACACGGATGGCATTTTTGAAATATCCAATTTAAAGAAAATTAACCATACCACTTTTGAATGCCTGCGTGTTATCGAGAATCGGCGTCAGCCGTATTCTCGCGCGCCAGGCGCAGACAGCGATAGATGTCATTTTCCTTTTATGCGCCTGTGTGCCTATAAAAGTGCTTCGTTATATACCGCCCGGCTTCCGCCGACGAATTTACAGCGTGTCCGTGCGCATACGACATGGGCTTCGCCAATGGTTTTCTGCGCGATCCGTACCGGGACGGCGACCTCGCGCAGGTGCATACCGATCAGGGTATCGCCGATATCGATCCCTGCGTGTGCGCGGACGTGTTCTACTGCTACCGGGTTTGAAAAATGGCGATAGGCTGCGGTGGCGAAGGAACCGCCAGCTTTTGGCTGTGGGATGACGTTGACCGGCTCATAGCCAAAACGAAGCGCAGCCTCTTTTTCTATAATCAGCGCACGGTTCAGGTGTTCGCAGCACTGTGCCGCGAGGTATACCTCCTTTTCACTCGCGGCTTTCAAAATCCCGTTGAATACAGCTTCCGCCATCTGCGGGCTGGAGTACGAGCCGATGCGCTCCCCGGCAACCTCGCTGGTGGAGCAGCCTATGACAAGCAGCTCCTTTGCCTGCAGCTTTGCCGCCTCAAGCAGCTCTTTTGCTGCCTGGTATGCTTCCAGAGTCAATTGTAAAAGTTCTTCTGGTGTTTCCTCTGTTGGGTTGATACCATTTACTGACATTTTTATATTGGCCTCCTTGAAATATTTTTACGTAACAGTTCAGAACAGATGGATTTTAAACTGTATCATAAGCAGGTTTCCTGTTTTCTGTCAAGCCCCTTTGCAAAAATATGCTAAGGATCTGTCGCGAAATTATATGCCCATCTTGCACCGGCTAACACGCGAATCGCAAGCGATAAAATCCTCAGCGCAGCCCGCTGCGCCTGCGTTTTTATCGCTTGTGCTTCACGCATTATCCGGCACAATCTGAACATATTATTTTGCGACAGCTCCTAAAACAGTTATAATCCTGCGGTTATGAACGGAAGAAAGAAGATAGGGATTGCAATTTCCACGTAAATGGTTTATAAAAGAAAACGTCATCATAAAATTTTGCAGTTTGACAGGAGAGAACGCATATGAGTGAATGGAAACCGATCAAAGAGGGAAAAGTGCGCGAAATCTATGACAATGGCGACAGCCTGATCATGGTGGCGACCGACCGCATCAGCTGTTTTGATGTGATTCTGAATAATGTTGTTTCAAAAAAAGGCACGGTGTTGACCCAGATGTCCCGTTTCTGGTTTGATCTGACAAAGGATATTTTGCCGAACCATATGATTTCCGTAGATGTAAACGATATGCCGGAGTTTTTCCGGAAGCCGGAGTTTGACGGCAACAGTATGATGTGCCGGAAGCTCACCATGCTTCCGATCGAGTGCATTGTCCGCGGCTATATTACAGGCAGCGGATGGGCGAGTTATCAGAAAAATGGTACGGTATGCGGCATTACGCTTCCGGAAGGGCTCAAAGAGTCCGACCGTTTGCCGGAGCCGATTTATACGCCCTCCACGAAAGCGGAGATCGGCGACCATGATGAGAATATTTCTTATGAGCAGAGCATTGCGCATCTGGAAAAGTATTTTCCGGGCAAGGGTGAGGAATACGCGTCGAAGCTTCGTGATTATACGATCGCGCTGTATCAGAAATGCGCAGATTACGCATTGAGCCGCGGAATCATTATTGCGGATACGAAGTTTGAGTTTGGACTGGACGAAGAGGGGCGGATTGTCCTTGGGGACGAGATGCTCACGCCGGACAGCTCGCGTTTCTGGCCGGCGGACGGCTATGAGCCTGGGCATTCCCAGCCGTCCTTTGACAAGCAGTTTGCACGCGACTGGCTGAAAGCGAATCCTGGAAATGACTGGACGCTGCCGGAGGATATTGTGCAGAAGACCATTGACAAATATTTGCAGGCGTATGAACTGCTGACAGGGATGAAATTGTAAATTGTGTAACTGTTCAAAACAGTATTGAAATGGAAAGACAGAAATGAGGATAGGGAGAGCAATGCTCCCCCTATCCGTTTCTGTCATGCCTGCATCGCGCAGATAACATGGTTTTCAATTCCGTCTACCCACAGCTGCATTCCATCCGCCTGATAGATACGCACGATGGAGGAAAGCTCCGCGCGGTCGGGACAGATCTGCGGGAAGAGGTTTGGCTGCTCTTCAAAAAAGTCTCTCTGGTAGGAAAGCGTGCGGCGGTCGCCGAAGATTGCGCCGTAAAAGATGTTGGCTTCTACGAGATCCTGGAACATATGGCTGCCGTAGCTGAGCTCCGGCATATACCCGGCGCGGTTGTCGGTCACCTCGCAGATGGCGTCGACGCCGGAGATATCGACAAAGCGGACGGGGACGCCCAGCTCCGGCGAGCTGGTGCCGATGCGGCCGGGAACAGTGAGCAGGATGTGATGGCCGCTTCCTTTGTAATATTGGTTGATGGCTCCGATGGCTTCGGCGATCAGGGGCTTTTTTACGTGTTCAAACTCGTAGTATTCCTTCGGCTCTACCTGGATTACGATGTCGATCGGGCGGACGCAGGATTGTCCCATGGAGGATTCGCGGATGTCAAAGAAAACCTTTTCCGGAGCGACGTTCGGCATCTGAATGCGGCCGCCGTCCTTTCCGACATAGAGCGGGCGGCATTGCAGAAGATTGACGACAAAGTCGTTTTCCTTGCTGAGGTTGACGGTATATTCGATGTCAATCGGATTCCCATACGCCTGCTGAAGCTCATGCAGTGTTTTTTTCATCATGGAAGTGAATTTTCGGTTCGCCAGCAGCTGCTGGCAGCTGACGAAATATACGTCCCGGTAGCGTCCGGCTTCTTTCAGCCGATCTTCTGCCTCTGTGTCATGCTCCAGCACGGTATTTTTGTACCAGCGCGGCAGATAGGGGAGCAGGGCGGAGAGAGAAACTTCTTCCAGTTCATTTTTTTCCATGTTAATGACGTCGATTTTGTGCTGTGAGAAGCGATGTTTATCGGCTACACTTGTCAGCATGGTCACCTCCGGACGGTCGAGGTTTACCAGGCGCGGATAATCGTTCTCCGTGCGATCCACGGCTTTTGTGCCGAGTCCCATTACGATGCGGAGCATCCCTGCGGAAGGATCCATGTCCGGCATCCACTTGTAGGCGCTGTAGCTGTAGCCGACGCCGGCGGTGCATGGCATAAAATAGGGGCCGTAGTAAGCGCCGGAGACGCGCTGTACCAGAATCGCCATCTGCTCATCACGGTTGTCAAGTCCGCGGTTCCGGCGGTATTCCAGGGCAGATGGGTCCATCGTACTCGCGTAGACGATGCGCACGGCGTTTTCGAACGCTTCCATACGCTCCTCAATCTCGCCGCGGTTCGGGCAGAAGACCGACTCATATTTTCCGGCGAATGCATTGCCGAAGCCGTCCTCAAGCAGACTGGAGGAACGCACAATGATTGGATTTTGCCCATAGTATTCGAGCATATTGCGGAACTGTTCACGCGTAGCGGGCGAGAAAGAGCCGTGCAGCAGCCCCTGCTTTAAATTCTTCCGCCTTTTCCATATAGCCTTCGCTGGTTCGCTGCTCGATGCGCAGATTCCAGCAGCCGTTGGAGACAATATAGGTATAAAAAATATCCGAGCCAATATAAAAGGAGTCGTGCTGCTCTGCGTGCTTGTGGTAGCCGTCCAGCTTCTTTTCCACAATTTTGCGGGCGAGTAGCATGCCGCAGGCCTTTCCGCCGATCGCGCCGCTGCCGATCATCCGGTCGCGCAGGGTGAAATAATCCTCTACTTCAAAGAATTCGTGAATCAGCTTCTGCATCTTCGGGTCGCGGCTCATCATACTTTCGATGATCATGGATTCCGTGTTTTCCGTAAAATATCCGGCCTGGTAGTCTGCCTTGGCCTTGGAGAAAAAGCGGTCATAGCTGTCATAAGACTGCTCCTGGTTAAAGGTTGAGGAGGATTTGATCAGCGAGTAATAGCGGCTGGCTGCCACCGGGTCTGTCAGCGGCTCAAAATGGTCGTCCGCGCCGCTGCAAAAATGCGGAAGGAACATCGTGGAAGAATAGCGTTTCCAGACCTTGAGAGGATGTACATAGATTTCGCTGCCGTCAGAGTGGACGTCCAGCAAAAGCTGGGTCGTCTCACGGATGCGTGCGACTGCGTCAAAGGAATGCCGCCCGCGGATCAGCGGAAAATACGCTACCGTATCCAGGATAAACAGATAAGGACAGGTCACGCAGAAGAAGTTGCCCATCATCAGGTCCGTATACCAGGCCGACTGCAGCTCAGAAAGACTGTCAAATACATAAAATGCATCGCGCCCTTCTCTGGTAATCACGTCATGGATGGCTACGGTGAATGGTTCAAAGCCGACTTCCGGGTCGAAACGGTAAACCTTGATGCCGGAGTCCGGCAAAATACAGGAAGGCATACAGTCCTTTGACAGCGCCGGTTCTTCTGGCAGCGGAATGATTGGCGCATGCTGCGCAAAGCGGATGTAGACCAGATTCCGCTGGTCTTCCAGCGCCTGCCGGATATAGGGTTCTACAAAAAAACGGTATTCATCCAGACTTGTGACCTGCCATACCACATTGTCGCCGAGCCGGATATTGTCCAGAATCCGGTCAAGGCCGGAAAGTCCGCTTTTTACTTTTTCAAATGCCGCCATAAAGGGAGCCTCCTTTCAGGGGGATGAATAATTAAGATTTCTGCAATTAAAATAATATGCGGTTAAGTTCTTTTTATAATAATACACTTGTTTCCGCCAGACAAGAAGAAAGCGTGAAAATAAGAGGAGAATCAGAGAAAGTTCAAAAAGATTTCGGAAAAGGACAGGAAAAACAGAAAAAAATTTTCACGTTCCTTCATTCTGTAAAAAAGTCAAATCATCGCTTGTAATTTACATATGAATGAGATAAGATGGACTGTGGGTTGTAAAAGCAAAAGAAAAAGGAAGTATGCTGAATTATGAGACTGGTAGTGAAGGTAGGCACCTCTACACTGGCGCACAGCACGGGTAATCTGAACATCCGCCGGGTAGAGACGCTTTGCAAGGTTTTAAGTGACATAAAAAATGCGGGACATGAGGTTTTGCTTGTTTCTTCCGGGGCGACGGGAATGGGCTCCGGGAAGCTTGGACTCCTCAAAAAGCCGGAGGACATCTCGACGAAGCAGGCGGCCGCGGCGGTTGGCCAGTGTGAACTCATGTACACGTATGACAAGTTGTTTCAGGAATACAATCACTGTGTTGCGCAGGTTTTGCTGACGCGCGCGGATATTGAGGACGAATCCCGCCGGGCGAATCTGCACAGCACTTTTTTCCGGCTGCTGGATTTTCATGTGCTTCCGATCATCAATGAAAATGACTCGGTCGCTACAGAAGAGTTTTTTATCGGGGAAAATGACAGTCTGGCTGCGTTGGTTTCCACGATTGTCAGCGCGGATCTGGTCGTTCTGCTCTCGGATATTGACGGGCTATTTACCGCAGACCCGCATAAAAATCCGGACGCGAAGCTGATTTCGCGCGTGGAGGAGATCACGCCTGAGCTGCGGGCGCTCGGCGGCGGCGCCGGAAGTGATTTTGGCAGCGGCGGTATGTCGGCAAAGCTGAATGCGGCGCAGATTGCCATGGATGCCGGCTGCGATATGATTATTGCCAACGGGGAACACCCGGAGATTCTGTATGACATTCTGGCGGGGAAGGATGTGGGCACCCGTTTTGTCGCCGCGGGAAAGAGCTGTCAGATCTGACTTGCGCACAGCTGTCATTGAAAGGATCGATTCAGAAAGGATGGAGTATGACTACAGCAGAGATTTTGAAACGGGCGAAGGCGGCGGCGCCGGAGCTTCAGACGGTGACGACAGAGCAGAAAAATGCGGCTCTGAAGGAAATGGCGGACGCGCTGCTCTGGCACGCGGATGAGATTTTAAGCGAGAATGAAAAAGACATGGAGCGCGCGAAAGGCACAATTTCTGAGGTGATGCGCGATCGCCTGCGCCTGACGTCCGGCAGAATTCAGGCGATGGCAGAGGGGATTCTGGACGTGGTTGCCCTGCCGGATCCGGTTGGCCGGGTGCTAAAGCGGACGGAACGTCAGGGGGGACTTCTGATCGAGAAATGCTCCGTGCCGCTTGGCGTGATTGCGATCATTTACGAGAGCAGACCGAATGTGACCAGCGACGCGGCTGCCCTGTGCATCAAAAGCGGCAATGCCTGTGTGCTGCGCGGCGGAAAAGAAGCCTTTCTTTCCGCGAACGCGATTACGAACGCGCTGCGGGATGGACTGAAAAAAGCTGGTCTTTCGGAGGATCTGGTACAGCTGGTGCAGGATACGACCAGAGCGAGCGCAAACGAACTGATGACTGCCAATGGCTATGTCGATCTGCTGATTCCCAGAGGCGGCGCGGGGCTGATCCGTGCCTGTGTGGAGAATGCTACGGTCAGCTGCATTGAGACGGGCACTGGCATTTGTCATGTTTACGTCGACCGTGCGGCGAACCAGGAGATGGCATTGAATATCATAGAGAATGCGAAAACCAGCCGTCCCAGCGTGTGCAACGCGGAGGAGGTCTGTGTCGTTCACCGGGATATCGCGGAAGCGTTTCTTCCGAAGCTGAAAGAGCGCCTGATTGACGAGCGCCTTCAGAACCTGGAAACGCCAGTGGAGCTTCGTCTGGATGAGAGAGCGGCGGAGCTTTTGATTGGACAAGAGGAATCTGTCTGGGAGGCTGCAGCGGATGGAAGTGAACTGCTTTCTGCGCAGGATGCAGAACAAAGCGACGGGATTGCAGAGGAGACAGAAAAGCAGGACGCCAGTCTGCCGATGGCGAACCCGGAGCATCCGGTGGCGACGCATCTGCAGCGGATCCGGGATGGGATTCAGGGCGGCGCTGGACAGCTTCTGGTACCGGCCGGGGCGAATGATTTTGATACCGAGTTTCTGGACTATATTTTAGCTGTAAAAGTGGTCGATTCTCTGGATGATGCGATTGCGCATATTTCCGCGCATTCAACCGGGCATTCCGATGCGATTATTACTGAAGACCAGGAAGCAGCGGATCGATTCACTCGTTCCATTGATTCCGCTGCTGTATATGTGAATGCGTCGACCCGGTTCACCGACGGCGGCGAGTTCGGGCTTGGCTGTGAGATGGGTATTTCCACACAGAAGCTCCATGCCAGAGGACCGATGGGGCTGGAGGAGCTGACTTCTTATAAATATATTATTCATGGGAATGGAAATATCCGCTGATTTTATGACGAAACTGTGTGTTTATCATTTTGTATCAGCAGTTGCGCCTGGGACGCCAGGCGGGAGTTGGGAAGCGGCTTCGTAATTGTGCGAAACCAGGTGAAGCATCCGATTGTTTGTAGAGAAAGGATTTTGCTATGTCTATATGTGAATTGGGGTTTATCGGCTGCGGTAATATGGGCTCCGCGATTGTGCGCGCGGCCGTAAAAAAAGTCGCACCGCCGAAAGTGCTGCTGGCAAATCGTACCGCGGCAAAAGCAGAAGCTTTAGCGGATGAACTGGGTTGTCAGTCAGGAAGCAATGAGGATGCAGTGAAATTTTGCAAATACATTTTCCTGGGTGTAAAACCGGGAATGATGGAGGATATGCTGAAGCCTTTGCAGGAAATTTTACGGGAAAGAAGTGCGGATGAATGCACCCCTTTTGTTCTGGTAACGATGGCTGCCGGGCTTTCAATCGCGGAGATTCAGCGTATGGCGGGCGGCGCATATCCGGTGATCCGCATTATGCCGAACACGCCGGTTTCCATTGGAAAAGGCATGACGCTGGTCTGTGCGTCGCCGGAGGTGACCGAAGAACAGCTGCGGGAGTTTGAAGCGTTTATGGCCGGGATCGGGCGGCTGGATTATATTTCTGAGCATCTGATCGATGCGGCGAGCGCATTGTCCGGGTGCGGACCGGCTTATGTGTATCTGTTTATCGAGGCACTTGCAGATGGAGCAGTGGAATGCGGCCTTCCCAGACAGAAAGCCATGGAGTATGCCTGCCAGACGCTGATCGGGGCGGCATCACTGGTACTGGAGAGCGGCAGTCATCCGGGCGCTTTGAAGGATGCGGTATGCTCGCCGGGAGGCACTACAATCGCGGGTGTCCACGCGCTCGAGCGCGGCGGGCTGCGCTGTGCGGCAATGGATGCGGTCAAGGCGGCGTATGATAAGACCTGTAAGCTCTGAAAGAAGAGAAGGAAGATACTGTGCCGCATAGAAGCGCGTAAGTAATATTATGATACAAGGGACAAAAGGTCAGGAATGGAACGCTTGCGTTCCGATTCATGACCTTGGGGACCGCAAAAACATGAGGAAGTAGCCATTTTTCGAAGAAAAATGAGCGGATTCCGAATGTTTTTAGGATTTCGGGAGTGCGAAGCACGGAGAAATCCGTAGTATCATACTCTTTTGTCGCTCGAATCATATTACAGAATGGGTAAAAGTGTAAGAAGTATAGTGTAATCAGCAAGGCTGAGAAAAGGGGGAAAACGAAATGCCAGGAAGAGCAGGAAGCGGTTCAGGAAGAACCGGCGGCGGTCATTCGGCATCCGGCGGCGGAAATGGAGGTTCGACCGGCGGCAGGAGACCGATGGGCGGATCGGGAACTGCCAGAGGAGGCGCAAGCGCTGGCGGCAGCGGTCCAGCCGGCGGCGGAAACAGAGGCGCAGCTGGCGGCGGGATGAACTTTGCGGGCGGCATGAGCCAGGGGCGTTCTCCGGCAGCCGGAGGGGCAGGGCGCCAGATGACGCATGGCAACAGCCATGGCATGGCAGGCGGAGCTGGTAATCGTCATGGAATGGCAGGCGGCGCGGGCGGCGCTCCGCGTCCGGCAGGGATGAGAAGACGGCCGCCGCATCCGCCTGTTTTGCCCTTTGGTATGCGCCGCGTGCCGGGGATGAGCATGATGGGCTACGATGAATCATATCGGGTGCTGATGGCTCTGGAGGCGCTGATGGGCGGACGATTCGATCCTGCGCATATCCGTCTGGTCGAGCGGTTTTTCGGCAGATAATTCGCGCCGCATGAGTACGCGGATCTGTATTACTGGATGCGGGACTATATGAGGATGTGGTGATAAAAAGATGCGGGCTTATGAACGTTTGCTAAAATACGTAAAAATATACACGACCAGCGATGAGGCAAGCCAGACGGTTCCCTCGACAAAACGGCAGCTGAATCTGGCGAATGCGCTGGCCGCGGAGATGAAAGAGCTTGGAATCAGCCAGGTGCGTGTGGATGAAAACGGCTACGTTTACGGGGAAATCCCTGCGACGGCCGGATATGAAAACGCACCCGTGATTGGTTTTATTGCACATATGGATACGGCACCGGATTTTTGTGGAGAAAATGTTCAGCCGATGGTGACTGAACATTACGATGGGAAAGACGTGGTGCTTGGAGAGAGCGGGCGGGTTCTTTCGGTAAAAGATTTTCCGCATTTGCCTGAACTTAGCGGGCGCACACTGATCACTGCGGATGGCACGACGCTGCTGGGTGCGGACGATAAAGCAGGGATTGCGGAGATCCTGACGATGGCGGAAGAAATCCTGAAGCCAGATCAGAGCGAAAGTCCGGATGATGTTCCAACCAGTGCTTTTTTACATGGGAAGCTTTGTCTGGGCTTCACACCGGACGAGGAGATTGGGCGCGGCCCGGACGCCTTTGACGTGGCAGGGTTCGGTGCAGAGTTTGCTTACACGGTAGATGGCGGAGCGGAAAACGAAGTGGAGTATGAAAACTTCAATGCCGCGGCAGCGGAAGTGGAAATCCGCGGATTTTCCGTACATCCGGGCAGCAGCAAGAATACGATGATTAACGCGGCATTGGTTGCGATGGAGTTTAACGGGATGCTCCCATCCGGAGATACTCCGCGGGATACGGAAGGGTATGAGGGCTTCTACCATCTGCATGGCATTTCCGGCGGCGTCACGGAGGCAAAGCTGGAGTATATTGTGCGGGACCACAGCCAGGCAATGTACGAGTGCAGGCTGGAAACCCTGCGGCATATTGAGAAGCTGCTGAATGAAAAATATGGCGAGGGAACGGTGAAGCTGACGATCCGCGAGCAATACCGGAATATGCGGGAACAGATCGAAGGCTGTATGCATCTGATTGACAATGCGAAAAAGGCGGTGCGTGCAGCCGGGCTGGAGCCGAAGACCGTTCCGATTCGCGGCGGCACAGATGGGGCGCGCCTTTCCTTCATGGGACTGCCCTGCCCGAATCTTGGCACCGGAGGATATGCGTTCCACGGACCATACGAGCATATCACGGCGGAAGGGATGGATTCTGTCGTCTGTGTGCTTAAGGAGATCGTGAGACTTTACGCGGAAGGGGATTTTTAAAGCTGCTCATTGCAATGCAAAATGAGCAGGAGGCGATTTGCCGTCTCCTGCTCGTTTTTTGGGCTTGCAACTGAAAACTAAGCCTGCCGCATTGGTTTAATCATCCTTTTGTTGATCCGGTTCAGGAATAACAGGCCGCAGGAAATGGATACGATTTCGGCGATCGGCCAGGCAAGCCATACCTTTGATACGTCGCCTGTCTGTGCGAACAGATATGCCAGCGGGATCAGGCAGACGAGCTGCCGCATAATCGAGATCAGCATACTGTAGATACTGCAGCCCATCGCCTGGAAGAACGAGGAACAGATGACGCTCACTCCGGCAAACAGGAAGCTGATGCTGATCGTGCGCAGCGCCGGAATTCCAATCGAGAGCATTTCCTCGGAGGCGCTGAAAAGCTGAAGGAGCGCTCCCGGTATGGTCTGCATAATGATAAACGCGATCACCATAATGCAGGTGGCATAGAAGACCGCGAGCTTCAGTGTTTTCATAATGCGGTCCGGCTTTTGCGCGCCGTAGTTGTAGGCGATGATTGGAACCAGTCCGTTGTTCATACCGAAGACCGGCATAAAGGCGAAGCTTTGCAGCTTGTAGTATACGCCGAAGACCGCGACTGCCGTAGAGGAGAACGCGACCAGAATCTTGTTTACACAGAACGTCATAACAGAGCCGATGGCGACCATGATCACGGACGGAATGCCGATGAACAGAATGCTGCTGATGGCTTTCAATTCTGGTTTGAATTTGCGGAAATCCAGCTGAAGGTCGGTGTTTTTGATAGAATTCAGGATCACAGCCAGAATCGCGGCAACAATCTGACCGAGAACGGTCGCCGCAGCCGCGCCCCGGATGCCCATTTTCGGGAAGATGCCGATGCCGAAAATCAGTACCGGATCCATGATGATATTGATGATCGCGCCGATCCCCTGCGTAAACATCGTATAGATCGTCTTTCCGGTTGACTGGAGAAGCCGTTCATAAATGACCTCAATGTAGACGCCGAAGCTGACACACATGACGATGATAAGGTAGTCGTGTCCGTAATCCGCAATGGTTTCGGAAGCACCCTGAACAACAAAAAAGACTCTTGAAATCGTAAGCCCAAGGATAAGAAACAGCAGATACGCACAGACTGCCAGAAATACGCCATGCATAGCCATATGGTTCGCTGTATCTGTTTTTTTCTCACCAAGCGCTTTGGAGACCAGGGCATTCATGCCGACCGCGATACCGGTCGCCAGGCCGATCAGCAGGTTTTGCATCGGAAAGGCCATAGATACGGCGGTGAGGGCTTCCTCACTGATCTGGGCCACGAAAATACTGTCAACTACATTATAGAGTGCCTGCACCAGCATGGAAATCATCATGGGCAGTGCCATCGTTATGAGCAGGCGATTCTCTGGCATAACGCCCATCTTGTTTTCTTCGGTTACCGTTACCGTCTGTTCTTTTTTCAAGTCTTATCCCTCCATGTTTTTCCCGCGGGGGTGTATCATTTCTCTTCCGGAAAAAGAGAACCCCGCATTTTTTATATAATAGTAACGGGCTTGATTATATAGCATCATTTTCCAAACGTCAACTCACAGAATTTAATCCTTGCGGCGGTCACGCCGCTGTGGTAAGCTGACGAGAGAAAAAACGTAAATCTGGTCATGATGCGACCTGTAATAGAAAAGGAGCTGTGACGTATGGAACTGTATCTGATCCGGCATGGAAGCACGGCCGGGAATCTGGAACACCGCTATGTGGGTACCACCGATGAGCCACTGACCGGGGAGACTTTGCACAAATTGGAAGAGTGCAGGGACTTTTATCCGCAGCCGGAGCTTGTTTTTGCGAGTCCGCTGCAGCGATGCGTGCAGACGGCGAAAGTCCTGTACCCGGATACAGAAGTCCGGCTGCTGCCGGGACTTGCAGAGTGTGGATTCGGTGAGTTTGAATATAAAAATTACGAAGAACTGAAAGAGGACGCCCGTTACCAGGCCTGGATTGACAGCGGAGGTACGCTTGGCTTTCCGGGCGGGGAGAGCCGGGAGGATTTCATGGAAAGGTGCTGCGCCGCATTTCTGGAGGGCTGCGCCGAGGCACAGAAGGCGGCCGCAAAAAGTGCGGCTTTTGTCGTGCATGGAGGGACGATCATGGCCATTCTGGATCGCTTTTCCATGCCGCATGGGGATTATTTTGCGTGGCAGGTGAAAAACGCGGAAGGGTTTTCCTGTGATCTGGAATGGGGTATCGCGAATAGGGGACAGCCTGACGATGGCGGGGAAGGAGAATCCGCAGATACGGGACTGGTTGAGGCGGTTGTGAAAAAGAATACCGTGTCCACCGGATCAACCGATGAGAAAGTGGGAAAAATCTCTGCGGATCTCTGCGGTTTGGTAAACATTCATCCGCTGCCGCTTTCTCCGGGATTCACTGGCATTGAGGATCAGTTTGTCATGAAAAAGAACAAAAAGCTGCGCTGCGGTTATACGACCGGAAGCTGTGCAGCGGCGGCGGCGAAAGCGGCGGCGCAGATGCTGCTGTCGGGACAAATCTGTTATCGGGTGGATTTGCTGACTCCGAAGGGAATTCGGCTTCATTTGCCGGTTGAGGAGCAGGAAATGGCAGAAGGATTTGCAAGCTGTGCGGTGCGCAAGTATGCCGGAGACGATCCGGACGCGACGGATGGGATTCAGGTGTATGCGCGGGCAGAGTTTTTACTTGAAGATGTGCTCTGGAGCGAACCGGCTGGGCGGGAAGCGGCTGAGGATGAGGCGGCTGTGGAAAAATTGACGAATCCGGAAAGCTTCGTGACAGCTGAAAAATTGTCTGACACAATCCGGAAGAAAGGCGGAGCGGATCGGGAGCGTGAGAGCCAGCCGCGGATCTGGATCGAGGGCGGTGTCGGTGTCGGACGTGTGACGAAGCCCGGTCTGGAGCAGCCAGTCGGTGGGGCGGCGATCAACCGGGTGCCGCGCGAGATGATTGCGCGGGAGGTGGAGGCTGTCTGTGAGGCGTTTGAATACCAGGGAGCTTTGAAAATCACGATTTCGGTACCGGAGGGGGTAGAAATTGCGAAGCGAACGTTTAATCCTCATTTGGGAATTGAGGGCGGCATTTCCATTCTGGGTACCAGCGGAATCGTAGTTCCAATGAGCGAGGAGGCTCTGATCGCCAGTATTCGGGTCGAGATGAAGCAGAAGGTGGCGAACGGAGAACGATATATTCTGATTACGCCGGGAAATTACGGAGCGGATTTTATCCGGAGAGGAGGCACCTCGATTGGCAGCCCGATTCCGGACGGGCAGAATGTGGAAGTGCAGAAACATACTGTAAAATGTGAAGTGGAACGGAATAGAATGGAACAGGAAGGTGCGGACACACAGAATACGATAGAGCAGCGTGAAACCGAACGGGGCAAGACGTTTTCGAAAGAGATTGCCAGAGAAGAGTTTTTCAGGTTAAGTGCTGAGGATTCCATGAAATGCAGCAATTATGTCGGAGAAACGCTGGATATTGCGGAAGAACTGGGCGTGAAGGGGATTCTTTTTGTCGCGCATATTGGGAAATTTATTAAGGTGTCAGGGGGTGTGATGAATACACATTCCGCGCATGCGGACTGCCGGGCGGAGCTGTTCGCGGCACAGGCCATGCGGGCCGGAACGCCGCCGGAAATCGTGCGCAGACTGCTGGATGCGAATACGACAGAGGAGGCGGTCGGTATTTTGTCTGAAACCGGCTCTCTTGCGCAGACGATGGCAGAAGTGGCAGACCATGTGAAATTTCATTTGCAGAAGCACTGCGGGGGAGCGTTTGAAACGGAGGCCATTCTTTTCTCAAATCAGTACGGTTATTTGGGGGAGACGGATGGCGCGGAGACTATGATGGAAAAAATGATGACGGAAAAAATGGAGTTGGTACGAAAGCTGGAAGAGGGCAGAAGGATAGATAACCAGGCTGAGCTATAATGGATGAATCTGTGTCCAGATCAAGACGAAGGGCGTTTGCCGCCAGCGTCCGATCGGGACACAGGAGATTCGATTATTCTTGTCCAAGGTAAGTTTTCAGCGCTTCGATCTGCGCCTCTCCATCATTCAGCCCCAGCTCATAGACAGCCTGCAGCCTGGATGGATCACTCTCGATACGTCCGATCTCGATCGGAACAGAGGGGCGGATAACGAAAGCCTGTCCATCCGCTTCCCGCTTTTTCAGCGCTTCAACGGCGTCATTATAGACGGTATGTCGGCGCAGAAGCTGGCTTTGCAGCTGAGGGAACTTATGATAACAGACTTTGATCAGTGCAGGGGACATTGGCTCTTTGCGGTAGGACAGGTCGCGGGTGAGCACTACAACCAGCCGGTCGTATTCATTTCCGTACATCCACTCGAAGGGAACACTGTCTGATATGCCGCCGTCAAGATAGCGGCTGTCGCCGATTTTGACGGGTTTTGAGACAAAGGGCATCGACGCGGATGCGCGCAGAACGTCCATTTGCTTATAGACACTTCGGATGCGGACATATTTCGGCTTCCCGCTCTCGATATCAGTAATGACTGCGTAAAAGGGTATCTCCTCTGCGGCTTTTTGATAGGCCGCGTCGTCGAAGACATCCAGTTCATAGGGAACGTCGTGATAAGCGTATTTTGTGCTGATGATATTTCCTTCCTTTAATAAAGGCAGGATTCCCATGTAGTGTTTGTCACTGTTGAAGCGTTTGTTGTAGCGGATGACACGCCCATTCTGCCCGGAAAGGTAATTTACGCCGAACAGCGCGCCCGCAGATACTCCGATTGCGCCGTTGATTTTGATTTGGTGCTCCATCATGACATCGAGAATCCCGGCGGTGTACATGCCGCGCATAGCGCCGCCCTCCAATACAAGCCCGACTTTCATTTTCGATTGCCTCCTTCGTTTCATTAGCTATTTCCCTGTTTGCCTTTACCGGGCATTTTATCACGAATGGCGGACGTTGTAAACAAGAATGAGAGTATTCAGAACAGCAGGCCACAGGTCTACGCTTCGCTTCGGTCGGCGCTAAGCGAACGTCCACAGGACGTTCAGCGCCGCCTTCTTCGAAGGCTATATGCCGCTTGCGCGTCATATGTCTGAGGCTGTTCTGAATGTTATGTAAAAAAAGTGAAAAAAACAGTTCAATTTGTCGAAAAGTGTGGTATACTGTTCCCAGATGTGTGCCGGTACAGAGGTAGTGCCGAATAACATAACATGAAAAAGAGGTACAGCTTGTAATATTTACTGACTGACCTGTGACAGACGGCGGGGAGCTCTGCACAGGCAGAAAAAGGGGTTCATTCAGATCCAGAGCCGACAGCGGCTTAAGGATAAATAAAAAAAAGGAGTATGCAAAAATGAAAAAAATGAGCAAAGCATTGGCAGTACTGATGGCTGGCGCTATGGCACTTTCCGCAGCGCCCTCGTTTGCTTCCGCAGAGGAAGAGACCTACAAGGTAGCTATGGTTACAGACTATGGTGATATCACAGACCAGTCTTTTAACCAGACGACCTATGAAGCATGCGCTGCATTCTGCGAGGAAAATGGCGTTGAATTTCAGTATTACAAACCGACGGATGATTCTACTGCAGCGCGTGTAGAGAGCGTAGATCAGGCTGTAGCTGAGGGCTACAATGTTATCGTTATGCCGGGTTATGCGTTCGCAGGCACGATCGTTGAGACCGCTGAGATGTATCCGGATGTGAAGTTTGTTGCGCTGGACGTTGGAGCTGGCGACATCCTTGAGTATGCGGAGCCGAATTACGACTATGTTCCGGAGAACTGGGAAGTGACCGATTACTATTATTCAGACAATGTTTACATTGCGATCTATCAGGAAGAGCTGGCTGGCTACATGGCAGGCGTTGCGGCTGTGAAGCTTGGCTATCGTCATATCGGCTTCCTCGGCGGCATGGCAGTTCCGGCTGTTATCCGTTATGGATACGGTTTTGTACAGGGCATTAGCGACGCGGCGGCAGAGCTTGGCGTATCTGACGAAGTGACGGTTGAGTATGTATATGGCAACCAGTTCTACGGCGATTCTGATATCACCGCTTACATGGATACCTGGTATCAGACCAACGGTGTGGAAGTAGTCTTCGCCTGCGGCGGCGGCATCTACACATCAGCGGCTGAGGCAGCTGCAAAGGTTGACGGCAAAGTCATCGGTGTTGACGTAGATCAGGCTGGTATCATTGACGGCGCTTATGGCGAGGGCATGACGGTTACCTCTGCGATGAAGGGTCTGGCAGCTACCGTAAATACCCTTCTGACCGAGATCATTATCAATGATAACTGGGATGCGTACGTAGGCCAGATCCAGAACCTTGGCCTGGTATCTGAGACTCCGTCTGAGAACTATGTACAGCTTGGCGAATCCACGCAGTGGAGCGATGATTTCACAGAGGATGATTATGCTGCTCTGGTAGCTTCTATGTACAACGGAGAGATCACAGTGAACAACGATACGACGCTTGAGCTGGACGAGGCTGGTCTGGAAGCGATGGGCGTGACCGTTACTGTGAATGCTTACGGCAATATTAAATAAGGAATGGATACTGCTTCGCGCATACCGCGTGTGCAGGAACTGGCTGAAAATAAAAGAGCGGGCTGAACTGGCCTGCTCTTTTTCGAAGGAGGAAAAGGAAAGTTGGGAAAAAACACAGGTGAGTATGCGATAGAGATGCTCCATATTACAAAACGCTTTCCGGGAATCATTGCCAATGACGACATTACGCTTCAGCTGAGAAAGGGCGAGATACACGCGCTCTTAGGAGAGAACGGAGCAGGAAAATCGACTCTGATGAGCGTTTTGTTTGGCTTATATCAGCCGGAAGAGGGAGAGATTCGCAAGGATGGGCAGAGGGTGGAGATCAAAGACCCGAACGATGCGAATGACCTCGGCATTGGAATGGTGCATCAGCATTTTAAGCTGGTCGAGTGCTTCAGCGTACTTGACAATATTATTCTGGGCGTAGAACCGGTCAGCCATGGTTTTCTTAAAAAAGCGGAGGCCCGCAAAAAGGTAGTGGAGCTTTCTGAAAAATATGGTCTGAAGGTGGAGCCGGACGCTCTGATTGAGGATATTACGGTAGGCATGCAGCAGAGAACGGAGATTCTGAAGATGCTTTACCGGGACAATGAGATCCTGATTTTTGATGAGCCGACCGCGGTGCTGACGCCGCAGGAGATTCAGGAGCTCATGCATATTATGAAAAACCTGGCGGCAGAGGGCAAGAGTATTCTCTTTATCTCCCATAAGCTCTCGGAGATCATGGAAGTTTCTGACCGCTGCACGGTGCTCCGTAAGGGCAAATACGTCGGTACGGTGGAGACTAAGGATACGACGCCGGAAGCCCTCTCCGCGATGATGGTGGGGCGCAACGTGAATTTTGTCGTTGAGAAGGATGAGGCGAAGCCTAAAGACGTTGTACTTGATATCAAAAATATGTCTGTTGCGTCGAAACGGCATAAAAATGACGCGGTACACAATGTTTCTCTTCAGGTGCGGCGTGGTGAGATCGTCTGTATCGCCGGGATCGACGGGAACGGCCAGACGGAGTTCGTCTATGGGCTGTCCGGTCTGGAGCCGGTAAAGGAAGGGACGATCACCCTGGATGGGCAGGACATTACCCACGCGCCGATCCGCAAACGTTCGGTCATGGGCATGAGCCATATTCCGGAGGACCGCCACAAGCATGGTCTGGTTCTGGATTATTCTCTGGAGAATAATATGGTGCTGCAGCGTTATTTTGAGCCGCAGTTTACGAATAAGGCGGGCTTTTTAAAGCGCAAAGAGATAAGGGAATACGCGGAGCGCCTGATTGAGCAGTATGACGTGCGTTCCGGCCAGGGACCGGTCACCATTGCCCGTTCGATGTCAGGCGGCAACCAGCAAAAAGCGATTGTCGCGCGTGAGATTGACAAGAACCCGGAGCTTCTGATTGCGGTGCAGCCGACCCGCGGACTGGATGTCGGCGCGATCGAATACATTCATAAGCAGATCGTGGCACAGAGAGACGCCGGGAAGGGTGTGCTTCTGATCAGCCTGGAGCTGGACGAGGTAATGAATGTGTCGGATCGCATTCTGGTGATGTACGAGGGTGAGATTGTTGGTGAGTTTGATCCGAAACAGGTGACGGTTGAGGAGCTTGGCCTTTACATGGCGGGGGCAAAGCGGATGGACATGGCCGGAAAGGGGGTTCACTGAAATGGAAAAAAAAGCAAACAAGGGCGGCGGCCTGCTGCGCAATAATGTGGTGCAGTCTCTGCTGGCTTCGATTCTGTGCATCCTTTTGGGGTTATTTGTCGGATACGTTGCGCTTCTGATTGTAAATGCGAGCGGCGCCTGGGGCGCGATCGTCGCGGTTATGAAGAATTACCTTTACTATCCGTCGGCAGCCGCGCAGTTGAAATATCTGGGCAGCACGCTGGTAAAGACAGCGCCATTGCTGATGTGCTCCTTATCAGTGCTGTTTGCCTACAAGGCGGGATTCTTTAACATTGGCGCGGCCGGACAGTACGTTGGCGGTGCGGGAGCCAGCCTGTATTTTGCGATCGCGCTCGGTATGCCCTGGTATATCTGCATCCTGGCGGCGGCTTTGGTCGGCGCTCTGATGGGAGCCATCTCCGGCGCGCTGAAAGCGTACCGCAATGTAAATGAAGTAATCTCCGGTATCATGCTGAACTGGATCGGCCTCTATACGGTGAATATGCTCCTGACAACGGTGAAGGAGCCTACAAGCCCCTACACAACGGCGGTTTCTAAGGCGAACAGCGGAGCCATTATTCCGAATCTTGGTCTTTCCGCGCTGTTTAGCAACAACTCTTATGTGACGATTGCGATTCCGCTTGCGGTGATCGTGGCGATTGTGATCTGGGTGCTGCTTGAAAAGACAAAGTTTGGCTATGAACTGAAAGCAACCGGTATGAATAAGGAAGCGGCGAAATACTGTGGCATGCGTGAAAAACGCAATACAATTCTGACCCTGGCGATTGCGGGCGGACTTGCGGGCATGGGCGCGGCGTTCTATTATCTGACTGGCATCGAGCAGTGGAGCTGTTCACAGACGAGTGTTCCGTCGATGGGATTTAACGGGATCGCTGCGGCGTTCCTTGGCGGCCTGCATCCGATCGGAGCGATCTTTTCTTCCTATTTTATCCAGCACATTACGAGCGGCGGCGCTTATGTAGATAAGACCCTTTACTGCTCTCAGATTTCTGATTTTATCTCTTCGATGATCATTTATCTGTGCGGCTTTGTATTTATTTTTAAGCTCGCTATGAACCGCTGGCTGGATAAGCGGGATGAGAAAAAAGCGGCGAAGACCCATCAGGAAGGAGGCGAGGCATAATGCTGTTATTGATTCAGTATACCCTGATTTTTGCTTCCGTACTTGCGCTGGTGGCACTCGGCGGATGCTTCTCAGAGCACAGCGGCGTCATCAATATCGGCCTGGAGGGCATCATGGTGATCGGCGCGTTGGGCGGCGCACTGGTCATGAAATATATGTCCGCATCTGCACCGGCCATCGTCATGATCCTGGCGGTCATGCTTGGAAGCGCAGTTTTCGGGATGCTTTATTCCCTGCTGCTGGCGGTGGCTTCGATCAACTTCAAGGCAGACCAGACCCTGGTCGGCACGGCGATGAACCTGCTCGGTACCGCGGGCGCGACGGTAGCGGTGCGTGCGATCAACGCAGCCGAGGATGCGAGCAATGTCTCCTCCACCATTCAGTATGTCAATGAGAAAAAGGCGTTTCTTGTGTATTTCGGGCGCTTCGAGTTCAACTGGTTCATGGTAGTGGCGGCGGTAGCCCTGGTGGCTTCCTATGTGGTTCTCTATAAGACGCGCTTTGGCCTGCGCCTGCAGGCGTGCGGCGAGCATCCGCAGGCTGCGGATTCCGTGGGTATCAATGTTATCCGCATGCGTTACGCGGGCGTCCTGATCTCCGGCGTACTTGGCGGTCTGGGCGGTATCGTCTACATCACGGCAGGCGTGAGTGAGTGGAAGTTCGAAAACGGCGTGGCCGGCTTCGGCTTCCTGGCATTGGCGGTTATGATCTTCGGCCAGTGGACGCCGGTCAAGATTGGCCTGGCGGCAATCCTGTTCGGTCTGTTCCGCGCACTCTCCAACGTCTACACCGGATTTGATTTCCTGGTGGCGCTGAACCTGCCGGGCAGCGTGTACAATATGCTTCCGTACATCATCTCCCTGATCGTGCTTGCGTTCACGTCAGAGAAGTCCCGCGCGCCGAAAGCGGAAGGGATTCCGTATGACAAGGGGCAGAGATAGTATTGGGTAAAGCGTAATTTTTGTTTTTAGCAGGGAATGGAAGGCATTTGATTTCGAAATGGTTTTTTGAACTGTTTTGGAGGCAAATGCCTTTTTATTGCTGTGTCCGATTTTATTTTCTTCTCGGATAGTCGTGGACAAATGATGTTTGGACAGCTATAATGATAATAACTCAAGAACAGTGAAAAGGCAGGCGTATTTATTTACAGCGCCTCAAAAGGCGGGGGAAATGACAAAGGGGGATTTGCCTTGAAAAGTGAAAGAAAAACGGTTGCATTGGGGATTACTGATTTTTCCGATATCATATCCAGAAATGTGTTTTATGTAGACAAGACGTATTTTATCAGTGACTGGTATAACAGCGCGGATCAGGTCACTCTCATCACCAGGCCGAGAAGATTTGGGAAGACGCTGACATTGAGTATGGTGGAGACTTTTTTCTCGAATCGGTACGCGGGCAGCCCGCATTTGTTTGAGGGGCTGTCTGTATGGGAAGATGAGAAGCTTCGTAATCTTCATGGAAAATTTCCGGTCATTAATTTCAGTCTGGCTAATGTGAAACAGAAGAGCTATGAAAGCATGAGGACGGTCATTCGGATGCTGCTGGCCGAGTTGTTCGACCGCCATTCCTACTTGTTAAAATCGGAAAAGCTTTCGGAATCGGAAAAAGAGGATTTTCTGTCTATTACGCAGCGAAAGGCTGGAGATGAAGAATGCATGCACGCCTTCCGATTTCTTTCTAAGTGTATGTATGAGCATTTTGGCGAAAAGGTCATTATTCTCATTGATGAGTATGATACACCTATGCTGGAGGCCTATACGGCGGGATATTGGGAAGAAGCAATTGAATACACGCGGCGTATGTTTCATGCCGCATTTAAGGATAACCCATACCTGGACCGGGGGCTGATGACTGGAATCACAAGAATAACGCAGGAATCCATCTTTTCTGATCTCAACAATCCGCGTGTGGTAACGACTACCGTGGAAATGTACCAGACATGCTTCGGTTTTACGGAGAAGGAAGTGTTTGCGGCACTGGAGGATTATGATCTGAGTGAAAGAAAAGGTGAAGTGAAGTATTGGTATGACGGGTTTCAGTTTGGCAGCCAGAAAGAGATTTATAACCCCTGGTCTATCCTTAATTTTTTGAGTGAAAAATGTCTGAAGCCTTATTGGATGAACACCAGTGGGAACGCTTTGGTTGGAAAACTGGTGCGGGAAGGCTCTCTTAAGGTTAAGGATGAGTTTGAGACACTTCTCGGGGGCGGCACAGTGAAAACGGAGATTGACGAATCCATTACTTACGCAGAGCTGAGCGGGGATTCGAAAACGATCTGGAGCTGGTTTCTGACGACTGGATATGTGAAAATAGTAAGACAGGTCGATGAAAAATATGAGATTTCATTGACGAATTATGAAGTACGCGAAGCGATGTATAAGCTGGTGAAAAAATGGTTTTCCGCTTCTTATGATGAGTATACGGAGTTTATCCGGATGCTTCTTTGCGGGAATCAGGAAGGAATGCAGCGATACATGGAAAAAGTCGTACTCTATACCTTCAGCTATTTTGATGTTGGAAGCCATTCCTCGGAGAGCGAACGGGCGGAACAGTTCTACCATGGCTTCACTCTGGGGCTGATCGCCGATTTGTACCGAACCCATATGCTGACATCGAACAGAGAAAGTGGTTTCGGGCGGTACGATGTTTGCATCGAGCCTCTGGACAAGTCGAAGGATGGTATTATCATCGAATTTAAAGTGTTTGATTCAAAGAAAGAGGAGACGTTGGAGGATACGGTAAAACGTGCGCTTGCGCAGATAGAATGTATGAACTACGAAGCAGATCTGAAAGCGAGAGGGGTCAGCAAAATCAGAAAATATGGATTTGCTTTCCGTGGAAAAGAGGTGCTGATCGGAGGAGACTAAGCAGATATCTATCGGACCAATTATATTTGACAAAAGAAAGCATTGAGAATAAATGGTGTAAATTGATAAAGGACGACAAAAATATGCCTGCGAAAACAGAAGAACAAAAGAAAGCGCTCGCTTTGGAAATCATTGAGCGTTTAAAAAAGGAATACCCGGATGCAGACTGTACACTGGACTATGACGAAGCCTGGAAGCTCCTTGTGAGTGTCCGTCTGGCGGCGCAGTGTACGGACGCACGGGTCAATGTAGTGGTAGAGAAGCTGTATGAAAAATATCCGGATGTGGATGCGCTGACTGCCGCCACGCCGGAGGAGATCGAGGAGATTGTGAAGCCCTGTGGCCTTGGAAAGAGCAAAGCGCGTGATATCAGCGCCTGCATGCGCATCCTCAGAGATACTTATGGCGGCAAAGTACCGGATGATTTTGATTCGTTATTAAAGCTGCCTGGCGTGGGGCGCAAGAGTGCAAACCTGATCATGGGCGATGTGTTTGGCAAGCCCGCGATTGTCACGGACACGCACTGTATTCGTCTGACCAACCGCATGGGGCTGGTCGATGGGATCAAAGAACCCAAAAAGGTCGAGATGGCGCTTTGGAAGATCATTCCTCCGGAAGAAGGGAATGAATTCTGCCATCGGCTGGTTTATCATGGGCGCGCAGTCTGTACCGCAAGGACAAAGCCATATTGTGAGAAGTGTTGCCTGGCGGATATCTGCGAAAAAAATGGAGTGTAGGTCGAGCAAAAGGAGGGTATACTAATTTGTAACGATGATAAAAGTGTGCAGACAGTAAAACTGCTATACTTAGGGAAAATTGCGAATATAAAGATTCTGGAAAAAGAATTTGGTAAACTCCAGACGGATATTGTAATTGTGACACAGGAACGTATATCACATATAAAAGACCGTCATCCGGAGGATTATAACTTATTTGAACAATATGCAGAAAAATGTGTTGTAAGTCCAGATATGATATTGAAAGATAGCAAACATAATGGCACAGTATTTATGTTAAAGCAATTACCGGATGCTAATTTAAATATAGTAGTACGGGTTGCGTTAGGTACTGATGAAAAAGGGTTTAAAAATTCAATAATGACTTTCTACAGAATTCGCAATAAAAACGTTACAGGTCACACCCTAGCCAGGACTTATTGAAATGGATTTGAGGACTAAATT
>JAJPXX010000046.1 GCA_021205225.1 Lachnospiraceae bacterium
TATTTTGACGGGGAGGGATAGGGTTTGGGAGCATATAAAATGCGGAATAACAACAAACTGAGTCGCAAGACGTTGAACAGTTATTTTGAGGATTATCTGGAGGTTTACGCTATACCGCGAATTCGGGCAACGACAGTGGAGGCTTACCGGAATATATGGAAAGCGTTTGTTGCGGATACATTCGGCAAGCGGAAGCTGGCAGATATTACACGTACGATGATTATAAAATCGTTGAACAAAACAATTAAAGAAAAAAATCCATCCAACGGTACAGTTGATAATATTACATCGTTACTCAGCTCATGTTTTGATCGAGCGGTGACGGATGGATACATTCTGAAAAATCCGGCTTTGAAACTTGAAAAGGATATTGCGAAAGGCAGAAAACCGAAAGTCAAGGTGGCTCTGACGGATGAACAGCAGCAGGTTTTTCTCAAGTTTCTTCGGGAAAGTAATGTTTATAATATCTATTATCCGATGTTTGTGTTCATGTTTGGAACTGGAACCAGAATTGGGGAGGTTTCAGCGCTGACCTGGGAGGATGTTGATTTTCAGAAGAATATGGTAACGATATGCAGGACAATCTGTTACAAGAAGGGGGATCAAGAGAAGCCCCACTTTATTGTGAATGAACCGAAGACAGATGCGGGTAACAGGCAGGTGCCGCTTATGGCGGATGTCAAGAAAGCTTTGATTCAGCAGCGCAGGAATAAGTTTGCGCTTGGCATACCAAAATGTGAGGTGTGTGGAATCAGTGACTACATATTTACTACGAGAACAGGGAAACCATATACGAACGCGGGGATCAATGCAGCAGTTAAGCGTATGATTGCGGCATATAACAGGCAGGAGACGGAACAGGCTGTACAGGAGAATCGGGAGCCTTATTTGCTTCCTGATTTTAGCTGTCACAATACGCGTCATACGTTCACGACTCAGCTGTGTCAGGGAACGAACGATATTAAGGCAATTCAGGATATTTTGGGGCACAGCGATGTCAGCACGACATTGAACATATATGCTCATTGTACAGAGAATCAAAAGCGAGAAAGCATGGAAGAACTTGAAAAGAGGATCAAGCTGGGATAAATGGAACCTATATGAGCCGTCTCAGGCAGTTGAGGCGGCTTTTTCATCCTGTTTTTGATGATTGGTGTAAAAAGTGGTGTAAGAGTAAAACCTGCGTTGCGGAAGCCCGCTAAGTTCAAGGGATTTCCCCCTGTATAGTCGATTTGCCAGAAAAGCGCAAGAGAAAAAATTGGTGTATAAAATGGTGTAAGCTGCGGAAATCCGGTTGAATAGAAGGGAAGATCGTGGTAAGCTATAGTAAATGAAAAGAAAAAGTATATGTTCGTATAGGATAAGGTGAAACTGGCAAATTGAGGAGGTGCAAAAATGGGATATTATCTGAATCCGGAAGATGTTCTTGAATTGTATAGGGGTGAAACGGAGAAGCCGTATTTTGTGGATAAAACAGGGATGCTATCGGAATTGATTATGCTGCTGGAGCAGGGGAGAAACTATATTTCCGTCACAAGGCCGCGAAGATTTGGAAAGTCTGTGGTCGCCGCGATGATTGGATCATTCTTTGGAAAAGGTGCGGACAGTTCGGATGTATTCGCTCATCTTAAGATTTCAGGGCATGATGGCTATGAAAAGCATATGAATCAGCACAATCTGATTTATATTGATTTCAGCAGGGATGTGGCAGAATGTAGCTCATATAAGGAGTATATAGACACGATAAAAATGCGTTTGCTGGATGACTTAAAGGAATCATATCCGGATGCAAAGATCCGGGAAAGAGATTCTCTGGGAGCTGCCCTACGTCTTGTATCACTGGCTTACAAAAATGAAAAGTTCCTGCTGATCTTTGATGAGTGGGATTATATATTCCATAAAAACTATTTCACGGAGTCAGACAGAGGAAAATACACTGCCTTTTTAGGAGATATGACCAAGGGCAGGGCGTATGTCGAGATGGCATACCTGACCGGCGTCCTTCCGATTAAAAAATATTCTGCCAGCGATACGATGAATCATTTCGCGGAGTACAATATGGCGAACAGTATCCGGTTTCGGGAGTATTTCGGATTTACAAATGCAGAAGTAGATGAGCTGTATCAGCGTTATTTGAAAATAATCCCGGCTTCGGCCGTATCTCGCGAGGATTTGACAAACTGGTACGACGGCTACCACAAGGAAGGAAAAGAAAGTATCTATAATCCGAATTCCGTCGTAATGGCTCTTACGGAAAATATGATTAGCGATTACTGGCCAAAAGCCGGTGAATATGAGGAACTCAAAGATTATGTACTGAACGATATCGATGGCGTGAGGGAAGCTGTGATGCTGTTGGTGGCTGGTGAGCCGGTGAAAGCAAATATTTCTGAATATGCTACGACAGCTCCTGTTCTTAAGAGGCGGAATGAAATTTTTTCAGCAATGACGGTATACGGTTATCTGAATTATTATAATGGATGTGTACGGATTCCCAACAGGGAACTGTGGGAAGAATTTGACCGCATCATTCAGGAAGAACCGAAATACAGCTATATGCGTGAACTTGAAAAAGAATCTGCGCGCATCCTGCAGGCAACCTATGACGGAGACGAGGATACGGTTGGAAAAGTCCTGGCAATTGTACACACGACAGAATCGCCTTTAAAAGCGTACCGGGAGAGCCTCGCCATGCAGAATCGTGCTTCGCACGATGGCTCGGCCTGCGTCCACGATTCCCGTTGGAAATCGTGGACATGCGATGAAGCGGAACTTTCCGGCAGTGTGAAGCTTGCTTACATCGCTGCAAGAAACAAATATAATATGGAACGGGAGGATCAGGCCGGTATCGGCTATGTGGATTATATCTTCTATCCCTATAACCGTTCCGACGATGGAATTATTATAGAACTGAAAGTAGATGATTCTCCCGAAACTGCCTTGCAGCAGATTAAAGACAAGAATTATGCTTTGAAATTCCAGGGAAAAATGGGAGAGCAGCCAAAGACCACCGGCAGGATTATACTGGTCGGAATCGGTTACTATCGCAAGGACAAAGTGCATCGGTGCAGGATTGAGGTGCTTTAGAAGATTTGCCAGAAAAAATCAGGGAATATTATGCATTTTTCACGTTTCACAAATTGACAATTCTGTGAGGAGTGGGCTATAATGAAAAAATGTGCGATAGGGTCTAAATGAGTGTGAATATGGGTTGAACGCGGCTCTGGATGGCCTGATATCGGAAATTGTTATAAATGGCTGCAGCTGTAAAGAATCTGAACAGCTGCATGAGGGGTGCAGGAGGATGCAGGACATGCTGTATGACAAGGTAGAGACGAATCGGAATTATGTTGAGTCTGAGAAGAAGATTGGCGCGTTCTGGAAAGAGGATGGGACGTTTGAGAAGAGCATGAAGGTTCGTGAGGGGCAGCCGATCTATACATTTTATGACGGGCCGCCGACCGCGAATGGGAAGCCGCATATCGGACACGTGCTGACCCGTGTGATTAAAGATATGATTCCGCGGTATCACACGATGAAGGGTGAGATGGTGCCGAGAAAGGCCGGATGGGATACGCACGGTCTGCCGGTGGAGCTGGAGGTAGAGCGTCAGCTCGGACTGGACGGCAAGGAGCAGATTGAAGAGTACGGCATGGAGCCGTTTATTGAGCATTGCAAGGAGAGCGTCTGGAAGTACAAGGGGATGTGGGAGGATTTCTCACAGACGGTTGGCTTTTGGGCAGATATGGATAATCCGTATGTGACGTACCATGATGATTTCATTGAGTCGGAGTGGTGGGCGCTGAAGGAAATCTGGAATAAGGGCCTTTTGTATAAGGGGCATAAGATTGTGCCGTACTGCCCGCGCTGCGGGACGCCGCTTTCGAGCCATGAGGTGGCGCAGGGGTATAAGGATGTGAAGGAGCGCTCAGCGATCGCGCGCTTTGAGGTGAAGAATACGCCGGAGTTCCTGCTTGCAGATGCCGCAAAAGGCGGTCTGGATGAGTCGCAGAAGATTTACATTCTGGCGTGGACGACGACGCCGTGGACGCTTGCCTCTAATGTGGCGCTGTGTGTGAACCCGCATGAGACCTATGTGATGGTTCGGATGAAGAATCTGACGAACGCGGATGGTCAGCCGGCGAAGGAATCCGGATACGTTTATATTCTGGCGCAGGCTCTGTGTGATACGGTTCTTGGAGCGGGGACGTATGATGTTCTTGGGACGTATGCGGGCAAGGATCTGGAATATACCGAGTATGAGGCTCTTTATCCGGCAGAGCTGTTGAAGAAGGGCTATTATGTAGTCTGCGACGACTATGTAACGATGTCGGATGGTACCGGTGTGGTTCATATCGCTCCGGCATTTGGTGAGGATGACAATAAGGTCGGCAAAAAATACGATCTTCCGTTCCTCCAGTTGGTGGACGACCGGGGTATGATGACGAAAGAGACGAAATGGCCGGGACGTTCCTGTGTGCTGCGCAGGGATCTGGAAAATGAGCCGGGCGTGAATATGGATGTGATTAAGGATCTGGACGAGCGCGGGCTGCTTTTTGCGGCGCCGAAGTTTGAGCACAGCTACCCGCACTGCTGGCGCTGTGATACGCCGCTGATTTATTACGCGCGTGAGTCCTGGTTTATCCGTATGACCGCGGTGCGCGACGACCTGATTCGCAATAATAATACTGTAAACTGGATCCCGGAGAGCATCGGCAAGGGTCGTTTTGGCGACTGGCTGGAGAATGTGCAGGACTGGGGTATTTCCAGAAACCGTTACTGGGGTACGCCGCTGAATATCTGGGAGTGTGAGTGCGGCCATATGCATTCGATCGGCAGCAAGGAAGAGCTGTTCCGGCTGTGGAAGGAATGGAAGGCCGATGAGGAAGGCTCCGAAGCAGAAGAAATCCCGGAGGAACGGGAGAGCCGCGCCATGCAGAATTGCCCTGCGGGCAATGGCGCAGCCTGCGTCCTCGATTCGCAGAGCGAATCGGGACAGGATATTGAACTCCACCGTCCGTACATTGACGCGGTAAAGATTCGCTGCCCGAAGTGCGGCAGGACGATGCGCCGCGTGCCGGAGGTCATTGACTGCTGGTTTGATTCCGGCGCGATGCCGTTTGCGCAGTATCACTATCCGTTTGAAAATAAAGACTATTTTGAGACGCATTTCCCGGCGCAGTTTATCTCTGAGGCGGTAGACCAGACGAGAGGCTGGTTCTATTCTCTGATGGCGATTTCGACGCTGATTTTCAATAAGGCGCCGTTTGAAAACGTTATTGTGCTCGGCCATGTGCAGGATGAGAATGGCCAGAAGATGAGCAAGTCAAAGGGGAACGCGGTGGATCCGTTTGAGGCGCTGGATCAGTACGGGGCGGATTCTATCCGCTGGTATTTCTACATCAACAGCGCGCCGTGGCTGCCGAACCGCTTCCACGGCAAGGCGGTGATGGAAGGGCAGCGCAAGTTCCTGGGGACGCTGTGGAATACCTATGCGTTCTATGTGCTGTATGCGAACATTGATAATTTTAATCCGTTGGATTTTGCCAAAGAGGGAGAAGGCGACGCCTGTGAGAAGGCCGCGCTTTATCTGAAAGCAAATTATGAGCAGCTTCCGGTGATGGATAAGTGGCTGCTTTCCAAGATGTATACGATGGTGCGCTCGGTGGATGAGAACCTTGGCGCTTACCGGATTCCGGAAGCAGCGCGCGCACTGCAGGATTTTGTGGATGACATGAGCAACTGGTATGTCCGCAGAAGCCGTGAGCGTTTCTGGGCAAAGGGCATGGAGCAGGATAAGATCAATGCCTATATGACGCTGTATACGGCGCTGGTGAATACCTGTAAGGCTGCGGCGCCGATGATTCCGTTTATGACGGAGGAGATTTACCGCAATATCGTGGTGAAAATCGATTCTTCTGCATGTGAAAGCATTCATCTGTGCCTGTTTCCGGCGGCCGATGAGGCGATGATTGATCCGGAGCTGGAGAAAAACATGGATGAGGTGCTGAAAATCGTGGTGATGGGGCGTGCCTGCCGCAATACCGCGAGCATCAAGAACCGCCAGCCGGTGGCTGCAATGTATGTAAAAGCTCCTGAAAAACTGGAAGGATATTTTGCAGACATCATCCGGGATGAGCTGAATGTAAAGCAGGTGCTGTTTACGGAAGATGTCAGCCAGTTTACCTCTTATACGTTTAAGCCGCAGATGCGTACCGTTGGTCCGAAATATGGAAAGCTGCTCGGAAAGATCCGTCAGATACTGCCGGAGCTGGATGGCAACCAGGCGATGAATGAACTGAAGACAAATGGTGTCCTGAAGCTGGATGTCGACGGGAATGAGGTGCTTCTGACAGAGGAAGACCTGCTGATTGACGCGGCGCAGGCAGAGGGCTATGTTTCGGAAAACAATGGTGAAATTACCGTGGTGATTGATACCAATCTGACGCCGGAGCTGATCGAGGAAGGCTTTGTGCGCGAGCTGATCAGCAAGATTCAGACGATGCGTAAGGAAGCCGGTTTTGAAGTGATGGATAAGATTCGCGTATCCGTGACCGGGAATGAAAGGATTGCCGACGTGATGCAGCGGTCCCAGAAGGAGATTCTTTCTGAGACGATGGCAGTAGAAGCGGAATATGGCGCGGCGATCGGCTACAGCAAAGAATGGAGCATCAATGGCGAGACGGCGACGCTGGGCGTGGAGAAGATTGAAAGTTAAAAAATACAAATACGTATCTATTCAGAATATTCAGAACAGCAGGCGGCAGGATGCTGTTCTGAATCGTTAAAAATTCATCGCAAAGCGCTGCGGATTACGCAAAGAGTGGGAATCGGCGGCTGGCTGATAAGGCGATTTAGCATAGATTTAGACGGAAACTGTGAGATATCCGGTAAATCAGGCATCGGGGAGAATTTTTCTTAACTTCCTGTGATTTTTCTCACTCAATGAAAAATTGGGAGGAGGGAATCG
>JAJPXX010000100.1:0-9244 GCA_021205225.1 Lachnospiraceae bacterium
TCGCTACTAATTTAGCATAATTAAACATATATACAGCCCAAATTCAGTAACGAACGCATTACAGGAGGAGGAAATTTCAAATTACTGGACACAGACAGAAACCTTTGAAAGCTTGAAAGAGTATATTGGTATGGATTTTGACGGCTTGAAGGATGCAATTGTCAGAATGCTTGGAGGAGAACGGATAAGTGTCAGGATAAGTACTTTCCAGAATGATATTACTTCATTCAAAAGTAAAAATGATGTGCTGACACTTTTGATTCACCTCGGCTATTTGGCTTACGATTCGGCAAAGCGAGAGGCATATATACCGAATCTTGAAGTGGCTGAGACGTTCGAGGACGCTGTCAGCGGAGCTGAATGGGGAGAGGTTGGAGCGGCGTTATCTGATTCAGAAAGATTGCTTGACGCAACATTTGCGAAAGATACGGAAGCTGTTGCTGATGCGTTGGAGAAAATACATGGCTCGGTATCCTCGGTATTAAATTATAATAATGAAGCATCACTTAGCTGTGCAATTACTATAGCATATTATACAGCAAAACGATATTACACCATTGTCAGGGAACTGCCTGCCGGAAAAGGCTTTGCAGATCTTGCCTTTTTGCCTCGCAGAGGTACGGATAAACCAGCGATGATCATTGAGCTAAAATATGATAAGGATGCCGATACCGCGATCCGCCAGATCCATGAAAACCGCTATGACGGTGATTTAAAGAAGTATTTTTGTAATCTGCTTCTGGTTGGAATCAATTACGATAAAGACAAAAGGGGCAACGACGCAAAAAGGCATAGCTGTGTAATTGAAAAGATAAGTATTGCTTAATCTGTCCTGAAAAAGAATTGTTAAAATTGAATAAAATGCTTGAACTGTTCCGTTTTTTTTAGTAAAATGTAACTATGTGAGCCGGTACGAATTTCAGCGCATTTTGCCTGAGGGTTGGAGGGCCGTACTACTAAATTATTGGAGGATAAGATTATGAATGTTTACACAACTGACAAGATCCGGAACGTCGTAATTCTCGGACATGGCGGTGCAGGCAAGACCAGCCTTGTGGAAGCCATGGCGTATCTGTCGGGTATTACGAGCAGATTGGGCAGTGTTGCTGACGGGAATACGATCAGCGATTATGATAAAGAGGAGATTAAGAGAAAGTTTTCTATCACGACGTCAATGGTGCCGATTATCTGGGGTGATACGAAGATTAATATTCTGGATACGCCGGGGTATTTTGATTTTGCCGGTGAGGCGGTCGAGGCCTGCGCGGCGGCGGACGCGGCTGTGATTGTTGTGAACGGCAAGAGTGGCGTGGAAGTCGGTACGCAGAAGGCCTGGGATCTCTGCGAGAAGTTCAAGCTTCCCCGTTTCTTCTATGTTTCGAATATGGATTTTGACAATGCCAGCTACCGCAAGGTGGTAGAGGCTCTGACGGATCTGTATGGCAAGCGGATTGCCCCGATTCATGTGCCGTTCCGTGAGAATGAGAAGTTCGTCGGTTATGTGAACGTGGTAAAGATGGCGGCTCGGAGATACGTGAATAAGCAGGAGAAGGTGGAGTGTCCGATTCCGGATTATCTGCAGGAGTATGTGGAGAAGTACCGGGAGAATCTGATTGAGGCGGTCGCGGAGACGAGCGAAGAGTTTATGGATCGCTATTTCAACGGGGAAGAGTTCTCTGAGGCGGAGATTATGGCGGCGCTTCATACGAATGTGGGTGATGGCACGATTGTTCCGGTGACGATGGGCGCCAGCGTGAATCTGCAGGGGATCCTGATTCTTCTGGATGACATTGTGAGCTATATGCCGTCTCCGGAGAAGCGTAAGTTCGCGGGAGTGAATACGAAGACGAAGGAAGTATTCGAGGCAAACTATGACTTTTCGAAGGCGAAGTCTGCTTATGTCTGGAAGACGCTGGTGGATCCGTTTATCGGTAAGTATTCGTTTATTAAGGTTGCTTCGGGCGTGATTAAGGGAGAGGATACCCTTTATAATGACGCAAAGGGGACGGAGGATCGTGTAGGCAAGCTGTATGTGATGGAAGGCAGCAAGCCGGTAGAGGTAAAGGAGCTGCACGCCGGCGATATCGGTGCGATTGGCAAGATTGAGGCTGCGACGGGCGATACGCTTTCTACCAAGGCGACTCCGATTGCATACGGAAAGATTGACACCCCGGTTCCTTATACCTATAAGAGATATGAGCCGAAGGTGAGAGGAGAGGAAGATAAGGTTGCGCAGGCACTTATGAAGATGGCGCAGGAGGATCTGACACTGAAGGTTGTGAACGATGGCGAGAACCGCCAGACGCTGCTGTATGGCCTTGGCGACCAGCATCTGGATATCGTGGTCAGCCGTCTGCTGACGAAGTATAAGGTTGATGTGAATCTGGAGAAGCCGAAGGTGGCATTCCGTGAGACGATCCGCAAGAGTTCAGATGTGGATTCCAAGTATAAGAAGCAGTCTGGCGGTCATGGTCAGTACGGGCATGTTAAGATGCGTTTCTCACCGCTGGATACACTAGAGGAGCCGTATGAGTTCTCACAGGAGGTTGTCGGCGGAGCGGTTCCGAAGAACTATTTCCCGGCGGTAGAGAAGGGCATTGCGGATTCCTGCCAGAAGGGACCTCTTGCCGGATATCCGGTGGTCGGTGTGAAAGCGGTTCTCTATGATGGTTCCTACCATCCGGTAGACTCTTCTGAGATGGCGTTCAAGACGGCTGCTTCCCAGGCGTTTAAGAAGGGCTTTATGGAGGCGAGCCCGGTTCTGCTTGAGCCGATCGCTTCGGTAAAGGTTACTGTGCCGGATAAGTTCACGGGCGACGTGATGGGCGACCTGAACAAGAGACGCGGCCGTGTGCTCGGCATGAACCCGGATCACAAGGGGAATACGATTGTCGAAGCGGATGTGCCGATGTCCGAGCTGTACGGTTACTCGACCCAGCTGCGTTCCATGACAGGCGGTTCTGGTGATTTCACCTATGAATTCGCCCGTTATGAGCAGGCTCCGAATGATGTGCAGGAGCGCGAGATCGCGGCGCGGAATGCAGAAGAATAAGAATGAGGTCTTCGCAGCAGACGCAAAGATCTGACAAATAGTATAATATCTGATAATTTGAAAAGGCGGCCATTGGCCGCCTTTTCGTATTTTCAGTGTTCTGATTATCGTAACGTGATCGCCTTTGCCGGACATTTTTCAGCACATTTGCCGCAGCCGACACATTTCTCATAATCGATATGGGCGATGTTGTTTTCTACGGTAATGGCGTCATGCTCGCACTGCTTCACACAGAGCTTACAGCCGATGCAGCCGGTATCGCAGCTCTTTTTCACAGCAGGTCCTTTGTCCTTGCTGGAGCAGCGCACTGCATAGGCTGCCTTGTCCGGGATCAGCTCGATCAGGTGCTTTGGGCAGGCGGCTACGCATTTGCCGCAGGCCTTGCACAGATTGCGGTCAACGACCGCGACGCCGTTTACGACATGAATGGCGCCGAACGGACAGGCTTTCTCACAGGTGCCAAGCCCCATGCAGCCGTAGTCGCATGCCCAGGGGGAGAGACCGCTCGCCGCAGCAGCGGCACAGTCGTGGATGCCGACATAATTGCTTGTCTGCCTTGTGTGTTCGCAGGTGCCGAAGCATTTGACGAAGGCCACCATCTTTTCCTGGTCGCCCGCGCTCACGCCCATGACCTGGCTGATTTTTTCAGCTACAGGTGCGCCGCCGACCGGGCAGCCGTTTACCGGAGCCTCGCCTTTTACAATCGCCTCGGCCATTGCGTCGCAGCCTGCATAGCCGCAACCGCCGCAGTTATTACCGGGCAGGTACTCGCGCACCGCGAGCTGTTTTTCATCTACTTCTACTTTGAATTTCTTGCCGACTGTGATGAGGAGCATCCCCATCACAAAGCCGATCACCGCCACCGCTACTGTGGCGACAAGTACTGGATACATATTCAACCTCCTTGCCGGAATCTAATTCCTTGTTGAGTCGAGCAGCAATGATTTGCTCAAATCACAGCGACAGACTGCTGAATCCCATAAATGCTATGGACATCAGGGCGGCAGAGAGCAGGACGACCGGCGCTCCGCGGAATGGAGCCGGGATGGACGATTCGTCGATGCGCTCGCGGATTCCTGCCAGCAGCACAATTGCGATGGTGTAACCGACGCCGGTACCAAAGCCTGCGGTTACACTTTCCAGGAAGTTGTATTCATCCTGTACATTTGTCAGAGCTACGCCAAGCACCGCGCAGTTGGTTGTAATCAGCGGCAGATAGATGCCGAGCGCCTGATACAGCGGCGGAGCGACTTTCTTTAAAAACATTTCTACGATCTGCACCAGAGTCGCGATAACCAGAATGAATACGATGGTATTCAGGTAGGTCAGATCCAGTGGTTTCAGAAGAAACGTGTAAAGTAGATTCGCCACAGCGGAGGCAATCGTGATTACGAAGATAACCGCGGCGCCCAGGCTGGCTGAGGTCTTGATCTGTTTGGATACGCCGAGGAATGAGCAGATTCCCAGAAACTGGCTCAGGACGACGTTGTTGACCAGGGCGGTCGTGATAATAATTAACATCAGGGATGAATTCATGCTTTCGTCGCCTCCTTATCTGAACTGCCCGTCTCATGGCTGACGGAACAGGTCGCGCAGCAGCCGTCGCAGCCCTCGACCTTTTTGTTTGCTTCTGTGTGGATATGTACGCCGTTCATGATGGCAATGATGAACGCGATCACAAGAAACGCGCCGGGAGCCTTGACGAAAATGGCGATTGGCGGTACGGATTCCGGCAGGATGGTGCAGCCAAAAGCAGTTCCCGCCCCAACCAGTTCACGTACAAGGCCGATTACCGTCAGGGCGATGGTAAATCCTAAGCCCATGCCGATGCCGTCAAAAGCAGCAAGATCTGGGGTATGTTTATTTGCGTAGGCTTCCGCGCGGCCAAGGATAATGCAGTTTACCACGATCAGCGGGATATAGATGCCCAGTGAATCATAAAGCCCCGGCGTATAAGCCTGCATCAGCAGATCTACGATGGTTACAAGTGAAGCCGTGATTACGATGTAGGCAGGCAGACGCACTTCATCCGGGATGACGTTGCGCAGTGCCGAGATAATCATATTTGAAAAAATAAGTACGATCATGGAGGAGATGCCCATACCGAGGCCGTTGATGGCGGATGTGGTTACCGCGAGGGTAGGGCACATACCGAGCATCAGAACCAGAGAAGGGTTCTCTTTTACCACGCCGTTATAGATTCGTTCCATGTATTGATTCATGTAAAAAACCTCCTTTATATGTCCTGCATCGCCCTTTGATGCAGGACGCAGGCTACGCCATTGCCGTCAGGCAATTTTGCATGGCGTGGCTCACATTACCCAATGTATTCCGCGAAGAATGCAAGCGCGGTGTTGACTGCGTTGACGACAGCGCCGGAGGATGTGGACGCACCGGATACGGAGTCGATCTCATTGTCTTCGGTAGAAGAGCCGGATTTGTTCAGAATGAACGCATCAGTGCTGACGCCCTCGAACTGGCTCTTAAATGCGTCTTCGTCTACACGCATACCCATACCGGCAGTCTCATTCAGTGTTGTAAACGCAATCTTGATAACTGTACCGTCTGTGGTAAGGCCAACGGAGAGAGTGATGTCTCCTTCAAAACCATCGCCGCTGGTGACGCTGATCACGTAGCCGGCAATTTCGCCGCTTGCGTCATAGCCGACCAGTACATCGTTGATGTAGGTCTTTCCAAAGGAGGAGTCATAGATTTCACCGGCAAGCGCTTCCACCGCCGCATCCAGATCGGAGTCATACTGGAAGGATTCTGCGTCCGGGCATACCTCCAGGTAGGATTCCTGGTTGGCAGCGATTTCCTGCTCTTCGATTTTGGTCTTTGTCATGGCATATACGCCGCTTAAGAGGAGACCGGCGACCAGCGTGATTACGGTCAGGTTTATGGCTGATTTCGGGAATTCACGCTCCTTGTATTCGCCGCCTTTGTATCCCAACGGCTTCGGGATCGGCAGCTTGTCAATGAACGGAACAAACATATTCGAGATAATGATGGCATAGCTGAAGGAGTCTGCGGACGAACCGTAGACGCGGAACAGTCCTGCCAGAAGTCCGATGATCGCGCCGTAGAGGATATGTCCGCGGGAGGTCACTGGGCTGGTAACGGGGTCAGTCGCCATGAAGAACGCACCCATCAGCAGGCCGCCGCCGCAGATCTGGGCCGCCAGATAAGCTGGGGAGAAACCGCCTTCCCCAAAGAGTCCCATAAACAGTGTAAAGACTGCTATACAGGAAACAGGGATTTCTAAGGTAATGCCGCCGGCCGCCCACAGGTAGAGTCCGCCGATCAGCAGGGCGACTGCTGAGCCGCCGATTACGCCATTTGTTGTACCCAGATAGAGCTTTGCTACATTAATCGTATCACCCGCGTTCAGAGCAGCGAGCGGGGTAGCAGAGCTGACGCCATCCACGCTGAAATTCGTCATGGCTGTTCCGAAGGAGATCAGCAGAAAACAGCGGGCGGTAAGCGCCGGGTTCAGGAAGTTTTTGCCAAGTCCGCCAAAAAAGCATTTTACGACCAGAATTGCGAAAAGGCTGCCTAATACCGGCAGGTACAGGGGGGCTTCAGGCGGAAGGGAGATTGCCAACAGCAGGCCGGTCACGACCGCGCTTCCATCTTTGACGGTATTTGGACGTTTGGCAATGCGGTCAAATACATATTCAGCCAGCACCGCGGTGGCGACCGCGAGCAGGATAATCAGCAGTGCATGCAGCCCATAGCGGATGACTCCGAAAATGGTGACAGGCATCAAAGCCAGCACTACATCAAGCATGACCTGCCCGGTCGTCAGTCTGCTCCGGATATGAGGGCTGGAAGAAATATTCAGCAGTTTATTTTCATTCATGTCTCATCCCTCACTTTCTTTTTGCAGCCATAATTTCGGCTTTCGTCTGCTTGAACAGCTGCATCAGAGGCCGCTTTGCCGGGCAGACCCAGGTACAGGAGCCGCAGTTAATGCAGTCAAGACCATACAGGCGGTGTTCGTACTGTTCGTAATCCTTTTTCTGCGCGGCGTCCGCCATCATCTGCGGAATCAGGTGGATCGGACATACGCGGGAGCAGCGTCCGCAGCGTATGCAGGCAGTCATCTGCGCATCCGCCAGTTCGACCTCATCCTCGGCGAACAGAGTCAGAGCGTTGCTGGCTTTTGTGATCGGGGCGGCGAGAGAGGGCATGGCAATTCCCATCATTGGTCCGCCGCTCAGAGCTTTCTTCAGTGTGACTCCGCTCTTTAATCCGCCGGCCGCCTCAATAAGCTCTTCATAGGAAGTGCCGATCGGGACACGGAAGGTACCGGGATTTGCCACCGCATCGCCGGATACCGTGAAATAGCGCTGCATCAGCGGCTCGGAGTAATACACTGCGCGGTAAACCGCGTGCAGGGAGGCGACATTGCATACAATGCAGCCGACATCTGCGGGAAGCATGCCGGCTTTCAGGTCACGTCCGCTGACAACGGAGATCAGGTTACGCTCGCCGCCTTCCGGATATTTTGTCTGGACAGGCTGTACCATCACGCCTTTTTCACCGGCACAGACTGCTTCCATGGCTTTGATCGCTTCCGGCTTATTATCCTCAATCGCGATTACGCCCATCGCGTCCGGGAAGAGCTGCAGTACCAGACGAAGCCCGTCAAGAATGCCGCGGCTCTGATCCTGCATCAGACGGTCGTCGCAGGTGATATAGGGTTCACATTCGGAACCGTTTGCAATGATATAATCGATGGATTCCGGATTTTTGGACGTCAGTTTTACATGGGTCGGGAAACCGGCGCCGCCCATACCGACGATCCCGGCTTTCTGGATCGCGTCCAGGATGTCTTTATTGGAAAATGTGCCGGCTTTATGCTTTTTGCCGACCCCGTTTGCCAGCGTGTATGCGCCGTCATTTTCAATGACGATGCACATCGCCTTCGCGCCAGAGGCCACCGGCCGTTCTTCGATGGCTTTCACTTTACCGGAGCAGGAGCTGACAATGTTGGCAGAAACAAATCCATCTGCTTCCGCAATGATCTGACCTGCTTTTACAAGATCGCCTTTGGAGACTACAGGCCTGGCCGGTTTGCCTATGTGCTGATTAACAGGGAAGACAAGGTCGCCTTTCGGGAGATACGGTTTTACCGGCTCACCAAGGGAAAGCTCCTTGTATTCCTCGGGATGGATACCACCCCGGAATGTTTTTATCTTCATATGAAAAACCTCCATTCATATGGTAAGGGGTGGGTTATTCGGCGCCCTCTGTTTCGGGCTGTTCGGTTTCGTCTTCGCTGACCGTTCCAGCCAGGAAAATCGAAGTCGGTCCGTCTGAGCCGCCGATAATGACAAGATCCGAGCTGCCGGCCTGCGCCTGCGCGATACAGTCTTCAACCGCCGCTTTAAACGCGTCAGAAGTAACCGTAGCGCCGGAAACACCGTCCACCTCCGCAGACTGTGCGGTCAGAATCTGTCCGCTGATTTCCGGACCAATCAGAGCGCCAATATCCGCCGTCTCGCCGGAAAGATCATACCCGATGGCTGTGATACTGTTATCGTCAAAGGACACGGTGACAATGACGTCGCTGCTGATACCCGCCGCGGAAGCAGTGTAAACACCGGCAGAGTAAAGAGAGGAGAGGGAAGCTTCTTCTGTGATTTCTTCGGTTTCAGCCTCCGTAACTTCTTCTGTGATGTCTTCGGTTTCCGCTTCCGTAATTTCTTCGGTTATATTCTCCGTCTCGGATTCTGTCGTTACAGTATCTTCATTGTCCGCCTTTGCCTGTTCGATGCAGGCCGCAACGGCTTCTCTGACTGCGGTGGAAGTAACGGTAGCGCCGCTGACGCCGTCTACGTCCGCGGACTGCGCTTCCAGAATCTGGTTGCTGATTTCTTCTCCAATGTCTGCGCCGACTCCGGCTGTTTCGCCTTCAAGCCAAGTGCCGACGGCAACAATATTGTATTCATCAAAGGTGACATTGACTGTGATTTCGCTTTCCATCCCCTGGGCGGTAGCCGTGTAGGTACCGGGTATAAACGGTGCGTCCGCGGCAGCGGCAAACTCTGTATCGCTTTCGTCTGCGTCTGTATTTTCTGCTTCAGCGGCAGATTCGGATTCTGTTTCTGCTTCTGTTTCGGCTGCTTCTGCCACAAATCCGGCCTGTTCCATACAGTCTGCAACAGCAGCTTTGAATGCGTCAGA
>JAJPXX010000100.1:9344-28857 GCA_021205225.1 Lachnospiraceae bacterium
ACACCGTCTACTTCGCTGGACTGTGCCTCCAGCACTCTGGTAATCATGGTATCTCCGATGTCCGCGCCTATACCTGCTGTCTCACCAGAGACATCTGCTTCAATGGAAACCAGTCCGGTTTCATCAAAAGTACAGGTAACCGTCACATCACTGCTGATACCGGCAGCTGAAGCAGTGTAGATGCCAGGAACAAAGCTGCTGTCCCCCTCAATTGCGACAGTTTCGGTTTCCGTCTCAGCATCTGTGTCTTCTGTTTCCGCAGTCTCCGTTTCGGTCTCTGCGGCTTTTGTTTCAGTTGCTTCCGTTTCTATCTCTTCTGTTTCAGATTCTGCTGCAGCTGCGGCCATATCCGTCTCTTCAGTGGAATCAGAAGTTCCGCTGGCTGCCTGTTCAAGTGCATCCGCAAGAGCGGTTTTTACCGCTGTAGAAGTAACAGTTGCGCCAGCTACACCATCTACATCCGCGGACTGAGCATTCAGGATCTGCTCACTGATTTCCGGCCCAATCGCAGCACCAATATCAGCAGTCTCACCGGAGACATCGATCCCTAAAGAGAGAATGCTGGTTTCATCTACCGTGATGGTGACTTTCACATCGCTTTCCATACCAGCTGCGGTTGCGGTATATGTGCCTGGGGTATAAGTGCCGCTGCCGGAAGAAGAAGCAGTATTGTCGGAAGCGGCTGCGGTGACTTCGCTGTCAGCTTCGGATTCGGTCTCTGTCTCGCTGGTGTCGTCCGATGATTCAGCTGCGCCCTCTGTACTGTCAGCTTCCGTATCAGCTGCAGCGTCTTCGTCTGCCTCAGAAGCAGTTTCTGCTGATTCCGCAGCTTCTTCATCCGATTCGCTGGAGTCTTCTGTCGATTTCGCGTCCGCTTCATCGGAACTATCAGAACCTCCCGTGGCCTGCGCAATACAGTCTTCCAGTGCCGTTTTCAGCGCGTCTGATGTAATGGTTGCGCCGGAGACCCCGTCCACCGCGGAACTCTGAGCCGCAAGAAAGCTTTCGATCATTTCATCACCAATGTCTGCACCGAGACCAGCTGTTTCACCGGATACATCTACAGTGATGGCTGTAATGCTTCCCTCGTCAAACGTGCAGGTGACAGTCACATCGCTCTGGATACCGGCCGCGGTAGCGGTATAGGTACCCGGCGTGTAGGCAACGGCTCCTGTGGTGGACGATACAGCGGTGCCTGTAGCTTCTTCAGAGGAATTGATGGAATATTCACCGATCTGAATAATGCCCAGGCTGGCGGCTACCACCACACAGGCAGTCACTCCTTTTACGAGGGTCGTTCGAGAAATTGTTTCTTTACCCATATTTTCCTTCCTTTCCTTATTAAAATATAAAAACACAAAAAGTAAATGAATACCATTCATTTACTATTGCAACCCACATAAAAGCAAAAAGAAAAAACCTGAACTTGCCGAATGACCGCAAGAGGAGACACGGGTGTGCATCTCCATATGCGGTCACAGGTATTTTAAAGCATGATTTTGTAGTACCTATTGTACTTAGTCATCGTCGTCTTCATCGTCTTCGTCCTCAGCCTCCGGCTTTTTCTTTTTGAATTTAAGTAAAAATGCGGAAAGATAAATACTGAGGATATAAAGACCAAGCATCGGGATAGCGACCATACTCTGTGATACGATATCCGGCGGCGTCACAATGGCTGCAATCAGGAAAATCACAACGATTGCCGGCTTGATCCCTTTCTTCATCCATTCTACTTTGATCAGGCCAAGCTGTGTCAGGAGAACAGCTACCACCGGCAGTTCAAAGATGAATCCCATCACGACGAAAATCGTAATCTCGAAATTCAGGTATTTCTCTACACTGATAGAGGCCTGAATCGTGGTACCGGAACTGAGCTCAATCAGAAATCTCAGCATGAACGGCAACATGATTTTGTAAGCAAAGATGACACCAATCACAAAGCAGATCAGGCCGGAAATGATGACTCCGATAAAAAGTCTGCTTTCCGTCTTCTTCAGAGCCGGATTCATATATGCCCAGATCTCATAGAGCAGGAGCGGAAGCATCGCACATATGGCGACTACCAGCGAAATCGTAAACTGCTGCATCAAAAGTTCCTGAGGGGCAATGTAGACAAATACATAATTGTACTTCGCTCCCATGGCGGTCAGGAAATTAATGATATCCTGAGAAAAATACAGGGCGATCAGGAACGCAATCACCAGACCGACGAGACATACCGCCAGACGGTTCCGGAATTCCTTCAGATGTCCGGTAATCGTCATCTTGCCATCTTCTGACTTTTCTTTATCCTGCTTTTTGGAAGCAGGCTGTTTTGCTGCGTTTTGACCTTTTTTCATCACTGCTCCGTAGTCTCAGATTTTGTTTCGCTGGTGGTGGTTTTTACATCATCCTCATGTGCTGCTTCATCAAAGTTCTTCTTTGCTTTTCCGAACATCTTGCTCAGCTTCGGGATCTGGCTCGGCCCAAAGAGCAGAAGGATAATAGCCAGGATGATCAGTAATTCAGTTGTACCAAGTTTCATGATTTATTCCTCCTTTGATTGTACAGTACTGTAAAATACTGTATATGGGTTCCGGTCTGTCCGGAACGGTAAATATTTTTTGCGTTTTATGCTTCCGCAGCGGAAGCTTCCGGCTGCGCCTGTTCACTCGCGGCAGCTTCTGTCGCCTGTGCGGCGGTATCTGTCGGCTGCGCCGGTGTGACTGCGGCGGTGTCTGACGGCTGTGCCTGCGCGTCCGCGTCGCTGCCTGCGGCTACATGAACGTCTGCAACGGCTTCAGCTGATTCTGCCTGAGCGCTCAACGCGGCCGCTTCTGCCTGGGCTTTCTTTTCTTTTTCCCGTGCTTCTCTGGCTGCACGAACCCGCTCGGCATTTGCTTTCGCCCTGGCTGCCCTGGCTTCTCTGGCGGCCTTTATCTTCTCCGGGTCCGCCTTGGATGAACTGGTCTTTTTATGTACCGCACTGGTTGCGGACGAATCATCCGCGGCCGGATTTTCTACAGTCGCGCCATCCGCGGCGGCCTGTCCGTCATCTGCAGCGTCAACCGTGTCTTCCCCGTCGGCGGCATCCGTTAGCTCTTCAGCAGTACCCTCTGCAGCGTCTTCGGCTGCGGCTGCTTCTTCTTCCGCGTTTTTCTTTGCTCTCGACTTCCTTGACGGCGTAGCTTTTAATGGCTTGGTGACATCATTGAAAGATTTCTTGATGTCGTTCATATCCGCATTGATTTCATCTGTAATGTCCGTGATCGGCTCCATTGCTTCCCGCAAAGGCTTCTGAGCTTCTGCAAGAGGTTCTACAACAGTCTCACGAAGCTCCTTGGTCGCTTCGTCCGTGACACCTTTAAAACCTTTCAGCACCTCGCCAATTTTCTTTGTGTAGAGGGGTAGCTTATCGGGACCTGCTACAAATAAGATGATTACGAATATGAGCATCATCTCTGTCGCGCCGATTTTCATGTATCTGTCCTCCTTTCTATAGGGTAGTGAAAGCGTAACCAAAATGTTTTTGCTTTCTTTCGAATCACCTCCCATAGAATAACAGGTTTTTTGCTATCTTTCAGCGCATAATCTTTTGTTTTTTTTGTAATTTTTTTGCGTAAATGAATAATTCTTAGTTTGTATAAAATGACAACTGGCATTTACAATTCTGCCCGTACAGAATAATAAATGCGGCAAATAATCTCTTCTGGAACAATGACATGGGGCAAATTGCCGACTTTCAATGCCGGAAAACCTTTTTTCGGATGCTTAGACGGTTTACAAATTCCCTGCGTTTATGTATAATGAAAAAAACACATATCTTTATAACAGGGAGGAACGGCTATGAGAAAGAAAAACGGAATAAAAAAACTGTTTTTGCTTATTGCACTTGTATTTTGCGTCTCTTTGACAGCGAAAACCGGTGTTTCCGCTGCATCGTCTGCAAAGTACACCACAAAAACAAAGAATTTAAGCAAGACATACGGCAGTGTAACTGCTAATGTGTATTACAAGCGGGTAGTATTAAAGGGCAAATCGGATATCGTCAGCAAAATCAATAAGTCGATCAAAGCAGACATGAATGAATTTCTTTCTTCCGACAGTGTTGATACGCTGTATTCGTGTGCAAAAAGTGCAAATTCCGCGGGCTGGAAGGATACCTATTATTATACGGCAACCTCGAAGGTGACGTATAACGGCAGCGGGATTATTAGTATTCAGGTTACGACCATGTGGTATGCCGGAGGAGTCTCAAATATCGACAGATACGGACTGACTTATGATCTTAAGACAGGCAAGAAGCTGAATCTGGTGAATGTCTGCTCCGGGAATTCAACAAAGGTGAAGACAAGGGTATTAAACAAGATCAGGAAGGATTCCTCCAGCTCACAGCTTAACTGGACAGTCCTGAACGCATATCCGGTCAAGAAAATGGATTTTTACATTAATAAGAACGGCAACGCAGTTGTCTGCTTCGGACCGTATGAGATCGCGACGGGCGGCTGGTACAGGACGTTTACCATTAAAAGTAAATACAGTTGAAAATGCGCAAAAGATCAGGCTGTGGCAGACTGGACGAGCCGGGATAATTGTGGTATACTGGTCGAAAAATACGCGAAAAATGGAACATTTTTCAGGAAAAAGGAGGACACTATGGCAAGCAAAAATGAAATGGAAAATGGAAAAGGGCTTTCACGCCGCGATTTTCTGAAAGGCACAGCGACCGGTGCGGTCGGCGTGGCGGCAGTCGGGCTTCTCGGTTCAGGGGCAACCCTGACTGCTCTGGCAGAAGAGACGGTGGCGGAGCCGCAGACAGAGATCGAGAGAACGGAGCAGGGTATTTCCGGGAGCTATGAGATCAGCGAGATCATTGAGACGGACGCGGTGGTAGTGGGCTGCGGCGCGGCCGGGATTCAGGCAGCGCTTACGCTTCAGGCGGGCGGCGTCAATACGTACCTGCTGGAGAAGGGGCTCAGCTGCGGCGTTGCGAATGGCGCACAGGCGGGCGGACCGGCACTGGCGGAGACGAGAGTGCAGGAAGCGGAGGATGCGACGGTCTCTGTGCAGACTCTTTATGAGTGTGAATATGGATTCAGCAATGGAACGGTCAACGGCGCTCTTTTGAAAAAATGCATTGAACAGGGCGAGCGCGTTGTTTCTAATTTTATGGATAACGGCGTAAATATGGGACTGCGCCGCGACGCATATGGCATGGGGTTCCGGGCTCGGCACAATTTTGCGAATTCCGAAGGTACGCAGGTCAGCGGTACAGACCGTTTCCAGCCTCTGGTGGATAAGTTCACAGAGGACGGCGGCGTTTTTGAAACACTGCGTGAAGGCGTTGCACTGGTTAAAACTGGTGATACTGTGACCGGTATTATCGTGCAAAACCTGGAGGACAATACTTATCTGCAATATAACGCGAAAGCAGTCCTGGTCGCTACGGGCGGCTATGCGGGGAATGATACGCGCCTGCGCGAGCATTTTGGTGATATGGAAATCTATCCGCTGTGCAATACGCTTTCTGATGGAAAGGGCTATGATATGGTGATTGCTGCGGGCGGCATCGCGGATCGCAACTGGGCACTGTGCTGCAATGAGTTCGGCGGGGTTAATACGAAGATCGAAGGGGCGTCCGGTTCCGGCATGGCATTTGCGAATGCAGCAGAGAAATTCGCGATTTACGGCGGTCTGCTGGTGAATGGAATGGGGGAGCGCTTCATGAATGAGCAGTATATGTCTGACCGCCCGCTGGCTCTGGGTGGTGAGATGGTGCTTCGTGAAGGAAAGTTCTATGCTGTCATTGATGAGGCAACTTATGAGACCTGCCGTGACGAGGGTATTTTCGCTTACTATGGAAGTCCGGAGGACTGGTATGTGGGCGCGACAGGCCTGGAAGGCGTCACCCTGGATGCTTTGGATGATGATATGGAGACGGCGATTTCTGAGGGCTGGGCAGTAAAAGGAACACTCGCGGAATGTGCGGAATTCTTCGGTATGACTGGACTGGAGGAGACGGTTGAGGCATATAACGCAATCTGTGAGGCAGGGGAAGACAGCCAGTTTTATAAGGATTCTTATCTGCTCAAAGCACTGGCCGGAGACACCTATTATGTAATGGAATACATTCCATCGATCTGGTGTACCTTTGGCGGTGTGAAGACGGATGCGTACTGCCGCGCTCTGACGAAGGCGCAGGAGCCGATTCCGGGCCTGTATGTGGCAGGCGTGGATAATGGCAGCATCTATGCAAGCCCGTATTATGAGAATGAGGGAGCGGCGCTTGGCACCGCGTTTACCAGCGGAATTGTGGCAGGCGACTGCATGATTGATTATATCAGCGGAATATCCGAATGACAGTTGTAAGATCATGGAAGAAAAGACCATACGGCGGCGTTATGAGCTGATGGACCGCATCTGCTACAGCGTCTGCATTGGAAATGAATTTCAGACTGTGCGGGCGGTTCATGCATGGGTGAAGCTGGGCGTTCAGGGAGAGCTGCCGGATGAACTGACCGAATGGAGATTTGATCTGATTCGGCAGAAAGCCCTGATTATCCAGAGCCTTCGGGACATCGGCGTGCCGGAGCTGTCTTTGGAAGATGTAAGTGCAGAGTTTAACAATCGCATTTATCAGGCGTCGGATGTTCGGGAATGCCGCCGCATTCTGGAAGAGATGGCAGTTCGTTTCTGCCATATGAATTCGCTTAAGGAGATTCAGCGTTATTCCCTGCTGGTGCAGACTGTGCTGCAGACAGTTGACCGGGATTTAAGCCAGCCTCTGACGCTTCAGGACTTTGCGAAAAAGCTGAATGTGAACAGTTCCTATCTCTCGAACCTGTTCAGCAAAGAGGTGGGCGTTACCCTGACGGAGTATGTGACCGCACAGCGGATTTCTTATGCGGCGGATCTTTTGCTGACGACTCAGGAGCCGATCAAGACGGTCGCCAAAAAGGCGGGGATTCCAGATGTGCAGTATTTCAGCCGCCTGTTTAAAAAACGGACCGGGCAGACGCCGAGTCAGTATCGGATGCGCAGCGATAAGTAAAAAAGTTCTTTTATTTTCTCTTGTTGTGTGGTAAACTGTCAAAAGTTGTGTGGGCTGATTCCATGCAAAAGACTTTACAAGGAGGACGAGACTATGAAACATATCAAGACATTGAATACCAAACCACTGCAGAATACCCTGAAAAAGGGCGGCTGCGGCGAGTGCCAGACTTCATGCCAGTCGGCGTGCAAGACCAGCTGCACCGTAGGCAATCAGACCTGCGAGAATGGCAAATAATTTCCGTTTCTGAGTGAGGAAAAGCCCCGCATGCAAAATTGCGTGAATGCGCAATGGCGGGGCTTATCTGTTGTTATCAAAGGGAACTGAACTTTTTGTACAAATATGTTTGAGAGAGGTGTAATGCTGTGATCCATCAGTATAAAAATAATGGATATAACATAGTGCTGGATGTGAACAGCGGCGCAATTCATCTGGTGGATGAACTGACCTATGATGTGATTGCTCTGCTGGATCAGGGAAAGAGCCGGGAGAAGATTTCTGCCGAACTCTCTGACCGGTATTCGGCGCAGGAAATTGTGGAATCATTGGATGAGTGCGCCCAGCTTATGGAGTTTGGCGTGCTTTTTACAGAGGATATCTATGAGAAAGCGATTTCGGAATATAAGGCGCGTCCGACGGTAGTGAAAGCACTTTGTTTACATATTGCGCACGACTGTAATCTTGCCTGCCGCTATTGCTTTGCGGAGGAGGGCGAATACCATGGACGGCGCGCCCTTATGAGCTTTGAGGTCGGCAAAAAGGCTCTGGATTTCCTGATCGCGAATTCCGGTGCGCGCCGGAATCTGGAGGTGGATTTCTTCGGCGGAGAGCCGCTGATGAACTGGCAGGTAGTCAAGGATATTGTTGCCTATGGCCGCGAGCAGGAAAAGATCCATAATAAGAACTTTCGCTTCACAATGACGACGAATGGCGTTTTGCTGAATGATGAGATTATGGAGTTTCTGAACCGGGAGATGGCGAATGTCGTACTCAGCATTGACGGCCGCCCCGAAGTGCATGATTATATGCGTCCATTTCGGAATGGAAAGGGCAGCTACGATCTGATTATGCCGAAGTTTAAGCATTTTGTCGAGCTGCGGACGCAGGCGGCAGAAGCGGTTTCCGAAGGAGAATCAGCCGGGGATGAGGAAGCACCTGCGGCATTTGCGGATCCGCATCGGGCCGGTTCCGGGAATGGAAAAACCTGGTATGTGCGCGGCACCTTTACGCACAATAATCTGGATTTCTGCAATGATGTGCTGCATCTGGCGGATGAAGGCTTTCGCCAGATTTCTGTGGAACCGGTGGTAGCGGATGCGAGTGAAGATTACGCGATCCGCGAGGAGGATTTACCGCAGATTTTTTCCGAGTACGACCGTCTGGCGAAAGAGATGGTAAAACGGGAAAAAGAAGGAAGGGGATTTACGTTTTTCCACTTCATGATCGACCTGACCGGCGGACCGTGTGTTTACAAACGGCTGTCCGGCTGCGGCTCCGGCACAGAGTATCTGGCTGTGACGCCATGGGGCGATCTCTACCCGTGCCATCAGTTTGTCGGGCATGAAGAGTATCTGATGGGAAATGTGGATGAGGGCGTGACCCGGCCGGATATTGTGGATCAGTTCAAAGCCTGCAATGTCTATACGAAAGAAAAATGCAGGAACTGTTTTGCGAAGTTTTATTGCAGCGGCGGCTGTGCGGCCAATTCGTACAATTTCCACGGCACAATCCAGGATGCATATGATCTGGGATGTGAGCTGCAGCGCAAGCGCGTCGAATGCGCGATCATGATTAAGGCGGCGCTGGCGGATGCGCAATAGCCGGGTTCGCGTCACGCATTCTGTGAATGCGTGGCATATTTGGAGGTAAGATTATGAAAATGAATAAGAGGAACGCGAGGATTACGCTGGTCGTTATGGCCGCTCTGCTGATTTTCCTGGCCTTTGTGTCGGCGGTTGGCATTGGTCCAATGGGAACCGGTGCGGCGAAGAATATTATCCTCGGACTTGATTTGTCTGGCGGTGTGAGCGTGACCTATCAGGTGGTGGATGAGGATCCGACTGCGGAAGAGATGAGCGATACAGTCTACAAGCTGCAGCAGCGTGCCGATACCTACAGTACTGAGGCAAACGTATATCAGGAGGGCTCTGACCGGATCAGCATAGAGATTCCGGGCGTGTCGGATGTAAACGCGGTACTGGAGGAGCTGGGGCAGCCGGGCTCTCTTGAATTTCAGCTGGAGGATGGGACCGTAGTTCTGACCGGCTCCGATATCCAGACAGCGTCGGCGGCGTCCCAGAAGGACGACCTGGGAAATCTGGAGTATGTGGTCAAGCTGGAGCTGACCAGTTCCGGGGCGGAGGCCTTTGCCGAGGCGACCTCTGAAAACGTCGGGAATTACATTTATATTGTATACAATGATGAAATTATCAGTGCCCCGGTTGTAAACGAGGCGATCACCGGCGGAACCGCTTATATCTCCGGCATGAGCAGTGCCTCGGAGGCGCAGTCTCTGGCTTCCTCAATCCGGATTGGCGCACTTTCTCTGGAACTGGAGGAAATCAGTTCAAAGGTGGTCGGCGCACAGCTTGGGCAGGACGCGATCAAGACCAGCCTGATTGCCGGTGCGATCGGCATTGTGATTGTCATGATTTTTATGATTATCGTATATGCGCTTCCGGGTGTTGTGGCGGCATTCTGCCTGCTTCTTTATACCTGTATGACGCTGGTCTGCCTGAATGCGTTTGACCTGACGCTCACGCTTCCGGGTATCGCGGGTATTATCCTGACGATTGGTATGGCGGTGGACGCGAATGTGATTATTTACGCGCGTATCCGGGAAGAGATTTCCGCCGGGAAATCTGTGAAGGGCGCGATTCAGACCGGTTATAAAAAAGCGTTCAGCGCGATCCTGGACGGCAATGTCACCACCCTGATCGCGGCCTTTGTGCTAAATATGCTCGGTACCGGCAGTGTCAAAGGATTTGCGCAGACACTGGCGCTCGGTATTGTGCTTTCCATGATTACCGCTCTGGTCATTTCCAGACTGATCATGAATGCGCTGTATGAGGTGGGATTCCGCGATGAAAAATATTACGGCAGAGCCCGTACATATAAACAGTTTGATTTTGTCGGGCACCGCCGCGTGTTCTTTGCGATATCGCTTGTGCTGATTTTGCTGGGACCGGTGTTTATGGGCGTCAACTCTGCGATGGGCAACGGTGTGCTGAATCTGAGCCTGGATTTCAAGGGCGGTACTTCTACGACGGTTACATTCAATGAAGAAATGTCTCTGGATGAACTGGAAGCGGATGTAAAGCCGATCTTTACCGAAGTGACAGGGGACGCAGAGGTGCAGTTCCAGACCACGCAGGGATCTACGGAGGTTTATATCAAAACCAGTGTGCTGGATCTGGATCAGCGCCAGGAAATTTCAGAGGCACTTGAAGAAGCCTATGACCTGGAGGCGACAGCGATTCTGTATGATTCGATCTCTGCGACAGTCAGCAGCGAGATGCGTCAGGACGCGGTGGTAGCTGTTATTGTAGCTGCGATCTGTATGCTGATCTATATTACCATCCGGTTTCACGATGTGCGCTTTGCGGGGAGCGCGGTACTTGCCCTGCTGCATGATGTGCTGGTGGTGTTTGCCTGCTACGCGATTGTCCGGATTTCAGTAGGAAGCACGTTTATCGCCTGTATGCTGACCATTGTCGGCTACTCGATCAACGCGACGATCGTCATTTTTGACCGTATCCGCGAGAATCAGAAGCTCATGCCCGGCTCGGATCTGGCTGAGATTGTAAACGCCAGCGTGACTCAGACGCTGACACGAAGCATTTATACCTCTTTTACGACGTTTATCACGATTTTCATGCTCTTCCTGATTGGCGTGGCGACGATCAAAGAATTCGCGTTTCCGCTGATGGTCGGCGTAGTAGCGGGCGCTTACTCATCCGTCTGTGTGACAGGCTCGCTCTGGTATGTAATGAAATCTCATGCGGCAGCAAAGGAGTCAGAAGCGGAGACTTCCGGGGAAAAACAGGAAATACCGGATGAACGTAAACCGGAAAAGCCCGAGACTGCCACGGCACAGAAACCATCTCAGGCAAAGGCTGCGGGACAGGCTTCGGCAAAGAAAAATTCCGCGAAGAAGAAATCAAAGAAGAAATAATCCTGATAAGACTTGCGGGGAGCCTTATGGCGAGGGTGAGACACAACAGGGCGAAAACAGGCCACAAAACAAAAGATTTGCTTGAAAAAAAGCACGTAAAGAGATACAATGAACGGGAATTTCAGAAGATATTCTAATGTTATATCATTCACAGGGAGGTGAGCATTTGGAGGACTACACCAAGTATCGGTTAAAAAGCGCAGACGAGCTGGCACCGATTCTGGCAGGGACAGATCATCTGTTCGTGATTGCCTGCAACAAGTGCTTCAAAGAGTTTACGACCACGGAGGAACCGGACTGCGCCGCGTTTGAAAAGATGGCCGCGGAGCAGGGGAAGACCATCACGGGGAGCATGAAGGTAGACTTTTTGTGTAACAAAACGCAGACTGTGCGGAAGCTGAAGGATAGCATCCCGGAGGGGACCGAGGGCGTCTGTGTCGTATCCTGCGGACTTGGAGTACAGACGATCGCGGATCTGATGGTGGAAAGCGGCGACAAGGATTCCAAACCTGTTCCGGTATTCGCTGCCGCGGATTCACTGAATTACACGGGACACCATGGCATGGCGCTGACGAAAAAAAGCTGTGACGCATGTGCGCAGTGTTATCTGAATATCACAGGAGGAATCTGTCCGATCGTTGACTGTTCAAAGAGTCTGGTGAACGGCCAGTGCGGCGGTGCAAAGAATGGAAAGTGCGAGGTAGATCCCGATAAGGACTGCGCATGGGAAAAGATTTACCGGAGACTGGAAAAACAGGGCAGGCTTGAGGAGTTCCTGAACCAGCCGGTACAGCTTCGCGATTATTCGAAAACGAATTTCAGGTTTATCAATGACTACGTGAAGTCCATCCGGGAAAATCGGCTGGATGGCTATTACGGAGGCGTTCATCCGCTTGAACGCAAGGAATTTACAGAACACCTGGCTTTGCAGAGATTCCCGGAGCCGGAGGTGGTAGCGATTCCGCTTTCCATGCATGCGGGCGCTCCGGCGAATCCGGTTGTCGCTGTGGGCGATACCGTGAAGGTGGGGCAGAAGATCGGTGAATCGGCCGGATTTATCAGCAGCCCGGTTCATTCTTCGGTCAGCGGTACGGTCATTGCGATTGAGACGCGCGGACATGCGACAAGAGGCACCTGTCCGGCAGTTGTGATTCAGTCAGACGGAAAAAATACGCTGGATGAGTCCATACAGCCGCATAAGCCTCTGGAGGAGCTGACTGCGGAGGAGATTATTGATATTGTTAAAGAGGCCGGTATTGTCGGCATGGGCGGCGCGGGTTTCCCGACGTCTGTGAAATTAAAACCGGCGAAGCCGGTGGATACCATCTTACTGAATGGCTGCGAATGTGAGCCGCTTCTGACTGCGGATCACAGAGTTATGCTGGAATTTGCGGACGACGTCATCTATGGCCTGCGCGCGATTGTGAAGACGGTGGGAGCCGAAAGAGGTCTCATCGTGATTGAAGATAACAAACAGGACGCGATCGAACTGATGAAGGCAAAGGTTGCGGAGTATGACAATCTGGATGTAGTAGTCGCGAAGACCAAATACCCGCAGGGCGCGGAGAAGATGCTGATCAAGCGCGTGCTGAAAAGACAGGTTCCAAGCGGCGGGCTTCCGGCGGATGTCGGCTGTGTTGTGAGCAATATCAGCACGACTAAGGCTATTTCGGACGCGATTCAGAAGGGGATGCCGCTCATTGAGCGTGTCGTGACTGTGACCGGCGAGCGCCTGAAGAATCCGGGGAACTTTATTGTAAAGATCGGTACGAATACAAAGGATCTGATCGATTACTGCGGCGGCGTGGATTCTGAAAATGATATTACATACAAGGCCGGAGGTCCGATGATGGGCTTTACCCTTACGGATCTGAATGTTCCGATCATGAAGGGCTCCAACGGAATTATTTGTGTCGATACGGAGTATTCTAAAGAGCAGCCGTGCATCAAGTGCGGGCGCTGCGTGGATGTCTGTCCGATGGAGCTTTCTCCGCTGTATTTCGCGAAATACGCGGATGAAGAGAACTGGCTGGCTATGAAAGAAAAGAGCGTCATGGACTGTGTGGAGTGCCGCAGCTGTGAATACATCTGCTCCTCAAAGATTCCGCTGGTGACAAAGATCAAAGCCGGGAAAGCCGCAGTAAGGGGGATGAAGTGATATGCTGATTACACAGTTAAAAACAAAAGACTCGATTCTCTCCCTGACAGACGGGAAAAAGGTTTTTATCATTAATTGCTTTGGGTGCAGGGAAGTCTATTTTCCATTGGAAGAGGCGGCCGCTCTTCAGGGCGAGATGAATGATTCCGGGATGGTGACCGGGATTCTTACGACGGACTATATCTGCAATCCTGAGAACCTGGAAATACAGCTGGAACGCCATAAGGACGCGATTGACGCGGCGGATGTGGTACTGGTATTTTCCTGCGGCGTGGGCGTGCAGACAGTGGCGGCCCGTCTGGAGGAGAAAACAGTGTGCGCCGGATGCGATACCTGTCGGCTTCCGGGCTTCCAGGGCGTCACGCCGCTTGAGTACGACTGCGGCCAGTGCGGTGAGTGCTATCTCAACCTGACCGGGGGCATCTGTCCGATCACAGCCTGTTCAAAGAGCCTGGTCAATGGCCAGTGTGGCGGCGCTAAAAATGGAAAATGTGAGGTAGACCCCAACATGGAATGCGGCTGGGAGCGCATCTATCGGCGGCTGGAGAAGATCGGCCGTCTGGACGCGATGAAGTGCCCGGTGCAGATTCGCAATTTCGCGACGGATAAGGAAATATAATATAGAAGAATATAGGAGTGACTGAAAATGAAAATCACAGAAAAATTCGAGCAGGGCGAGTTTGTCGTTACCGCGGAAGTAGGCCCGCCAAAAGGCTGCCACATCGAACATCTGCTGGAAGAGGCGAAAACCTATTTAAGCGATATTACGGCCGTCAATGTGACCGATAACCAGTCTTCCGTCATGCGTCTGGGATCACTGGCTACCTGTAAGGCATTGAAAGATGAAGGGCTGACGCCTATTTTTCAGATTACCTGCCGTGACCGGAACCGGATTGCGCTGCAGTCGGATCTGTTAAGCGCGGCTATGTTTGGCATTGAGAATCTGCTGCTTCTGACCGGCGATCATACGAAGCTTGGTGATCATCCGCAGGCAAAGCCGGTCTTTGATCTGGATTCTGTCTCTCTGATCCATACGGTAAAGCAGCTGGAGGAGGGAGTTGACCTTGGAGGCAACGCTCTGGTTGGCGAACCACCAAAATTCGCAAAGGGCGCGGTAGTTTCGCCGTGCAGCGATTCTGTTGACGCACAGCTGGCGAAGATGGAGCGCAAGGTGCGCGCGGGCGCGGATTATTTCCAGACTCAGGCAGTCTATGAGCCGGAGAAATTCATTAAATTTATGGAAAAAGCCAGCCAGTTTGGCAAGCCGGTGCAGCTGGGTATCGTGATTCCGAAGTCAGCTGGAATGGCGAAATACATGAACGACAATGTCGCCGGCATCCATGTTCCGCAGGAGATGCTTGACGAGCTTCGCGCGGACAAGGAGAAGACCAAAGCAGGCATTACCGGCGTAGAGATCGCGGCGCGCATCATTAAAGAATGCAAGCCATACTGCCAGGGCGTACATATCATGGCGCTTGGCTGGGAGTCAAAGATTCCGGCACTTTTACAGCAGGCAGGGCTCCGGTAACAGGATAAAAAGAAATATCATGCATTACCAGGGCAAATATCTGAGAATTGATATTTCCGGAAGAAATAAGGGAACGGTTTCGTTCCCTTAATTTCGCCGTAACAGGAAGGATTAGAAGGAGAATCATGGAGGTCACATACGAAAAAGACAACAAAGAACGAGTCCCATTTGAACACTATCTGGCGGAATATCAGAAAACCGATCCCAGTGAGGTGAGCGTACGTACAGGTGCGGTCTGGTCCGGGGACTCATCTGAATTTCGAATTTCCTTTCTGGGTGTCGAGTATGCGATCCGCTACCCGGATTTTTCCGTTCGGGTTGCGCAGGAGACGGATCGGCCGCCTGCCCTGATGCAGCTTTCCGCTGCCAGGACACTTGTGATTCGCTACCTGGTCGAGTGCTGTAAGGCTCAAAGCACCGGAAAATTTCTTACGTATCGGGAAGTACCCTGGGGAGAAGTCTATTATCGCCAGTTCAGCGGCAGGTGCCTGTCGCGGCTGGCTTTCTCCTATGGCAACCGTCTGGAGGCGTTTTGCGGCGCGATGGAAAAACTGGGCGCGAAGAAGATCCCGGCCGGGGACGCCGGATATGAGATCGAAGTGTTTGAGGGGTATTTCATTCGCTTTCAGCTTTGGAGCGGAGATGAGGAATTTTCCCCTTCCGCGCAAATCCTCTTCAGCGATAATTTTGCAGCGGCTTTTCACGCGGAGGATCTGGTAGTTGCCTGTGATGTGATCATCGGCGCGATAAAGCTGGTGTAAAAAGACAATTTCCTTGACATTTCTTATGTAATCGGACTATAATTTTGCCAACAGTTTCAAACAGACAGGCAGTGTACGGCGGTGAAAACCGGATGCTGCTATTCACGCAAGGAGGAAGCTATGGGATTTTCAACAGTACCATGCAATGAATTCGTAGAGGTGCTTGCTTCAAAGGCACCGGTACCTGGCGGCGGCGGCGCGTCGGCTCTGGTAGGCGCAGTCGGTACGGCGCTTGGGAATATGGTCGGCAGTCTGACTGTAGGAAAGAAAAAATACGCGGACGTAGAGGATGAAATGTGGGAGCTGAAGGGAAAATGCGATAAGCTCCAGGCAGAGCTTCTGACGCTCGTAGAAAAGGATGCGGAGGTATTTGAACCGCTCTCAAAGGCCTACGGGATGCCGCGCGCGACAGAGGAAGAAAAGGCGGAAAAGGCACGCGTGATGGAGATTGTGCTGAAGGATGCCTGCTCTGTTCCTATGGAAATCATGGAAAAATGCTGTGAGGCGCTTGAACTGATCAGGGAATTCGCGGCAAAAGGCTCCGCGCTGGCAATCAGTGATGCGGGCGTAGGCGCGGTATTTTGTAAGGCGGCTCTGCAGGGAGCAAGCCTGAACGTATATATTAATACGAAATCTATGGTAAACCGTGAATACGCGGAAGAACTGAACGCAAAAGCAGACGCGATGCTGGCAAAGTATCCGGCGATGGCGGACGAGATTTATGAGAGTGTTCTCGCAAGGCTGAAGTAAAAATGAAAATCAGGAACTATTTTGCGGATTTCCGCGATAGAGACAGGGAGGCAGACAAATGGCAAAACAGCTTCTGGGAAAAGAAGTAACGGCAGCTCTGAATGAGCGTATTAAGGCAAAAGTGGCTGAGCTGGAGGCAAAGGGCGTAAAGCCAACGCTTGGAATCATCCGGGTAGGTGAAAATGAAAGCGATATTTCCTATGAAAGAGGCGCGACAAAGCGTTGTGAGACCCTTGGTGTGGCCTGTGAGAAAATCCTTCTTCCGGGCGATGTGTCTCAGGAGGAGCTTCTGAAAGTAATTGATGATGTGAATAAAAATGACGCGATCCATGGCGTCCTTCTGTTCCGTCCGCTTCCGAAGCATCTGGATCAGAGTGTGATTGAGAATGCGCTCGATCCGGCGAAGGATGTTGACTGCATGACGGATGGTTCCATGTCCGGCGTATTTACGGGTAAGGCAATCGGATATCCGCCGTGCACACCGCAGGCCTGCATGGAGATCCTGGATCACTATGGCATTGACTGCACCGGGAAGAAAGCAGTTGTGATCGGCAGAAGCCTTGTGGTAGGGAAGCCTGCGGCGATGATGCTGGTAAAGAAAAACGCAACCGTCACGATCTGCCACACCAGAACCGTTGATATGCCTTCTGTAGCCAGAGAGGCGGATATTATCATTGTCGCGGCCGGGCGTGCGGGTGTCGTAGGCGCGGAATATGTGAAGCCAGGGCAGGTTATCATTGATGTCGGCATCAATGTGAATGCGGAAGGCAAGCTCTGCGGAGATGTTGATTATGCCGCAGTGGAGCCGATTGTGGACGCGATCACACCGGTGCCGGGCGGAGTTGGAAGCGTGACTACTTCTGTACTGGTGAGCCATGTTGTGGAAGCGGCAGCAAAGAAAGCCGGAATCTGACAATTTCAAATAGCGTCAAAAATTGATTGACGTGTAGTGTTATTTGTGTTATAGTTTTGGCGTGTAATGAAAAGTTGCCACGTCAAGTGCAGACCCTGCAGGGTCTGAAGAGGGAATCAGGTGAGACGCCTGAGCGATCCGGTCACTGTATACAGGGAGTGAGATCTCATTATCCATTGCGTACCCGATTTGACAGCGTGAGAAGGAGAGATTGAGCGAAGATCTGTGAGCCAGGAAACCTGCTTGGTGTGAGAGAAGAGCTTCCGAGTAAAGCTGAACACTCCGCCGCGGCCATATGATAGAGGTGGCCGTTGTCGTCTGTGATGGGGAAACAGGCATATAAAATAAAAAGGAATGTTGTCTCGAGGCAATGGCAATACACAAACATACCTCCTTGTGCCAGAAGGCCTTTCAGTACTCCGCAAATATTGAGAGGATTCTTTTGGGGCAGCGTACAGATGACGTTCCGCAAGCTGATCTGTACGACCAGGCACAATCTTCAAAGGACAGTCCGCAATGTCCGAGGGGATTGTGCCTTTTCTATACATATTTTTATAACCCTCAGCATATATTGTAACAATTCTGAACAGCATTGAAATGAAAAGACAGGCGCTGATTCATTCAGTAGACGTTCGCTTTGCGTCGTTCGAAGCGAAGACCTGCGGTTTGCTGTTCATACGTTATGGGTGCAGGGGGTCTTTTTATGGAAAAATTTGATTTATACAGAGATATCCGCATGCGGACGAATGGAGAGATCTACGTGGGGATTGTAGGCCCCGTGCGGACAGGAAAGTCGACGTTTGCCAGAAAATTTGTAGAGCAGCTGGTTTTGCCGGAGCTTGGTGAGCATGACAGAGCTGCCGCGCGGGATGAAATGCCGGCGAGTGCATCAGGAAAAATGGTGACGACGGTGGAGCCTAAATTTATTCCAAAAGAAGCTGTGCGTGTGCCGGCCGGAGATGGAAATCCCATGGCAATTCGTCTCGTGGACTGCGTGGGATTTCCGGTTCCCGGAGCGGAGGGGATGGAAGAGGATGGAAAGCCGCGGATGGTAAAGACGCCCTGGCAGGAACAGCCGGTTCCATTTGCAGAAGCAGCCAGGATGGGAACCCAGAAAGTCATCTGTGAGCACGCGACGGTAGGCCTGGTGATCACCACAGACGGAAGTTTTGGAGATCTGCCCCGCGAAAGCTTTCTGGAAGCGGAAAAAGAGACCATTCTAAAGCTGAAAAAGCTTGGGAAACCGTTTGTGGTGATAGTGAATTCATCTGCTCCGCTTGCCCAGACGGCAAAGGACACTGTTTCCCGTATTTCAACTGACTATGGCGTAAGGGCAATGCTTCTGAATTGCGAGAGGATTGGCCCAAATGAGATCCAGCAGGTGTTTGAACAGCTTCTTCCGGAGTTTCCGCTTACACGGATCATCTTTCAGATACCAAAATGGGTAGAGACATTACAGGCAGATCACTGGCTGAAGCAGTCACTGTTTGCTTCTACCCAGACGGCCATGCGGGGATTTTATACCATTGGCGATGTCATACGTGCCGGGAATGGAAAGATATCTGATATCGCTTTTTTCAAGGATAATCCACATATTAAACGGGTAAAGCTGGATCATGTGGATTTCGCCTGTGGAAGCGCGGAGGTCGATGTTTCTTTGCAGGATTCCCTTTATTATGATATTTTAAGCGAAATGACAGGAACCAGGATCCGCAGTGAGTATCAGCTGATTTCTCTTGTGAGTGAGATGGCATCCCGGAAAGTACAGTATGAAGCGGTTGCGGAAGCCTTAGAGTCGGTTCATCAGACGGGATATGGAGTGATCGCGCCCCGCAGAGAGGAAATCCGGATTGAAGAGCCGGTAGTCGTCCGGCAGGGAAACCGGTTTGGCGTAAAAATCACGGCCGAAGCTCCTTCCATACATCTTCTGCGGGCGGATGTCGTCACAGAGGTGGCGCCTATTGTCGGAAGTGAAGAGCAGGCCAGGGATCTGATCTCTTATATGAAACAGAATGAAAATACGGAAGAGGGTGTGTTTCATACGCTCATTTTTGGAAAATCGGTAGAACAGCTGGTGGATGACGGCATTCGTTCAAAGCTTTATTCAGTAAATGAAGAATGTCAGACAAAGCTTCAAAACGCGATGAAACGCATTGTGAATGAATCAAAGGGTAAAATTATCTTCATTTTAATTAAAAA
>JAJPXX010000026.1 GCA_021205225.1 Lachnospiraceae bacterium
ATCCTGTATTATAACCCGTAATATGAAAATAATACGCAGTAAAAAGAGGCTCCTTTCTGCCGCAAATCATACGGACAGGAAGAAGCCTCTTTTCTTTCTGCTTCTCTTCGTCTATTCCGGTTTTGTCACTTCTGCGCTTTCGCAATTTTCACGATCCGGCTTGTGCCAAGGCGAGATGCGCCAAGCTCCAGAAAATGCGCCGCATCGTCAAGCGATGAAATTCCTCCCGCCGCCTTGATCTTCACATCACTGCCTACGTGTTTCGCAAACAGAGCGACATCATCGAAGGTCGCACCGGCTGTACTGAAACCAGTGGATGTTTTGATAAAATCAGCGCCCGCCCCGGTGACGATCTCACAAAGGCGAATCTTCTCCTCGTCCGTCAGCAGGCAGGTCTCAATGATAACCTTCAGGATTTTGCCGCCGCAGGCCGCTTTCAGAGTGCGAATTTCATCCAGAAGGCAGTCATATTTCTGATCCTTCACCCAGCCGATATTAATCACCATATCAATTTCATCAGCGCCGTTCGCAATCGCATCCTTTGTCTCGAACTCCTTAACTTCGGTAGTGTTATATCCGTTCGGGAATCCGATGACTGTGCAGACGGCCGGACCCTGGGTCAGCGCCAGACTGTCCAGATATTCCCTGGCCTGTTTTACATAGCTTGGCGGGATACATACGGACGCTGTCTCATATTTCACCGCGTCGTCGCAGATCTGCTGAATCTGTTCCCAGGTTGCGCTCTGAGAAAGCAATGTGTGGTCTACGTGCTGAAGTATTTCTTTCAATTCCATTTTGGTTCCTCCTTTTGTTGCGGGCTTCCCGCTATTGGTTGCCCTGTTTCATATAATTCATCCGGACAAATATCCTGCCCGTCTGGCCAGACAACTGTAAAGCCGTCTGTAGAGACTCTTTTAAAATATTCATATATCCTCAGTTTTCCATACCATTCTCCCTTTATATATGGTTCAACATCAAATATTTTTTTTTCTCCATTATCAAATTCTACCAGTATTTGATACATACAAACTGCTTCCGCATGAACAGCTGTCGGTCTGAGCATAGCACCCTCCCCTTACTTATCGCAATGGCTCTATTTTAAAATAACCATCTCCATCACTTAACAATTTCCAATTTGCCTGCAATTCTTCCTCATGAATAGCCATCCACGCCACTAACAATTTCATCTGTTTGTTCGGAAAATGCCCTTCTAAAACTTCACCATCCAGTCCTACCACAACTTCTTCATCTCCATATAATGCATGCACATGTGGTTTGTTATGTTTTCCGCCTCTTTCGCTTTGCATCCTTACAATAATTCCAAAAAACATAGATAATGCCGGTATATTAATCACCTCCAGATTTTCTTGTTTTCACCGCCTGCCACAGCAGATACAGCAGAATCAGCGCCCATACCGCGGCAAGACTCCCCAGCAGGATCACGGAAGTCTGCGGCAGCGGCCCAAGGTCTTTTAAGCCGCCGGAATCCTCATCGTCTGCCGCTTCAATCTGATCCAGGCGGTAGAGCGAAGTCACATCCTCATAAAGGGTCTCGAAATAGGCGTCATCAATCGTCTCACCGCGCCGGGCAGATTTTGTCGTATTTTCAATCAGCTGCCCCGCCGCGCTGCGCAGGGAGGTTGAGCCGTTGAAGACAGCAGTCGTAAAAGTGTTTTCGATGTTATCCAGCAAAAGCTTTGCGGCGTCGATTTTTACACTATAATAAGTAGAATTGTCCTCGCCGGACCGGGAGAGATAATCCTGATACTCGTCGGACTCCTGCGCTTTCGTCGTGACCGGGAGATAGCCTTCTGTCTGAGAATACGCAATCTGTACATCGTTCGTAAGCAGATACTGCGCAAACAGCCAGGACGCGAGTACCTCCTGTGAGTCTTCCTTATTAAAAATACAGATGGATGGTCCCTGGGAAATCATCTGCACATTCCCGGTGTCATACTGCGGCACTGCCATCACTACTGTCTCAAACTCGACCAGCTTATCCTCGCTGATATCGAGCAGCGGCGCGTCTGTTCCCATCCAGGTCGCCCCGGCAGTCGAATCGATCGCGAAAATACACTGCCCCGCGTTCAGGAAATTAGCCGGATAACCGGAAATTTTGAAGGTGGAAAATTCTCTGTTTTCCGCGCGTTCCGCAATCTCATACAACAATTCCGTCGTAGTGTCATTAAAGAGCAGAACATCTCCCGCCGCAGTCGAATACCCGGCGTCCAGCTGTTTGAGCATGGTGATCATCATGTTATCCGTGGATTTGTAGATAAAGGGAATCATCACGCTCTGTCCGTTCACGGCAAAATTTCCGTCCGCGTCCTTTTCCATGGCTGCCTCGCAAACCTCCCAGATAAAATCCCAGGTCAAGGTTTCAGGAAGCTCAAAGCCCAGCGCCTCAACATATGTCTTGTTCACATAACAGGCCTCCGTGGAGCGCATATATGGCAGTGCGTAATACGTGCCGTCAATCTGACATTCTTCCAGGAACTGCGGCACCACCTCATCCACCGTTGGCGAATCAAACAGCAGCTCGCTTCCGCCCAGTCCGTACTTTTCATCCGTCATCAGGTCGTCCAAAGCCACGACCTGGTTATCTCCGGTCAGGTAAGTCGCGATGTGATCCGGATACGTAATGCAGACATTCGGCGTCGTATCCGTCGCAATATTTGTGATGACATCGTTATAAATATCCGAATAATCCGTATACAGGCGGATATTCACCGTAATATTCGGATACAGTGCCTCAAAATCCTCAATCGCCTGCTCATAAATCGCCACCTGCGTCTTATTCGTGTCATTCTTCGCCCAGAACGTGATCTCATAGTCGCGCGATGCATCAAACTCCTCCGGCACCTCAAACGCTTCCTTTGTCTCCTGCGAGCCATGACACGCGCTCAGAAATACCACACAAAAAAGTACCAGAAGCGCCAACAGAACACCTCGCCGCCAGGTGCCGCGCTTTCTATTCTGCCTCCATATCCGTTTCCCTTGGTTTTTTCTCATAATATACCCTCTGGTTTTCTGAATCCTCTTGTGAAATACACCTTACAAACTTCGTAACTGTTCAGTACCTTCACAGTTACGAGGCTTAGCACTCTGTGCGGGATACCGCCCCGGCGAGAGGAAAAGCACATTTAAAATCTCGTCTCCGCTGCCGCTTCGGTCGATCCTAAACGCGTGCCACTGGCACGCAGGATCGTTCAGCTCCGCGATGGAGCCCGCTATGCCTTCAGCCCGCCGCGGGACACCCCCGCCATGATCTGCTTCCGGAAAATCAGAAACAATACGATCAGCGGCACAGAAATCACTACCACTGCCGCCATCATTGCCGGAATGTTTTCCCGTCCGAAGCCGTTTTCACGAATCTCCTGGATTCCGTTGGACACCAGATAATAATTCTGATCGTCTGTAATCAGCCGCGGCCATACATAGGAATTCCAGCACTCAATCACTTTCAGAATCGTGACAGTCGTAAGCGTCGGCTTGGAGATCGGCAGCATCACCTTCCACAGATACTTAAAATCTGACGTCCCGTCTACCTTTGCCGCATAGTAAAGGCTGTCCGGAATCTGCTCAAAGTTCTCCTTCAGAAGATAAATATAGAAAACCGACGTCACTGACGGCAATATCAGTCCGGCATAGCTGTTCCGCAGATTCAGATTTGTGATCGTCACAAAATTTGTGATAATCACCAGTTCATTCGGAATCATCATCAGCGAAAGGAAAAATACGAACACCAGATTTTTCCCGCGAAACTGCAGCCGCGCAAACGCGAATGCCGCCAGTGTAATGACCACCAGCATCAGCGCCGTCGTTGCCACCGCAAAAATCACTGTATTTGCCAGATAGCGCGCCAGCGGCACCTCTGTAAACGCGTCCGCGTAATTCTGCAGCGTCGGCGTCAGAGTGATGAACTTCGGAACCGATTCAGAGCTATATTCTCCATAGCTCTTTACTGACGTCAGCACCATCCAGTAAAACGGAAAAAGCACAATCAGCGCCCACAGCGCCAGAAACACACCCTTCACCGCGCCAAGGACGCGGGCGCGCATCTTTTCCCGGCGCTCTGCCTTTGCAAAATCAAATGAACCTTCCATCATCCCTGCGCCCTCCTTCTGCTTACCATCAGGTTAATACATGTGATGGTCAGTATAATCACAAACAGGATGATCGCCGCCGCGCTAGCGTACGATGGATACCCGCCGCTGTCGCCATAGAGCATATCATACACATAGCCAACAATCGTGTTCATTTCCGCCGCGTTCAGGTCCGTGCCAAAGAGCGCGACCACGTCGCTATAGGCCTTAAACGCACCGATAAAACCGGTGATCACCAGATAAAATATCATCGGAGAAATCATCGGCAGCGTGATTTTACGAAAGATCCGGAATCTGGACGTGCCGTCCACCCGCGCGGCTTTGTAATAATCTTCGTTGACCGAAGCGAGCGCGCCGGTCAGGATCAGGATTTTAAACGGCATCACAACCCAGATTGTGTAAATGCAGAGCACCAGCATTTTTGCCCAGTACGGCCCGTCAATAAAGTCAATCGAGCTGCCGCCGAAAAAACTGATCAGCAGGTTAATCATGCCGTCGCTGTAAGCGGTTTTTTTAAAAAGAATCATGAATACCAGTCCAACCGCCAGGGTATTCGTCACATACGGCAGAAAATATATCGTCTGCAGCAGGTTCCGGAACCTCGTGACGGAGTGCAGGGCGACCGAGATCAGCAGCGCAAGTCCCGTCGAGAGCGGCACCGTAATCACCACAAGGATAAATGTATTTTTCACTGCCTGCAAAAAATAAGGATCATGCAGGACATAGGAGTAATTATAAAGCCCAACGCCATAATACGTCTGCGAAGTAAAGTTATATCCCTCCTCAAACGAATAGATAAACACGTCGATCAGCGGATATACCAGGAACGCCCCCAGGAACAAAATCGCCGGAAGGAGATACAGCCAGCCTTTTAAATTGCCAAAACGCCCTTTCGCCATATTCATCGCCGCGCCCCCTGTCTGTCTGCCAAATCCGGTGCTGTTCCGTCCAAATGCTCTGCTTTGGCCGGGCACACCTTTTTCCCTGATTCATTCAAAGAACCGGCAGTGCAGGAAGCATCTCCCTGCTGCAGTGTAAAACAGATACGCTTCTCTGTCTTTTTATCAAACAGGAATACCTTCTCCGGCCGCAGCGCAAAACGTACCGTTGGGCTCGACGTATCTACCCGGCTCTCCGTACTGATAATAGAGCGGACAGTCGGATTCACGGACGCCCGGTTCCGGGAAAGGACACTGATATCGCGCCCCATCACCTCCACGCCATTAAGGTCACAGGCAAATGGACCATTCTCACGCAGCAGAAACCCTTCCGGGCGGACGCCAACCCAGACATCCTGATCCGGAAGCGTCTCCTGCCCGGTTCCCCCGCGAACCGCTGTTTCACCGCAGATCGGCACGCTGCTGCCATGAGTACCATCCGATGCTCCAGACGCTCCGCTGCCGCCGTCCTCTCCCGCACCGCATATCCTAAGCACTTTATCTTCTCCGATATACAGCCATCCGCCCCGCAGGCGTCCCTCGAACACATTGATCGGCGGCGTCCCCAGGAACTTCGCGACAAACAGATTCGCCGGGCTGTCATAGACCTCCTGCGGTTTTCCAGTCTGCTGCACCACGCCCTCTTTCATGACCACAATCCGGTCGGAAATACTCATCGCCTCATCCTGGTCATGCGTCACAAAGATCGTCGTAATCCCGGTTTCCCGCTGAATCCGGCGGATCTCATCTCTCGTCTGCAGGCGCAGCCGGGCGTCCAGATTAGACAGCGGCTCATCCAGAAGCAGCACCCTCGGCTGCTTCACCAGGGCACGCGCAATCGCCACCCGCTGCTGCTGCCCGCCGGATAACTCCGCCGGCCGGCGGTCCATCAGCTGGTCAATCTGCACCAGACGCGCCGCTTCGTCTGCCATTGCGCGCATCTGTTCCTTCGACAGCCGGTCTTTTCCCTTACGGTTTTCCAGAGGAAACTGGATATTCTGACGCACCGTCAGATGCGGATACAGTGCGTAATTCTGAAACACCAGCCCGATTCCGCGGTGCTCCGGCGCCAGATTCGTCACATCATCCTTCCCAAAGAAAATCCTTCCCTCCGTCGGCTTCAAAAGGCCGCTGATCAGATTCAGCGTCGTACTTTTTCCGCAGCCGGACGGTCCGAGAAGACCAATCAGCTCCCCATCCGGAACCGTAAATGTAAAATCATTTACCGCAATAACGTCCTCTTTCTTTTTCCGGTCACGGCTCGGAAATTTCATCGTCAAATTCTGTAAAACAATCTCCATTGTTTCCTCCCTGCACAATTACAGTTCCTTCAGATAATCTCTGCTTCATTATAGTAATCGCATACGGATTCTAATATCTTTCAGCATTTTTCTCTCAGCACTTCCACCCTGCATTCATGACGCTCTTTAATCTGTTCGATCGCCTCATCCGCAGTATGGTCTACTTTGAGCTCTATAATGATTGCATCATCAT
>JAJPXX010000214.1 GCA_021205225.1 Lachnospiraceae bacterium
AACCTCTTTCTCAACTAGTATTCTATTCTGACTCTGATTATGTGTATTAATAAGTTACAGATTCTGATACTGAGACTGAGACTGAAGAAGTAACCGAAGCAGAGACCGAAACCGAAACGGAGGAAGTAACTGAGGCAGAAACGGAGACCGAAACTGAGGAAGTAACGGAAGCGGAATCTGAGACGGAAGAAGCAGCTGAGGATGAAGAAGTTGCGGTAATGTCTTATGAGGAGTATATCGCAGCGGATATGGACACGCTGGTGGTTGTGGAGACCTATGTACAGGCTAAGCAGTCCTGGTGGGACGATACGGCAACCGTTTACACGCAGGATGAAGACGGCGCATATTTCCTGTACAATATGGAGTGCTCCGAGGAAGATTACGAGCTGCTTGAGGTTGGCACGAAGATCAAAGTGACCGGCTACAAGTCTGAGTGGTCTGGCGAGGTAGAGATCATCGACGCGACCTTTGAGATCGTGGACGACGGAGATACCTTTGTTGCAGAGGCTCTTGATGTGACAGAGCTTCTTGGCACGGACGAGCTGGAAGATTATCAGAACCAGTACGTATCCTTTACCGGTATGACCGTAGAGGCTTCTGAGGATGCAGATGGAAACGAAGCTGCGTTCCTGTACGCATGGGATGGCTCCGGTGCAGATGGAGACGACCTGTACTTCAACGTTTCCTACAACGGGGAGACCTATACGTTCACGGTAGAGTCCTATCTGTGTGACAATACCACAGACGTATATCAGGCTGTGACTGAGCTTGAAGTCGGCGATGTCATCGACATGGAAGGCTTCCTGTACTGGTATGAGGGTGTGAATCCGCACATCACATCAGTGACTGTTTCTGAGGCAGAAGTCGAGACGGAGTCCGAAACAGACGCTGAGTAAAGACAGCCGTTTTGAAAATAACCGCATAGAAAAATGAATGGGGCGCAGCGCAGGCTGCGCCCTTTTGCGCTCTGTATACAGGAAAAGCTTTTGCCCTTTCGAAAATGCGCGGTCAAAAAACCGTTTCTCCCATTGTGAAAACGCGCGAATCGGGATATAATCAATGACGCAGGACAGAAAAGGAAGGAAAATAGAGATGCTTAAAGGAAAAACGATTATCCTCGGCGTGACCGGAAGCATTGCCGCATACAAGGCGGCGAATCTGGCGAGCCTTTTGAAAAAACAGCACGCGGATGTGCATGTGATTCTGACGAAAAACGGAGCGCAGTTTATTACCCCGGTTACGTTCGAGACACTGACCGGGAACAAATGCCTGACCGACACCTTTGACCGAAATTTCCAGTTCAATGTAGAACACGTCGAACTGGCGAAACGTGCCGATCTGGCGCTGGTAGCGCCGGCAAGCGCGAATACGGCGGCAAAGCTGGCCTATGGGCTGGCGGACGATATGCTGACAACGACGCTTTTGGCGTGCACCTGTCCGAAGCTGATCGCCCCGGCGATGAATACGCGGATGTATCAGAACCCGGTGACGCAGAGAAATCTTCATATGCTGGAGGAATACGGCTGGACGGTCATTGAACCTGCGAGCGGCCATCTGGCCTGCGGCGATGAGGGCAAAGGAAAATTCCCTGATGAGCGCGAGATCGTAGAATACGTCCTGAATGCGATTGCCCGCAAAAAAGACATGGAAGGTCTGCGCGTCCTGGTAACGGCGGGTCCTACAATGGAGGCGCTGGATCCGGTGCGCTTCCTGTCGAACCATTCCACCGGAAAAATGGGTTACGCACTCGCACGGGTCAGCCGCCAGCGGGGGGCAGATGTGACGCTGGTTTCAGGGAAGACGAACCTACCGACTCCGGTCGGCGTGACTCTGGTGCCGGTGATTTCCGCACAGGATATGTACGAGGCGGTAACACAGCGCTCAGATCAACAGGATGTTATCATCATGGCGGCTGCCGTCGCGGATTATCGTCCGGCGACCGTCTCCGATCAGAAGATAAAAAAGAATGACGAGGATCTGACCCTTCCGCTTGCGCGGACGCAGGATATCCTCGCAGACATCGGCGAAAGAAAACCGACGGGACAGGTCCTCTGCGGCTTTGCGATGGAAACGGAGGACATGGTCGCGCGCGCAAAAGAAAAGCTGCACCGCAAGCACCTGGATCTGATCGCGGCCAACAATGTGAAGACAAAGGGCGCAGGCTTTGGCACAGATACAAACGTGATCACGCTGTTTGGCGAGAGTACAGAGACCGAGCTGGAGCTGATGAGCAAAGAGGCGGCTGCGAGCCGGATCCTGGATGAGATTTTAAAGATACGAAGAGAAAACCGGGAAAACTGACAGAAGGGAGTTTCAATATGAAGTGCTACGAAACGGTATGGGAAATCTTTAACCAGTGCCCCAACAACCAGATGCGGGACGTGTTTATTGACGAAGCGGAAATTGATGATATAGAGGAATTTTTGAAGAACAAATTCAAAGGAAAAGAAGTCTCATGGGAAAAGACCATCCAGCCCGACGGAACCATCCTTTATGATATCGTGGCGTCCGGGATACGGCAGCGGTATTCGTTTACGGAAATATAAAGAGCTATCGGAGGACGATGAATATCCAGTAAAAATATCCCTTAGTGCGGTACTAAGGGATATCCTTTCTATGGAAGAAAATACGGTAAAATTGTTTTTATGCGCTTAAATTTTACATCACAACTCCCTGTCTGTCAAGATATGTGATGGAAGTTACCTGTTTTTTACATTTCTAAAGCAAATGACTCTATTGCACATGAACACAATCATAAAATAATTAAGATACGTCAGTGGTCAGATTCGTGGTCAGAATCTGACCACTTTATTCACTTATTTCAAACGCCATAGACAGGAATGGTTTTTGCAGCTGAGACTGCATCTATTCTGCTGCGAACAGGGGAGCGGTCTTCTTTTTTAATTTTGACCACGAATGCTGTGAGCACGGGAGCAGTTCACTCGATCATTCCATTCGTGGTCAGATTCGTGGTCAAAATAAAAAAGCCATAAGACGGGAAGCCAGTAAAATCAGGGAATTCAGGGCAGATATCCCTTAGTACCGCACTAAAGGATTGTCCTGACGCGGAGGATACGTTCTCTGTAATACGGCTGACTTCGCTTACTATGATTTTTCGTGGTCAGATATTTGGTATAAATTCCGGCTATTGGCAGCATGACGCATCGCCGCTGCTGCGAATACCGGATGTCATAGCGGGACTCTGATTCGCGCTGAAAAGGGCGGGATGGCGAAGCTATGCTCGCACGCCGAAGAGAATGCCTTTTCCGTGAGGAGGAAGTACCTGATATCGGTGTGACGCGCGGATGGGAGGTGAGGACGCTGGAAGTTGTGCTGTATGAACATAATATGTCTGCCTATAACGCTGCTGTGGATATGATGAAACGGACAGGCAAGGCGGCAATTATTCATCCGACAGGAACCGGCAAGTCCTTCATCGGCTTCCGTCTCTGTGCGGATCTGATGGAGACAGACCCACGTTCCCCTCTGACAGCTGCCGGTGTCGGCATTCCTGAAAAGGCTTCTGAAGAGGTTTTTGAAAACGCTTTTGAAAAAGCCTCATGCGCGGCTGGTTTTGCGGGAAAACGTGTCCTCTGGCTTTCTCCGTCGGAGTATATTTTCAAGACGCAGCTGGAAAATCTGAAAGCGGCCAACGGCGGTGAGGTTCCTGCCAACATTATTTTTTGTACCTACGCAAAGCTGATGTGGATGAGTGACGAGGAAATCGCTGAGATTTGCCCGGCTTACATCATTCTGGATGAATTTCACCGCTGCGGCGCCCAGATGTGGGGGCAGGGCGTACAGAAGCTGCTCTCCATCTTTCCAGATACGCCGATTCTGGGTCTGTCCGCTACGAATATTCGCTATCTGGATAACCAGAGGGATATGGCGGAAGAGCTTTTTGACGGCAATATAGCTTCGGAGATGACCCTTGGCGAGGCAATCGTCCGGGGAATTTTGAATCCGCCGAAATATGTGCTTTCGGTCTATTCCTGCCAGCAGAGCTTTGAAAAATACGAACGGCGTGTCAGGAATACGAAAAATAAGGCGGTCCGGGATACCTGTGAGCAGTACCTGGAAGAGCTGAAGCGCGCCCTGGAGATGTCGGAGGGACTGGATGAAATTTTTGACCGGCACATGACGGATCGGACGGGAAAATATATCGTGTTCTGCTCGAACAAAGAACACATGGATGAGATGATGGGTCACCTGGAATGGTTCTCGAAGGTAGACCAGCATCCGCACGTTTATTCCCTCTACACAAGTGATCCGGGTTCTGACCAGGCGTTTGACGATTTCCGCGCGGATAACGATGAAACTCATCTGCGTCTTCTTTACTGCATTGACGCCTTAAATGAAGGAATTCATGTCGAGGGCATCAGCGGAGTGATCCTGCTGCGGCCTACCGTATCCCCGATTATTTATAAGCAGCAGATCGGCCGCGCACTTTCCGCTGGCAAAAGCAGGGACGCAGTTGTGTTTGATATTGTACAGAATCTAAATTGTCTGGAAAGCTGGGCTATGATTGAAGACGAAATGCAGCTGGTTACTTCTTATTACCGTGATCTCAGAGAGAACAGCAGTATTGTAAACGAGCATTTCCGCATCATCGACGAGGTAAAGGACTGCCGCGAGCTGTTCCGGAAGCTGGATGATACCCTGTCTGCTTCCTGGGATTTGATGTTTGACCTGGCAAGGGCATATTATGAGGAACATGGGAGCCTGGAGATGCAGGCAGCCTATGTGACAGAAGAAGGGTATCCCCTTGGCCAGTGGGTGTTTACCCAGAGAGGAGCCAGGAAAGGGACAGCCCATGGCTGCCTGACAGAAGAACGAATCCGGAAGCTGGATTCCATCGGTATGGTATGGGATTCCTCTCTGGACAGGCTTTGGGAGAAAAACTATTCAGCTGCAAAGGCATATTATGAGGCGCATGGGAATCTGGATGTCAAATGGGATTACGTGACGGAGGATGGGATTTGTCTTGGCGAATGGCTTTGCAGCATTCGTACCTATGAAAAGGCTGGTGCGAGGCAGAAGTACCTGACTGAGGAACGAGTAAAGCTGCTGAACGACATCGGAATGATCTGGGGCAAGACGGATTATTTCTGGGAGCGGAATTACGCAGCCGCCGCGGATTATTATAAAGCGCACGGGAATCTGGACGTTCCGGCCGCCTATGTAAGTGCAGACGGGATAAAGCTTGGCAACTGGATCTGCTGGCTGCGGAAGGAACGGAAAAAAAGCGGCAGTGAAACCCTGCCGCGGAAGGAAAAACAGCCGACAGAGGAACAGATTCGCCGGCTCGATGCGATCGGTATGCTCTGGACAGTCAACGATACCAAATGGAATATCGGCTACCAGGCTGCAAAGGAATACGCCGCAGCGCATGGCAGCCTTCTCGTTCCGGCAAGATATGTCACGGAAGACGGCTTCCGGCTGGGCAGCTGGATCAGTAACCAGCGGTTTCGTTTCCTGAAAGGGCAGCTATCCGCCAGCCGGGTCGAAAAGCTGAATGCGATCGGCATGGTGTGGCAGGCGGATCCCTGGGAATACCGGCTGGAGCTGGTAAAGAACTGGTACCGGGACAACGGGACGCTCGCCATTCCTCAGAACACCGTGGAAGACGGCGTCTGGATCGGCAAATGGCTCATTTCCCAGAAAAAAGCACTGGAAGAGGGGAAACTAAGCCGGAGGCAGGCAGAGCTTTTATCGGAGCTGCCTCTGGAAACAATGACAAAGATCAGCGCATCCTGGCAGCAGATGTACCAGGATGCGAAAGAATACATCCGGGAGTTCGGCAGCCTTGGAAAAGTTCCGGAGGATTACCGCGGCAGAAGCGGCAAAAAGCTGAAGGAATGGATTCGAAACCAGCGCCGGGCCATGCGAACCGGGAGACTGAGTGAGGAAAAAATTCAGATGCTGGATGCGATCCGCTTCGACTGGCGGGATGCAAAACAGGCAGCCTCTGAAAAAGAGGGCAGCGTTCCAGACATTTGCCTCCGGGCGGTCTGAGACCAAAGAGGGCAGGTTATGTACAGAATAGAGACAGAAGGCTGGCTAAAACATTACGATTTCATCCTCCTCGACATCCTGTGCCTTCATATTGCCTTCGTTTTGGCATACGCGGCCAGCGGTCAGGGGTGGAATCCATACGAACATATGCTGTACCGGAATATGGCTATTTTCCTGACGCTCGCAGATCTGCTTGTCATCTTTTCGATGGACACACTGAAGGGCGTCTTGAAGCGCAGCATGTATGCTGAATTTATATTCACATCCAGGCACATGGCTGTACTCATGGCATTCTCTCTCCTTTATCTGTTTGTGCTGCAGCAGGGAAGCGCCTATTCACGGATGGTGCTGTTTTTAAACTTTGTCTTCTATGCGGTTCTGACCTGGATGCTTCGCCTGCTGTGGAAGAACCGATTAGTAAAGAAAAGAGGCTGTACGTGAAAGGGCGGGGGTGAAATGCCGATTTTGCCAGTAAATACAAGGC
>JAJPXX010000030.1 GCA_021205225.1 Lachnospiraceae bacterium
AAACGACCTAAGTCGGTTTGCTTTGCGAGTCGGTATGGATATCAGGCAAAAAGAGAATGATGAGGCAAAAATCAGGATTTAAAACTTTGAGCGGAGGTAGAAAAATTATGAAGAAAAAACAGATCGCAGTATTGATGGGACTGGTAATTACGGCTGTTCCGGCTGCGGCATACGCAGAGGAAAATCAGACAGAGATCGCAGCGGAGGCTGTAGACAACGGAGAAGTGCCGGATGATCTGCCGGACGAGGCTCAGGAGGTTTCTCAGATGGTAATGGGAACTGTGACGGAGATTGGAGAGGATTCGATTACTGTTTCGGTTACGACTGGGATGGGCGGCCAGGATATGGAAATGCCGGATGGTGAGGCATCAACGGATGGGGACGCAGCAGAAGGCGAGGCGACGGAAACTGACGGAAACGCTGACGATGCTGCCGCAGACGGAGAAGCTTCCGGCGAGATAGAAACAGCAGAAGCTGCGACGGAAACGCGGACCATTACGCTTACGGAAGAAACACAGTATTTAAAAATGAGCAGCGGCATGGGCGGAGAGAATGCGGATATGAGTATGTCCGGTGGTGAAGAAATGGAGAAACCGGATGGGGACGGAGATGCGCCATCCAATGCAGGCGGCGAAGCGCCGTCTGATGCGGGTGGCGAAGCGCCATCAGATGCAGGTGGTGAAGCACCGTCTGATGCAGGCGGGGAAGCGCCATCAGATGCAGGCAGGGAAGCGCCAGCGGATGCGGGCGGCGAGGTACCTTCGGATGCAGGAGATGGAATGCCGTCTGATATGGGCGGCGGCGATGGCTCCGCCGGAGGCTCTGGAATGGGCGGTTCAGCCGAGACCGAGGAAATCACGCTTTCGGATATTGAAGTTGGAGATACCGTCATTATTACCTTAAATGACGATGGGACAGCGGCAACTGTTACTGTACAGTCCGGAGATTTTGGCATGGGCGGCGGTGATATGGGCGGCTCCGGCATGGGCGGCGATATGGGCGGCGGCAGCTCCTCCGGTGTGGACAGCTATGACGCCGCGAATACGATCACGGAAGACACAACGATCGATTCAGAGGAAATCACTTCCACAGGGACGGATGAGAACGCGATCCTGGTATCGGAGGATGTCACAGCGATTCTTACAAATGATACAATCATCCGGGAATCCGATGACAGCACGGGCGGCGATAATTCCAGCTTTTACGGTGTAGGAGCCGCAGTGCTGGCTACAGACGGTACTCTGATTGTCAGCGACAGTACGATTTCAACGGATTCTGAGGGCGGAGCCGGTGTGTTTGCTTACGGCGACGGCGTCGTATATGTCATGGACACCGTCATTGATACGCAGCTGAATACTTCTGGCGGCATCCATGTGGCAGGCGGCGGTACGCTTTATGCCTGGGATGTGACTGCGACGACGAACGGAACTTCTTCCGCGGCGGTGCGCAGCGACCGCGGCAGCGGCACAATGGTAGTTGACGGAGGCACTTATACTTCGAATGGTTCTGATTCCCCGGCGGTATACTGTACGGCAGAGATCGCCATCAGTGACGCAACGCTGACGTCGACCGGTGCGGAGGCAGTCTGCATCGAGGGCCTGAATACGCTCCGTCTCTATGACTGCGATCTGACCGGCATGGCTCCGGATGATGAGCGCAATGATGTGACCTGGACTGTGATTGTATATCAGAGTATGTCCGGCGATTCTGAGGTTGGCAATGGCACCTTCCAGATGGTAGGAGGCACGCTGACTTCCACGAACGGCGGCCTGTTCTACACGACGAATACGGAGTGTACGATTACGCTGGAGGATGTAGAGATTACCGCGGCTGACGACTGTGAGTTCTTTCTGCAGTGTACCGGCAACACAAATTCCAGAGGCTGGGGCACGACCGGCAGCAATGGTTCTGATTGCCTGTTTACCGCGATCAGCCAGACAATGGACGGCGATGTGATCTGGGATAGCATCAGCACGCTTGATTTTTATATGACAGAGGGAAGCACTCTGACAGGCGCTTTCATCAATGATGAGACCTGGTCAGGAAACGGCGGCAGCGGCTACTGCAATGTGATCATCAGCGAGGATTCGACCTGGGTTGTGACCGGCGACAGCACCGTGACAAGTCTTGCCTGCAGCGGTACAATTACGGACGCGGATGGAAATACGGTGACCGTTGTGGGAACGGACGGAACTGTTTATGTGGAAGGCACCAGTGTGTACACGATTACTGTGGGATCTTACAGTGACAGCGCAGATACGACCGGCGCGTCGACAACCGACAGCTTTGACGATTACGCAGTGGAGCGTCCGGAAGTATAAAAACAAAGACAGCTTTTTTCTCATTGAGCCATCCCGTTTCGGCGGGGTGGCTTTTTATGTACACAGGCGCGAGTGGAAATTAGTAGCTTCGCTACTCGCGCCTGGCACAGCGGATAGGGGAGAAGAGCGTTTCCCCTATCCGATTGCGCAGGGCTGCGGCGCGATTTTAATGAAATAAAGCTGAAGTGAAAAGTTTATTTCCACGCCAAAATTTGTGATTTTCCGGTGGATTTCACTCTTTCTGGGATTACTGGGTGAACAAGGAAGAAAAACTTCATTCCATTTACGCCATCATTTACCCAGTAGAATTGGGTAGGCCATATGGTGTAAGACTGATTTCCACTAGGTTTTTGCTGCGAACGCCGGAAATACAAGTGGAATTTTGAGTAAGACTGAATTCCACTTGTACCCCCGAGTTGTGGAATTTAAATTTTCATTTCACCTTAATGAAATAAAAGCGACATTTTTCGACATATTGCTTGACTTTGCCCCTGATTAAGAATAAAATATTTTTCTGGTAGCGCAAATTGAAATGAAGCGCAATAGGGGAACAGATATGGCACAGGGAAGTCGCAGGCGAAGAAGATCGGAATTTGCCTATGTTATGAAGCTTTTGCTTTGGGTAGCTGCCGTGATTCTCATTTTTGAGGGGCGTTTTATCCATACAATGCTTACATTTGACGCCTCAGAGGCGGCTGTATTAGAGAATTCAGAGGCAGAGACGGAATCAGAGTCAGAAACTGAGCCTGAGTCTGTATATTATGTGACCAGTGATGATATGTATCTTGCGGGCCTGGCGGATGCGGGTCTGGTGGAAAGTGAGACAGAGACTGAGACGGAACCGGAGACACAGGCAACGGTATCGAACCCGGACAGCACGGCGATTGTCCGGGAACAGACAGCAGCTGTAGATGATTCTTATTTTTCGGATGCCGTATTCATTGGGGATTCCCGGATGGAGGGCTTTCGAAATACATCAGGGATTACAGAGGGGACGTTTTTTACAAGTGTGGGAATGTCCCTTTCTTCTATGACCAGCAGTGCGGTTATTTCGGACGGAAATAGCAAGATTACAGTGGCTGCGGCGCTTTCCGGCGGTACCTACGGGAAGATTTACATTATGCTTGGTGCAAATGATCTTGGCGAATACAGCTGGGATGATTTTAAAAGCGGGCTGATTTCTGTGACAAATCGTTTTCAGGAGTTACAGCCGGACGCAATTATATATCTGTGCAGCTGTATCTATGTGGAAGAAGACAAGGTCACGACCGGCGATTATATCAATAATGAAAATGTAGACACGCTCAATTCTATTTTGCTCGAAGTGTGCGAGGAGGAGAGCTATTACTATCTGGATCTCAATGAGGTGCTTTCCGATGGGTATGGATCACTGATCGAAGGCGCTTCGAGTGACGGCGTTCATATCACCGCGGAGTATTGTAAGGTGATGCTTAACTATATGAAGACACATTATATAAGTGCGACAGACGCCGGAGAAACAGAAGAAGAGACAAAAGAAGAGGACATGGAGATCTGACACAATGAAAAAAATGACAGCTTTTATCTGCGCGGCGGCACTGGCGCTTTCGCTGACTGCCTGCGGATCCGGTACTAAGGATAATGAAACGGTTACGATTGAGATTTCTGAACTGGCGGAAGCACTGCTGGATACGGTGACTTCCGATACACTAAGCGAGACGGCTTCCTCCCTGGTTCCGTCGATTTATTATCTGGATGAAGAGGAAGTGGCTTCTGCGGTTGCTTATGCCAGCTCCGGCGCGACGGCCTGTGAGGTTGCGGTGATCGAAAGCACCAGCGCGGATGGCACAGAGGATGTAGAGAGCGGGATGCAGACGCGTGTGGACAATCAGATCGAGCTCTATACATCGTACAATGAGAGCGAAGCTGCCAGACTGGAAACGGCGATTATTAAGAGCGCCGGCGTCTATACGGTACTCTGTGTATGTGATGATACAGACGCTGCGGAAGCGCTTCTGGAATCCTATGGATTTTAAGCTTACACAGAATACAAATGATATGGTTGCTTTCTGAGACCTGGCTCTTTCTGAAGGGACGGATGCGGGTTTTCCATGACTGAGAAAGGGGAAAAAGCATGGTTTTCAGCAGCCTGCTGTTTTTGTTTCGGTTTTTGCCGGCTGTACTGCTCTGCTATTATCTGGTTCCGCGCCGCGCGCGCAATCTGGTGCTGTTTCTGTTCAGCCTGGTATTCTATGCGTGGGGAGAACCGGTTTATATTATCCTGATGCTGGTCACGATTCTGGTATCGTTTGCCGGAGGCATTGCGGTAGACGCGATGAAGAAGGATGGACGGCCAAAAGCCGCCAGGAATGCATTGATTGTTTCATTGGCTGTCAGCCTTTCGCTGCTGGCCTTTTTTAAGTATGCGGATTTTGCCATTGGTACGGTTAATACGCTGACAGGGGCCAGACTGAAGCTTCTGAGTCTTGCGCTGCCGATTGGCATTTCTTTTTATACATTTCAGACGATGTCTTATACGATAGATGTCTACCGCGGCGAGGCGCGTGTGCAGAAGAACCTGATTTCCTATGGAGCCTATGTGGTGATGTTCCCGCAGCTGATCGCAGGCCCGATTGTCCAGTACAAGACGATAGACGCTGAACTTCGGGGACGAAAGGAGACGCCGGAGGAATTCGCGCAGGGCGTTCACCGTTTTCTGCTGGGACTGGGCAAAAAGGTATTGCTGGCGAACAACGCGGGAGAACTCTGGGACACGATTACCGCCCTGACAGTGAGTGAGATCCCGGTTCTGACCGCCTGGATGGGTCTGGCTGCCTATACGCTTCAGATTTATTTCGACTTTTCTGCGTATTCCGATATGGCAATTGGCCTGGGACAGATGTTTGGATTTCATTTTCCGGAGAATTTTAATTACCCGTACATTTCAAAAAGCATTACCGAGTTCTGGCGCAGATGGCACATCTCCTTAAGCAGCTGGTTTCGGGAATACGTATACATCCCGCTGGGCGGCAACCGGGCTGGCAGGGGACGTCACATCCGGAATCTGATGATTGTATGGCTGCTGACCGGCTTCTGGCATGGCGCAAGCTGGAATTTTGTTGCCTGGGGACTTTACTATGGTGTTCTTCTGGTGCTGGAAAAATACATATTTGCCCCTTTTCTGGAGAAGCTGCCGGGCGCGCTGCGTCATCTGTACTGCATGCTGCTTGTGATGCTCGGATGGAATCTGTTCATGTTTGGAGATCTTTCAGAAAGCCTGACTTGGCTGACTGCGCTTTTTGGCGGTTCTGGCGCCGGACTGTGGAACGGGCAGACGATCTATCTTTTCCTGAATAACGCAGTTCTGCTGGCAGTCCTGATTGTGGGCTGCACACGGCTTCCAAAGAAGCTTGGCGATGCTTTCGCTGTGCGCTTTGCGGCAAATGATGCAGTCATGCTTGTGGCAAGAGGGCTGCTCTATGTGGGGATTTTTCTGCTTTCGGTAGCCTGGCTGGTGGATGCGTCGTATAATCCGTTTCTGTATTTTCGTTTCTGAAGTTGTATAAAAATGCCATATACTTTCATACGTACCTCGAAGCAGGTGCGAGGTGCTGTCCTGAATAATTACAAAAATGTTTTTTACGGTGAACAGAATGAATAAAACTCAGTCATGGAATATTATTACATTATTTGTTATACTGGTCTTCGGCTTCGGCATCGCAACCATAATTGCGCCGGATACAGAGTATTCGGAGACAGAGAACCGTACCCTGGCACAGATGCCGGAGTTTACCCTGGACGCGCTGCTGGACGGCAGCTTTGAATCCGATTATGAGGACTACCTGACGGACCAGTTTGTTCTCCGTGATAACTGGATTGCGCTGAAGACAGGCACAGAACGCGCCCTGGGGCGCACACAGAGTAATGATATTTATTTTGCGGATGACGATTATCTGATCGAAGCGCATACCGGTACATTTACATAAGAGCAGGCTGCGGCCAAAGATCAGCTTCTTGCGAAGTTTGTGG
>JAJPXX010000055.1 GCA_021205225.1 Lachnospiraceae bacterium
ATTCTATATTTCACCCTTAAAAATCGTCAATATATTTTATTCCAGTTTACTTACTATTAGCATAGCATCTTCAAATCTGACGATAACGGTGATTTTCGCTCGTTAATTTTTTGACGTCACCGTTGTTATTAGCATCGCATCACCGAAGCTAAAAAACCGATACCTCTCTTCCACCGCAATCCGATAAGCGTTGAGAACATTTTCCCGCCCGGCGAGAGCAGACACAAGCATCAATAGCGTAGATTCCGGCAGGTGGAAGTTTGTAATCAGCCCATCAAGCAGCTGAAACTGGAAGCCCGGATAAATAAAAATATCGGTCCAGCCGCTGCATGCCTGTAGGTCTCCGTGGAAGCGCTGCGCAGCGGATTCGATGGTTCGGCAGCTGGTGGTGCCGACACAGATGACACGGCCGCCGCCCGCTTTGGTCTCGCGGATGATACGCGCAGCCTCCTCATCGACCTGGTAGAATTCCGAATGCATATGGTGCTGCGTCACATCCTCAACCTTAACCGGCCGAAAGGTACCCAGCCCCACATGAAGCGTCACCTCCGCGATGCGCACGCCCATCGCACGCACCTGTTCCAGAAGCTCTGGCGTAAAATGCAGGCCAGCCGTTGGCGCCGCAGCGGAACCGTCGTATTTTGCGTAAACGGTCTGGTAGCGGTTTTTATCCTTGAGTTCATGCGTAATGTAAGGCGGCAGGGGCATCTGCCCGAGCTGGTCGAGAATTTCCTCAAAGATTCCCTCATAGGTAAAGCGAATCAAACGATTCCCTTCCTCGACTACATCTATCACCTCGCCGGTGAGAAGCCCATTTCCAAATATAATGCGCGTACCCGGACGCGCTTTCTTGCCGGGACGCACCAATGTTTCCCAGACATTGTCTGCTTTTCGCCTGAGGAGCAGCACCTCGATGGTCGCGCCCAGCTTCTGGCTATCTCCCGCATCAGACAGCACTCGGTTCCCATACAGGCGAGCGGGGATCACCTTTGTATTATTCAGCACCAGGCAGTCGCCCGGCCGCAGATAATCTGTGATATTATAAAAATGGCGATGCTCGATCGCCCCTGTATCTTTATCCAGCACAAGGAGCCGGGATGCAGAGCGATCCTCTAAAGGATCCTGCGCAATCAGCTCCTGTGGCAGGTCAAATTTAAAATCAGACGTTTTCATTCTTCATCCATTCTTTCCACAATAATAAATAATAATGAATTTCACACATACTCGCAGCCTCGTTATACTTCTGATGCCTCATTTATCTCAGCACAGTATTATAACCAGTAGTTTGCATCTGACTGTTGTTTTTAATCATAAAACAGCCGGTCCTGCTCTTTGATCTTCCATACTCCATCTTCCAGATCTGCAATCGTGACCGCGCAGTTTTTCGGCACGCCGCCGCACCAGAAATCACGGAGCGGGCAATGCGTGATATTGGCGAGCAGCGCACGGGAAGCAGCACCGTGGGTAGAAATCAGAACATTTCCCACCGAATGCCTGTCAGACACATCTTCATCACAGGAATTTTCTTCTGTAAAACTGAGAGCCTCCTGGCGCAGCATTTCCAGAAATTCACCCGTTCTTTCCAGCAGTGCTTCAAAGCTCTCGCCGCCCTCCGGAGGAAGATACCGCTCCGGATCGTTGAAAAACCGAATGTAATTTTCGACATTGAGAACGCCGTTCTCATCTCGCACACGTTCCCCTTCCATCGCCCCGAAGCTGATTTCCTGAAGATGCAAATCCGCAAGAATGGGTGTCACCAATTCCGTCCGTTCGTTGTTTTTGCTCACCAGTTCTGCGGTCTCACGGGCGCGGATCAGCGGACTGGTATAGATTCGTTCAAAGCGAATCCCCTGACGCGCAAATGTCTCGCCTGTTTTTCTCGCCAGCTCCCGGCCGCTCTCATTCAGTGGAATGTCTGTCCGACCCTGCAAACGATAAGAAGAATTCCACTCCGTCTGACCATGTCTGATGATATACAGTCTCATTTTTTTCTCCTCATAAAAGGTTGCGATCTCAGTTGAAATCACCATTCACGTTATTTCTGCTACTGCAAATGTGACCAATAACCTTATTTTCACGGAAAGCCCTGCTCACGCAAGGCTTTCTGTTTCATATTTTAATTCAAGCGGCAAAGGGGATATTATGACCGAATCTCAATCCCCAGTGATTCCAACCCATTCCAGATTTTCTTCATGGCGGCTGTAATATCGTTCTCGCCAAGCGTGCGATCTTTCGCGCGGAAGGCCAGTGAGTAAGCCATGGACTTATATCCCTTCGGAATCTGTTTGCCCTCATAGACATCAAACAGACTGCAGGATTCCAGAATCTTGCCGCCGCGCTGGAGAATCATTGCCTCGATCTGACCCGCAAGGATCTTCTTCGGGACAAGCATACTGATGTCTCTGGTCGCCGCCGGATAGCGCGCAATGCCGGTGTATTTATAATCAAAGCTGGCAAATGAAGTGACCTCCCGCATATCAAGCACCGCCACAAAAACTCTTTCGCCAATGCCGTAGGAATCGTTGGCCACGGTCGGATGAATCTGGCCGAGGTAACCGAGTTTCTTCTTATTATAAATAATGTCCGCCTGACGGCAGGGATGCAGATACGGCCGGTCGGACGCCGGGTCGTAGGTCACTCTGCCATTGAGTCCTGCCTTTTCAAGGAATTCCTCTACCACGCCCTTCATTGCGAAGAAATTGCCCTCGCCATCCTTCGTGGAGGAGTCTCCCTCACCGTACATCCCAAGCGTGAACTGCATCCGCTCATCCGGCAGTTCCGTCAGGGGCAGAGCCTTCGGCAGATAAATGTTGCCCAGTTCATACAGGCGCACGTTTCGGTTCCCGTGGTTGTAGTTAAATGCCAGGGAAGTCAGCATCCCATTTAAAGGCGTCGTCCGCATGATACTGTAATCTTCCCCCAGGGGATTGGTGATTTTAATGGCCTGGCGAAGCGGAGAATCCTCCGGCAGAAGCAGCTTGTCAAACACCTTCGGGCTCTCGAAGGAATAGCTCATGCCCTGCGAGAAGCCGCAGAATTCCGCAACCTCCTGCGCCACATCGCGCACACGCATCTCAAAAGAACGTTTTCCGGTCGTCGCCTCACCGCTCGGCAGCGTCATCGGAATGTTGTCGTAGCCATAGAAACGGGCGACCTCCTCCGCCAGATCGGCCGTGCGGAACAGATCCTGACGGAAAGTCGGTGCAATCACCTCATTCGCTGCCGCGTCATATTCAAGGTCGATTTTCTTAAAATACGCAAGCATCTGCTCCGCGGAAATATCTGTGCCAAGCAGGGCATTGATATTTTCCGGCTCAAATGGGATGCGCACCGGCTCTTTTACCACCGGATAAATATCTACCATGCCAGGAACCACATCTCCGGCATCCATCTCTTCCACCAGCTGGCACGCACGGTCAATCGCCGCTTTCGCGTTATTCGGATCGAGACCTTTTTCAAAAATCGAAGACGCATCTGTGCGCAGACCGATTCGTTTGGAAGAGAGACGGATATTCGTGCCATCGAAGCAGGCCGCCTCGAACATCATCGTTTTCACATCGTCCGTGATCATGGAATTCTCGCCGCCCATGATGCCGCCGATACCGACCGATTTCTCGCCGTCGCAGATCATCACGACGTTCTCATCCATGGTGCGCTCCTGCCCATCCAGTGTCGTAAATTTCTCATCCTTTGCCGCGCGGCGCACGATAATCTCATGACCGGAAATGGTATCATAATCATACGCATGCATCGGCTGGCCGTACTCTTCCATGACATAGTTTGTAATATCGACAATGTTATTAATCGGACGAATCCCGGCTGCCGCCAGACGGCGCTGCATCCACTTCGGTGATGGCGCAATACGGATATTTTTCACAATACGCGCGGTATAGCGGGAGCAGAGATCCGGATCCTGCACTGTCACCTTCACGTAATCCGACGCCTGCTTCCGGCTATCCGTCTCGTCATTTTCTTTTGCCGGACGGCTCGGTGTCTCGGTCACTACCGGCGGATGGAATTCCTTTCCAAACGTCGCCGCCGCTTCGCGCGCGATACCGATCACAGAGAAGCAGTCCACGCGGTTTGACGTAATCTCATATTCAAACGTCACATCATCCAGACCGAGTGCCTTGACTGCATCGGAGCCAACCACTGCATCATCCGGGAAAATATAAATGCCATACTCCGGCGCTTCCGGATACAGATCTCTCGTAGAGCCAAGCTCCTCAATCGAGCACATCATACCATTCGATTCGATCCCGCGAAGCTTGCCCTTTTTGATCTCGATGCCGCCTTCGGTCATCTTTCCGTCATGGTTGCCCGCCACACGGCCGCCATCCAGCACAACCGGAATCTTATCACCCACATGGACATTCGGCGCGCCCGTCACGATCTGAACCGTCTTCTCGCCGACATTCACCTGGCAGACAATCAGTTTATCCGCATCCGGATGCTGCTCAATCTGCTCAATCTGGCCAATCACGATCTTGTCCAGATCGCGGTCCGCCGCCACATAGCCTTCTACCTTCGTCCCGGAGAGCGTCATCGCGTCCGTGTACTCCTGCGCAGTCACATCCAGATCCGGGACATATGCCTTTACCCACGATAATGTTGTATTCATAATCAAAATCTCCTTCTATTTTGCTGCTGCTCTTACTTTTAGAACTGCTTTAAAAACCGCACATCGTTCTCGTACAGCAGGCGCATATCGTCTATCTCATATTTCAGCAGGGCGATACGCTCCAGTCCAACGCCGAAGGCGAATCCGGTGTAGACGTCCGGGTCGATGCCGCACATTTCGAATACATGCGGGTGTACCATGCCGCAGCCCAGGATCTCAATCCAGCCGCTGCCTTTGCAGAAACGGCAGCCTTTCCCGCCGCATTTGAAGCAGGATACATCCATTTCTGCACTCGGCTCTGTGAACGGGAAATGATGGGGGCGGAATTTTGTCCGTGTTTCTTCGCCGAACAGTTCTTTCGCGAACACCTCCAGTGTTCCCTTCAGATCTGCGAAGGTGATATTTTTATCCACTACCAGTCCCTCGATCTGATGGAAGGACGGCGAATGAGTCGCGTCCACCTCATCGGAGCGGAATACACGCCCTGGGGAAATCATACGGATCGGCAGCTTTCCCTGCTCCATCACACGCGCCTGCACCGGGGAGGTCTGCGTGCGCAGTACAATGTCTTTATTAATATAGAAAGTATCCTGCTCATCCTTTGCCGGATGGTTGGCGGGAATATTCAGCTTTTCGAAATTATAGAGATCATATTCAATCTCCGGGCCTTCCACAACCTCGTAGCCCATGCCGACGAAGATGCGCTCCACTTCTTCCCGCGCGATCGTATTCGGATGGCGATGGCCGACCTGGCTGCGTTTCGCCGGAAGTGTCACGTCAATGGCTTCCCCTTTCAGCGACGCCTCCAGGGCGATCTGCTCCAGCTTTTTCTTCGACTCATCCAGCGCCTCCTCAATCTGGGCGCGTGTCTCATTCACCAGCTTGCCAAACGCCGGGCGCTCTTCCGGCGCCACATCCTTCATGCTCTTAAGAAGCGCGGTCAGCTCGCCTTTTTTACCAAGGAAATTCACCCGCACGTCATTCAGGCGATCCAGCATATCTGCTTCCCTGATCTGTGCAAGCGCGTCCTCTTTGATGGACTGTAATCTGTCTTTCATAATGTTCTTCCTTTCTACTGTTAATTTGTCGGACAGGATGGTGCCGCGCGAGTCAATACAGCATCAGCCATAAAATTTTCCAAGACTGACTCTGCGTATAAAAAGCGTAAAAAAAGCTCCATCCCAAAATAGGGACGAAGCCAATTTACTCCGTGGTACCACCCTGCTTCCCGCTTCTGTTTCTCATCCTTTTACAATACGGATTGCAAAAATTCTTTTTCATTGCAAATCCTCACTGCAGCATCGAAACTCATGCAATATAGACGGAAAACAATAAAACGGACACTCGATATGCGTAACGTGCACTGACGCCATTTCCTACTATGTTCGCAGCAGTTCAGAACAGCGGTCGTCTGCGGCCTGCTGTTCTGAATCGTTACCTATGTTCAACTAAGAAACAATTCAGAAACAGAACTCCGGTGTGAATTTCGCTCCCTGCCTGAACATAAGGATGTTTCCAACCGATGACACCCTCTCTCTGGATGAAGTCAGATCACTACTTTGCACCATCTTCGTTTTTCTCACTGAAATTCATTTTAACACAGGAAAATTTGTTGTCAAGACATTATTTAGAAATTCATTTTTCAATATGTGTCTATT
>JAJPXX010000190.1 GCA_021205225.1 Lachnospiraceae bacterium
AGGTCAAGAACCCCGGCTTATCACGGAGAAACCCCGACTTTTAACGAAGAGCCAGAAAAGAGCGGTAGGAGGCGAGCGGTCCCTTCTGATTGTCACATCATCCGATATCGCAGAAGATGTGATAGAGAATGTGAAAAAGAACAATTACGCCGGATATACCATCGCAGGCGCAGTGCTGATCGATGACGGAATCCCGCAGCAGAAGGAAGAAATATCTGCGCAAAGGGAAGCTGCGGCTACCGAAGCTGCGTTTACTGAAACTGCGTCTACCGAAACTGCGGCTATCGAAACTGCGGCGGAAAAGAATTCCCACGGTGATTCTGTCGCCGGAATTCCCATCGTTGCCGGCAGTGAAACAGCCGCGATGTATGTCTGCAACCAGTGGATAGATGAGGTGATCGCGGTTCCCTCAGAGGACGCCCCGTTTCCGCAAAAGCTGATGAGCGAATTGCAGGAGACAGGAGTAACCATCCATCTGAACCTGGCAAGGATATCCAACGAACCGGGCAAGAAACAGATTGTCGAGAGAGTAGGCGGATACACCGTGCTGACTACCAGCATCAATTACGCATCCGCCAGACAGCTCTTTTTAAAAAGAGCCATGGATATAGCCGCAGCGATCCCCGGCTGTATTCTGACGGGAATCATCTTTCTTTTTGTAGCTCCGGTGATTTACATAAAATCTCCCGGTCCGATCTTCTTCTCTCAGGAGAGGGTAGGAAAGAACGGGAAAAAATTCAAACTATACAAATTCCGCTCCATGTATCTGGACGCAGACGATAAGAAAGCGGAACTGATGAAAGAAAACAAGATGGCCGATGGGAAGATGTTCAAGATGGATTTCGACCCCAGAGTCATAGGAAATAAGATTCTTCCCGATGGAAGACACAAGAAAGGATTCGGCCAGTTTTTAAGAGACAGCAGCCTGGACGAGTTTCCGCAGTTTTTTAACGTACTCAAAGGAGAAATGAGCCTTGTCGGCACCAGACCCCCATTGCCCGGAGAAGTGTCAGAATATGAACTGCATCACCGCGCCAGACTTGCGATAAAGCCCGGAATCACCGGTATGTGGCAGGTCAGCGGCAGAAGCGATATCACCGACTTCGAAGAAGTCGTAAGGCTGGACAAGCAGTACATCAGTGAGTGGAACATATGGCTGGATATCAGGATATTGTTTAAAACTGTGTGGGTAGTTCTCTTTCGGAGAGGCGCCGAATAGGAGAATCCTGCTCTCATATATTTGACTGCAGTGAGAATCAAATACGAAAAGTACGGAAAATATGAAAAAAGAAGGCTCTCCGTGAAATGGCGGTGCTGAAGCGGCCTCAGGCCGCATAAATACTGGTTTTCTGGGCATTTGGTAAGAAATTGAGGAAAAGAAGGGTGCAGAAGACCACCCCTGCCACGGTATTTCTCAGAAGCAGGAGTGGTTCTGGCATTCAATTAGGTTGGCAAGTAGGTGGCAGCCATGCCATAAATTTATAGATATAGGATGGTAAGTTACATGATAGCGATTACATTTTTACAATCGGATAGCTTGCTGCCGGATGGTTACGGATAGGGCCTTAAGGGGCTCTATTATATTGGCCATTTCCGGGAAGAAAGCCACCCTGCGGGCACAGGATGGCTGGTAAAACGCTTGATTTATACAACTGAATATTATACGGGAAGAGGCCCAGGGGTTCTGGAAGCCATCTTCTGATTCATTCCTCTGGATCAAGGACATCCATCATGGAATCCCACGCCTGGAACTCGCTCTCGTGGTCGATACCGTTGCTTTTGAGGAGCTTTTGCAGGTAGTCTGCGTAGTTCCGGAGGCGTGTTATCTCCAGCCAGTTGCCGTGCAGGAGTTCATTACATTCCCCGAGGGAAACCTGGCTGACCTGATATTCCGTCCAGATATCGCAGAGGCGGGAGCGGCTGCAGGGGCACACCCCGTGCACGCATCTGACGTGGGGATATGGGCGTAAAAATCATCATCGGGGTCAAAGTGATGGGATACATTGTTAATCATGATTTAAATCCTCCTTCTTGATGGATATCTTATGGGCGCGTTTTTCGCCGAAAATAGTGTATTGGTTACGCTCAAAGCTGGTGGTTCCGAAGCACAGCAAGATCCGCTTCCGGAAGCTTTCGAAGTCATGGACGCCGCAAGAGATCTTCTTCAGCCTTTTGATCTGTGAGTTGAGCGCCTCAACGGGTCCATTTGTAACACCGTATTTGAGACTGTTCAAAATATTTTCTTTCCAGTTCTCGACAGTTTTGGCGGCGTCACGGACTTCCCCGACTTCAGAAGACAGATATTTGTTGATCCATTCAGTCAGCTTCAGCCGGCGTAAGGGTTCCGTGTCTATCGTGCGGATGAAATGGTATTCGTGCAGGGCGTCAAACACTTCGCACAGGTCCGGGAATTCAGCGAGCAGTGCCTGAAGGCGCGCGAGCTTTTCCTCATAACCGTAAGCCTCCCAGTAGGTTCTCTGGTTGCACTCCTTTGTAAGCAGCATGAGCCTGGAATCCTTCAGCTTTGAGTATTTTTCCGGGACGTTCCGGAACTCGTTCTGGAGGCGGCGCCTGACGGCGTCAGCGGCCTTGTTGAGCCACTGAACGACGTGAAAGCGGTCCACGCACAGGATAGCGTCCGGAAAGATTTTCCGGGCGGCAGCGGCGTAGATGCCGGACATATCGCAGCTGTAAAATTTCACATTCTTCCGCTGGCTTTCCGGGAAGCTCAGGAAGAATTCCTGCACGGTGGCGGCGCTGCGGTCGCGCAGGATGTCGATGATCCTTCCCGAACCCCCGTCGACTACGCAGGTCTGGAACACCGGGGCGTCCCAGCGTCCCCTTTTGGGGTTGTAGACGCCGGCATTGCCGCGGAAGTCATCAATACAGATGATTTCCGGCAGTTCCGGGCACCTGGGGATATCAATGGCTTTCAGGACGCCGCGGGCGATGTTGTCTGTGACGCAGTTTTTGGCGGCGATATCCGGGATGGTTACCGGTCTTGAAAGGTCACTGAGTATGGAAAGGTACAGGGCATCCGTGATGGGCAGCGGGTGGTGCTGCCAAGGGTAATGGTAAGTAAAGGATGCCCGGCATTCCGGACAGTAAAAGCGCTGCTTTTTGAAGGTCAGGAACACGCCGACATTCCCGGAGGGGAGATGCCGGATGGACTGGAACCCGTCGCTCCCCTTGGAAACGCAGCCGGCGGAATGGCAGTGCGGGCAACAGACAGCTGCTATTTTTGGCGGCGTCACCGGCAGTTCAAGGCTGTGCTCATGCCGGACTGGTTTTCCGATGTCGAGATCCTGCGGGAGGCTTACGAGCAGGTTAACTGTTTTGGCAGGCATTTCAGGCTTCGCCTCCACATGCAGGATGGACTGTGCCGCAGATAAGGAGCAGACGGTTCCGCATGTCCTCAAAGCTGCGCGGACCGCCAGGGATCTGCACGAAAGTCCGGATAGCCCCCAGGAGCTCCATGCAGCAGATACAGTGGTCCTTGAATTCCAGCCCGTTCAGGAGATACCCGTGCCAGTGCCGGACTGTGGAAGCGGCATCCCGGATCTCCGAAGCTGAGGAAGAAGAGGCGCGATCCAGCCATCTGTTGAGATCCTGGCGGACAGTGTCCGCCCAGTCACTGGTTATAATGGTGCTGAATTCCACCAAAAGAGTGTACATTTCGCGGATGTCGGGAAAAACCTCCAGCACACGGGAAAGACGCTTCTGGGCGTTGGCATTCTGCGGCACCGGGGTTTCCCCGGAGGATGGCTTGATTCTGAGAAAGCGGGCGGTTTCCCTAAGGAACAGCTGGTCTTCCACGGACTGGCTGGGTTCCTGCCTGGCCGGGGCACTTAAGGCACGCATCCGGATCCTGTCCATGGCCGCGTTAAGACGGCTGGACATACAGCAGGGCTCGAGGCCGGTGACGGCGGATGGGAAAAACTTCCTGGCAAGAGAGATAAAGCTGACGTTCATACCGCAGATGACAAGCCGTATCCGGCTGAGTTCTTTGACGGTATAGATGCTGAAATAGTCGGAAAGGCAGGCCATATCCGTCCGGGGCAGGATGTCGAGCAATACGCCGGTGGTGCCGTCAGCGATCCCGCAGAGATACGTGTACGTATTCCAGTGATGAAGATCAGAATCCCAGGTACCGGCTTTTGCCTTGAATTCGAACATACAGAGGACAACAGGAAGCTCCGCCGGCCGTCCGGCGGCTGACAGGTCGAGGACGTCTTTCACGACGCACGGGGTCACATGCTCCTGGTCTGCGATGGCCCGGATGGAGACATTCTCCGTCAGCCGGAGAGAGATTTCTGTGAAAAGGGCATCCGTCATCTGTAGGCTCGGGTGGATCCAGCTGACTGACTCTTTAAAAGAGGCATGGCAGTCCACACACATGAAACGCTGCGGTGTATAGTGGATGAACACGGAGCGGCCACCGGAAGGCAGGTGACGGATGGTCCGTGGTTTCCCGGTTTCATTGATGGAGCAACGTCGTGAGCCGCATTTGGGGCAGACCTGCTCTTCCGGTAAGAATTCAACATCCAGAGTGAGCCGGCTTTGAGCTGGGCAGTCATCCGATAAAAGGATCATCACACTCGGCGGGAGAAAAAGGACACTGTTGAGATCAGGTTGATTGGACATGATGGTTTACCTCTTGTTTGGATGAATGGTGGTGTCAGGCTTCTGCTGATTCTAAAGTGGACAGAATCAATAAAGGGCCGACGAATGTACCACGAAAATATTGTTGCGCGGTGCGTGATGGAATTATAAAGCAGGAGGCAGCAGCGTGGGTGAAAACGAAGTAAAATCTATGTCAAAAGGAAGTAAAATCAGATATCTGCGGGAAATACTCGGGTTAAGAAGGACGGTATTTGGAGCCAAAATAGGATATTCATACCAGCAGATAGAACGTGTTGAGGATGGCATAAATGCAGTTAGCGATGATCTGTGCAGGAAGATAAGTAAGGAATACGGAGTCAGTATGGAATGGCTGACCGGGGATGAGGGAGCCGGGGAACTGGTACTGGAGGAAAGCGAAGAGCGGAGAAGAAAGAGAATGCGGCAGGCATATGAGGAAAGCGGATTGTCGCAAAGGGAATTCGCCCGCCAGACACACACATCCCCTTCCATGCTGGGAGATGTGATAGCTGGAAGGAAAAAGCTGACTATTTTTTATGCGAAAAAAATAGAGGAAGGCCTTGGCATAGGAGCTGACTGGCTTATGTATGGCGATGAGAAAGCAAAAGAGTATCCGTTAAGTGACACGATGATAAGGTATATGAAAGAACATCCGGAGATACGAAAAGAAATTTTTGAGAGAATGGAAACGGATGCAGCAGTGATGAACAAAGATGCTGAAGGAACTTAGTGGATGGGGAGAATCTCTCGGATGTATGAATGTCTGCCAGAACATTGGAACACATAGATGTTATGAGAATTTGTGAAGAGAGGAACCGCTCCGTGAAAAGGCGGTGGAAATCGGGTACCTAAATACCGCGAATTAACGGAGGTTCACCGCCATTTCGCGGAGCGCCAAAAAGAATAGATGCGAAGAAGCATAGCTGTGTGATTGAAAAATGGAATCAAACAGAAGCTGGAAAGCAGAATTAAATTATCTAACCCGGATAAATCGGAAACATAATTTTGCCATTTTTTCGTAAGAATGTTCTTATGTTTCTAAGAAACACACACATATGGGAGAGTAGAAATGAGCTTTTATTACCATTATATTTACATGGACTCGGGCCGAAAATATGACCCTAAGGCAGAAGGTCTTAAGAGTATATTAATTGAGATTGGAAAAGAAGAGTATAGAAAAAAAGAAAAGCGGGCACGCATAGCCAGTAAGTCTGATTTTGTGTTTCCATCTGGAAAACAGCGCAATGCTCTATTCTATCAGGTAGAGGGAATGAATTCGGGGAGAACAAGTCGTGGGTTCAAAGATGTTCCAGATGATTTTTTTTACAAAGAAGGTGTATATAGAATCAATAAGAATGCCAGAATGGGACAGAAAAATAAAAAGGCGATACATCGACTGGTTAATTCTGAATATGCATCTGTATATGGAATATCTCATAGAACATTCAAAATCCATAAGCGCAAGACCTCTAGAATTTATGCTGCGTTATATAGATACATGGAGGATATTGCGGAGATGCAATATGGTTTTTCTGTTAGCGATAAGGAACTAAAGGAAAGACTTAGAAATATGC
>JAJPXX010000159.1 GCA_021205225.1 Lachnospiraceae bacterium
GGCTGTGCTCGGTGCGTATCTGGCGGATGAGCTGACGGAATCGGGGATTATGTCGCTGAACCGCCACCAGACGATGTATGTGGTGACGCCGGAGATGAATCCGGGCGGGCAGCTGATTTTCCGCGATAATATGCAGATGATGATTAAGGGAAAGCACTGCATCCTTCTGCTGGCTTCTGCGACGACCGGCCGGACGATTGCCAGCGCGATTGACTGTATTCATTATTACGGAGGAATTCTGGAAGGAATCTCGGCAATATTCAGCGCGAGCCAGGAAGTGGAAGGTTATGAGATCAACAGCATTTTCCATGGGGAAGATCTTGGCGATTATCAGACCTACGAGGTAGGCCACTGCCCGATGTGCGCGGCAGGGCAGAAGATTGATGCGATTGTGAACAGCTTTGGGTATTCGAAGCTGTGAGGAAAGAGTGAGCGGCTCCGAACATCCGAAATAGTGAGAGGATTACGGGAAGGAAAAAGACAGTCTGAAATTGATACAGTCTGTCTTTTTCTTTATATGCGCACGGCCGCGCATGGAATCTGGCAGCTCTGCTGCTCGCGGCCGGCACTCAATTTTCCGCCGCTTCTTTTTTCAGATTCTTCTGCGCGGTGGAGAGCATCAGCTTGATGCGGTTGAGCTGGTTGACCTCGCTGGCGCCCGGATCGTAGTCGATAGCTACGATGTTGGACATCGGGTACTGGCGGCGCAGCTCTTTGATGACGCCCTTGCCGACTACGTGGTTCGGCAGACAGGCGAAGGGCTGCGTGCATACGATGTTGTTGACGCCGGAATGAATCAGCTCCAGCATCTCGCCGGTCAGGAACCAGCCTTCACCGGTCTGGTTGCCAAGAGAGACGATATCCTTTGCCATTTCGCCAAGCTCGCTGATCTTTGAGGGCGGGTCAAAGTGGACGCTCTTGCGCAGCTCATCACCCGCGGCAGCGCGCAGCTTTTCGAGAAAAGCAATGCCGAGATTCGCGAAGGTTGCCGTGCTTTTTTTCGTCCCCAGGTTCTGGCTCTTGAAGTTCTGGTTGTAGAAGCAGTAGAGGAAAAAGTCCATCAGGTCCGGCACGACCGCCTGTGCGCCCTCTTTTTCAAGCAGCTCTACGAGGTAGTTGTTGGCTGCCGGCATGAATTTTACCAGAATCTCGCCGACTACGCCGACCTTCGGCTTTACCTCATCGGTGATCGGGAGATTGTCAAAGTCGCGGATGATTTCGCGGCACAGTTTTTTGTACTCCCGGTAGGAAGGATTGCCGGAGACAAATGCACAGCAGCGGTCCTCCCATTTTTTGAACAGCGCATTTGCCGAGCCTGGCTCTTTTTCGTAGGGGCGCATCCGGTACAGGCAGCGCATGAAAATATCACCGAATTCGAGCGCAAACAGGGCGCGCTTGAGCAGGGAATAACTCAGTGTGAAGCCGGGGTTCCCTTCCAGACCGCTTAAGTTCAGAGAGATCACCGGGATCTGCTGCATATTCGCTTTTTCCAGCGCACGGCGGATGAAGCCGACGTAGTTCGAGGCGCGGCAGCCGCCGCCGGTCTGTGTCATGATGACGGCCGTGTGATTCAGATCGTATTTGCCGGAGAGCAGTGCTTCCATGATCTGGCCGACCACCATCAGGGACGGATAGCAGGCGTCGTTGTTGACGTAGCGCAGTCCCATGTCAATCGCGTGGCGGTTGTCGTTCGGAAGCACCTCCAGATGGTAGCCGGAGGCGTTCATCGCGGCGGAAATCACCCGGAAATGGATCGGCGACATCTGCGGACACAGAATCGTGTAATCCTTGCGCATTTCTTTTGTGAACTGGACGCGCTCGATGTTCGCCGGGACAATCTGACGCGGCTCATCCCCGCGCTCTTTGCGCACACGGATGGCGGAGAGCAGGGAGCGGACGCGGATGCGGGCGGCGCCCAGGTTGTTGACCTCATCGATTTTCAGGCAGGTATAGATCTTGCCGGAGCAGGAAAGGATGTCGTTCACCTCATCGGTGGTGACGGCGTCCAGGCCGCAGCCGAAGGAATTCAGCTGGATCAGATCCAGATCTTCCCTGGTCTTCACAAAGTTTGCCGCGCCGTAGAGGCGGCTGTGGTACATCCACTGGTCAAGCACCTGCAGCGGCCGCTCGACCGGGTTCAGGTTGGAAACAGAATCCTCGGTCAGTACCGCGACGCCATAGGAATTGATCAGCTCCGGGATGCCGTGGTTGATCTCTGAGTCAATATGGTAGGGGCGTCCCGCAAGCACGATGCCGTGGCGTCCGGTTTCTTCGAGGTATTTCAGCGTCTCCTGCCCTTTATCGTACATCGCCTGGCGTGTTTTGGCCATTTCCTCCCAGCCGGCCTTTGCCGCGGCGGCTACCTCACTGGCCGGGATATCCGGGAACGCTTCTTTCAGGCGCTTTGTCACCGTATCCAGATTTGTGAAAGCGATGAACGGGTTTTCAAAACGCACATGCTCCGTGCGCAGGCTCTCTACGTTATTTTTAATATTCTCCGCGTAGGAGGTGACGATCGGGCAGTTGTAATGGTTCGGCGCATCCTCAAATTCCGTGCGTTCGTATGGGATGCACGGGTAGAAGATGTATTTGATGCCTTTTTTGATCAGCCATTCAATATGCCCGTGCGCGAGCTTCGCCGGATAACACTCGGATTCACTCGGTATGGACTCGATGCCCAGCTCGTAGATCTTGCGCGTCGAGGGCGGCGAGAGGATGACCCGGTACTTCAGTTCCGTGAAAAAGCGGAACCAGAACGGGTAGTTCTCATACATATTCAGCACACGCGGGATGCCGACAATGCCGCGCTCGGCCTCATCCTCCGGAAGCGGCTCATAGGAAAAGAGCAGCTTATTCTTATATTCAAATAAATTCGGCACATGATCCTTGTTGCGCTCCTTGCCGATGCCGCGCTCGCAGCGGTTGCCGCTGATGAACTGGCGGCCGCCGGAGAAGCGGTTGATCGTCAGGCGGCACTGGTTCGTACAGCCTTTGCATTTCGCTGAGGAGGTTGTGTACTCCAGCGCATTGATGCGCTCGATGGAGAGCATCGTGGACTTCGGAAATGCAGGCGTCTGTGAGGCTCCAGGATTTGCTGCCTGAACCGAAGCGGAATCCTTACTGTCGGACAGATTCTGCGTCTGCTCCGCCGAGACGGCCGCTTCTGCATCTGCCACATCGGATTCTGACCAGGACGGGCAGGTGGTCTGTGAGTCGGCAATGCGCTTTTCTTTTTCATATTTCGCCACTTCTGCCTGGTAGCGTTCACGCGCCACAAGCGCCGCGCCGAACGCACCCATGATTCCGGCGATGTCCGGGCGGATGGCTTCACAGTTTGCGATGCGTTCAAAGCTGCGCAGAACGCCGTCATTATAGAACGTGCCGCCCTGTACGACGATATGATGCCCAAGCTGGGAGGCGTCGGAAACCTTGATTACCTTATATAATGCGTTTTTAATAACCGAGTAGGCCAGGCCGGCGGAGATGTCGGAGACCTCCGCGCCCTCTTTCTGCGCCTGCTTTACCTTGGAATTCATGAAAACGGTGCAGCGCGTTCCCAGATCAATGGGATGCTTTGCGAACAGTGCGGCCTTCGCGAAATCCTGAACGGAGTAGTTCAGTGACTTGGCAAATGTTTCGATGAAGGAGCCGCAGCCGGAGGAGCAGGCTTCGTTCAACTGCACACTGTCCACGGTACCATTTTTGATCTTGATGCACTTCATGTCCTGGCCGCCGATGTCAAGGATACAGTCGACCTCCGGGTCAAAGAAGGACGCTGCGTAGTAGTGCGACACCGTCTCCACCTCGCCTTCATCGAGCAGCAGGGCGGCTTTGATCAGCGCTTCGCCGTAGCCGGTCGAACAGGACCAGGCGATATGCGCGTCCGCCGGAAGGAGGGAATAGATCTCCTGCACAGCCTGGATGGTCGTGCGTAGCGGACTGCCGTTGTTATTGCTGTAAAACGAATACAAAAGTGTGCCGTCCTCGCTGACGAGGGCCGCCTTTGTCGTGGTGGAACCGGCGTCAATGCCCAGGAAGCAGCTGCCGCTGTAGGTGGAGAGATCGCCGGTCTTTACCTTATGGCGGCTCTGCCGCTCAATGAAATCGTCGTAATCCTGTTGGGTAGCGAAAAGCGGCTCCATGCGGGCAACCTCAAATTCCATGTGGATGTTGCCGGAAAGCCGGTGAATCAGCGTTCCGAAGGTCGTCACTTCTCCGGAATGTTCTTGATTATTGGCCGCAAAAACGTCGCTGCGGCTACAGTCTTCACAGCCGTCCTCCATGACGGTAGAGTGGAACTGATATTTTTCAGAAAGCTTCTCTACATCCGCATTCAGTGCGGAGCCAATCGCCGCGAACAAGTGGGAATTTTTCGGTGTGATCGCGTGCTCCTCGTCCAGATTCAGCGTGCGGATAAACGCTGCCCGCAGCTCGGAGAGAAAATGCAGCGGACCGCCAAGGAACGTGATATGTCCCCGGATCGGTTTGCCGCAGGCCAGTCCGCTGATGGTCTGGTTGACCACCGCCTGGAAAATCGAGGCCGAAAGATCTTCCTTTGTCGCTCCGTCGTTGATCAGCGGCTGAATATCGGATTTCGCAAACACGCCGCAGCGCGCCGCGATGGTATACAGGGAAGAATAATTTTTCGCGTACTCATTCAGTCCTGCGGCGTCCGTCTGCAGCAGGGAAGCCATCTGGTCGATGAACGAGCCGGTACCGCCTGCGCAGACGCCGTTCATGCGCTGCTCTACATTGCCGCCTTCAAAATAGACGATCTTTGCGTCCTCGCCGCCAAGCTCAATCGCTACGTCCGTCTGCGGCACATAGTGCTCCAGCGCGGTCGCTACCGCGATCACCTCCTGCACGAACGGTACTTGCAGGTGATTCGCCAGCGAGAGTCCGCCGGAACCCGTGATGACCGGAGCCACCGTCAGGTCGCCGAGCTGTTCGGAGGCCTCCTGCAAAAGCGCGGAGAGCGTCTCCTGTATGTTGGCGTAATGCCGTCTGTAATCAGAAAATAATAACTCTTTCTCCGGACTAAGTATCGCCACCTTGACCGTGGTGGAGCCGATATCAATCCCGAGCGTATGTAAAAGAATGGTGGAATCGTTTGCCATAAAAACTGCGGATATGCCGCACCCTCCTTTGTATCTTTTGCGCTGTTACGTGACAGCTTATATCCATAATTTATGCCGCTATACGGGCGGGAAAGAACCGCCGGAAAAGCTGCGCATCATTCAGGCATTCCGTATTATAGTACAAACCTTTGAAAATAGCAAATACTACATTTCACCATTCATTCAGGGGTGAAATGAAAATTTAAATTCCACAACTCGGGGGTACAAGTGGAATTCAGTCTTACTCAAAATTCCACTTGTATTTCCGGCGTTCGCAGCAAAAACCTAGTGGAAATCAGTCTTACACCATATGGCCTACCCAATTCTACTGGGTAAATGATGGCGTAAATGGAATGAAGTTTTTCTTCCTTGTTCACCCAGTAATCCCAGAAAGAGTGAAATCCACCGGAAAATCACAAATTTTGGCGTGGAAATAAACTTTTCACTTCAGCCCATTCATTCAGGGAACAGTAGTTTTTCAATAATACGGATTAGAAAATAATCATTTTGTGATAAAATAAAGAAAAAAGTGGAAATTAAAAAAGAAAATGTGATACTATATATTTGCTGTCGACTCTTTCCAGCAGGAAGGAGGTGATACCATATGGTGGAACTTATCGCCAGATTTCTTGTTTCTGTCGGAGCAAATATAGTAAGCAGCCGTATTTGCAAATGGCTGGACAGAAATAAGTAGACAGCAGCAACAGCCTGAGCGGAACAGCTCACCGTGACGAGCGCGAACCCGCTGAAGGATGGCAGTCCTCCAACGGGTTCGCTTTTTGTACCATATGGAATCGCCAGATTCCTTTGCTACAGCTATATTATTCCATGTTTCCGAAAAAGTCAATCATAAAATTGATTGACTTTGCGGAGATGTGATATTGGTGAAATGAAAATTTAAATTCCACAACTCGGGGGTACAAGTGGAATTCAGTC
>JAJPXX010000172.1 GCA_021205225.1 Lachnospiraceae bacterium
TATAAATATAGAGAAAGAGATAAAAGTAAATAAAAGAGAGAGTGAGAGAGAAAAAAGGACACCCGCCCCCGCTGCCTGCGGCAAATATGGCAATGTTTGTCTCACTGAGGACGAACTGGATGAACTGAAAGCTGAGCTGCCGGATCAGTGGGAATATTACATTGACCGCTTATCCTGCCACATTGCTTCCACCGGAAAAAGCTATAAAAGCCATGCGGCAACGATTTACAAGTGGGCGCAGGAGGATGCGGCGAAAAACAGGCCGGGTAAAAAGAAGCCGGATTACTCATACAGTGACGGAGATAGTTTATGAATCGTGATTGATTTGCGATTTGAAACGAAACTCACCAGATTTTCATGAGGATTTTGTAAGGGAAACTGATGAAGCGGAGATTTATATGACCTGAGATGGATCAATCGAAAAAATTCCATGAATTTATGAGAAAAAAGTTGATGATGTAACCAGATTGATTCATGGATAATCATGCAGACAGAGCCGCCGGATGAAAGGGAGAATACCCGAAAACCAGGCGGAGCATTACAGGGAGGACAACAGCGAATGAACATCGAATTATGCGATCTGATCAAAAAAACATCAGAAATTCGTGAGGATTCTGAGGACTACACAGGCGAGGACGGACTTTTATACTGCGGGAAGTGTCATACTCCAAAAGAATCATATTTTATTGGGGGAAACAGTTTATGGGGGCGTGACCGTCACCCCAGGGAATGTGACTGCCAGAGGGCGGCGCGTGAAGAACAGGAAGCTGCCGAGGAAGCCAGGAACCGGCGCCGGCGGGTGGAACGGCTGAAAGAGGATGGCTTTACGGATGCGGCTATGATGGAATGGACATTTGCCAAAGACAGCGGGAAATGCCGGCAGATGCATCGCGCGCGCGCATACGTAGACCATTGGGAAGAGATGCAGCAGGGAAATATCGGCTTGCTTCTGTGGGGAAAGGTAGGAACCGGAAAAAGTTTCTTCGCCGGCTGCATCGCAAATGCGCTCATGGAACGAGAAATCCCGGTACGAATGACGAATTTTGCGCTGATACTGAACGACCTTTCTTCCGGGACAAAAGACAAGAATGAATATATTCACCGGCTTTGTAGCTACCCGTTGCTGATTCTGGATGATTTCGGCATGGAGCGTGGCACGGAGTATGGATTGGAACAGGTTTACAACGTGATTGATGGGAGGTATCGGAGCGGAAAGCCCCTAATCGTTACAACAAATCTTACGCTTGAGGAATTGAAGCATCCGGAGGATACCCCGCACGAACGGATTTATGACCGGCTGCTTACCATGTGCGCCCCGGTTTCCTTTACCGGCGAGAACTTCAGGAAGGCAACCGCACAGGAAAAAATGGAACGTTTAAAAACACTGTTTGGTGAAGAAAAGAGCAGTTAGCAGGAAAAGAGGTGCGATATGAATACCAAAGAAAGGGCACCGCCGGATTTAGAATGACAACCGGAGATTAACAGCGGAAGGATGTGAGGATTGATGCAACTGACAAGAGGAGAACAGGAGACGGTTATCCTGTTCGATAATGATTCGGATGAAGCGAGGATTTACACTGCGAGTCCGCAGATGATGAAGAAACTGGAAATGCTCAGAAAAAATTATCCGGATTGCTACAGAATGATCGAGCAGACGGATTACTCTATGACATTTGTTTGTCCCAAGAACCTGATTACTTTACGGAAGCCAAGAATGGAGACAGCAGAGGACAGAGCAAGAAAAAGCCGGCGAATGAGAGAATTCAACTTAAATAAAAAATCGGATTCGGCAAGCCGGGTTTGATAGAATAAAAACTGAATGACAGATAGCGGGAGGAACAGCCACGGATTTTTCGCAGGCTGTTTTTTCATGCGCAGGTTCGCACACGGAATGGCATCGGCTGACGCCAGATGCAGGTTGTGCGGCCGGCGGAAGAAAATTAGCCTGCCCGATTGCTGAGAATGTTAAAAAGGAGCGAATGTACCATGAAAGAATATTCAGAAACAACTCCTGCGCTGGAACGGGCGCAGAGAAATCTGGAACAGGCGAAAGCCAGATATGAGGAAGAACGGAAAAAGGCGAATGCGAAACGCCGGAAAGAAGAGAATCATCATAAGTACCTGATGGGCGGCATTATCGTGAAATATTTCCCTGAGTGCTACCAGTATAACGAGCAGGAACTGAACGTGATTCTGTCTGCGGCTTTGAACAGTGTGGACTGTCGCAGGGCTTTGCAGCGGGTGAATAATCAGGATATCCGGCAGACCTGATGAGCGGAGGTGTCATGGCTGTTTTGGCAAGAAAAAGCGAAGCCGTTTCGCAGTGTCAAACAGTCGGGAATGTCATAATGCCGCACGCGGATTTGAAGGAAGAGGTAGGCCGCGCAGCGGTCGTAGGGGAAACTACGTTTTCCCTGTTGGACGCAGCGTTTCACGCGCGGCCAAACCCCGTAGGGCGCACAGGACCATGCGGAGCGTGGTCTATCTGTGCGCACCCCGCAAGCGGGGTGGAAACCGTGAAGCCGGCGATACTTTTTCGGTGACCTGTGAAAAATTGGTGGACGCGGGGAAATGTTACGGAGATGTTAATTATGGGGAAAGGCGAAAAAACTACAAAATATGCCAGCACAAGATTTGGCATTGTGCAGCGGAGCAAGGGACAGTCCGCGATTGACCAGGCGTCGTACATCAGCCGGACGGAGATTAAGAGTGAATACGATGGAAAAACGTACCGCCCGAAATATCATGAAGACCTGGTACACAGCGAGATATGTCTTGCATATGGTGCACCGAAAGAGTGGGAGGACAGGGCTGCACTCTGGAATTCCGTTGAGATGAATGAAAAACAGAAGAATGCACAGCTTGCGCGGACGATGAAAGCAGCGCTGCCGAACTGGTGGAGCTATGAATTGGCAGAAAGTATTGTCAGGGAATATGTACATAAAAATTTCGTTTCCAAGGGGATGTGCGCGGACTGGGCAATTCACGATTCTGTGAACCCGCAGGGACAAAGGAATCTACATTTCCATTTGATGCTGACGCTCCGCCCCATTGACCGGAATGGGAAATGGGGTGCGAAGCAGCGGAAGGAATACATTCTGGATAAGAAAGGAAACCGGATCAGGAATAAATCCGGCAGGGGTTATAAAAGCCGCGCGGTGAATGTCAACGACTGGAATAACAGGGACAATGCGAAAAAATGGCGGAAAAATCTGGTGGATACGATCAATAACATTAATGAACAGCTCGGGATAGAAGAACAGTGGGAACACCGTTCATTCAAAGAACTTGGCATGGAACAGCAGCCGACCGTTCACCTGGGGCCGATCGCCAGCGCGTTAGAGCGCCAGGGTATTCAGACAGAGAAGGGAGATGTCAACCGAGCGATTATCGAGAGCAACCGCCGTTTGGCGGAAGCGGGTCGGGCATATGCGGATGCGTTTCAGCTCTCACAGCAGGCACCGGAAGAACAACCTCTGCCAGAAACATCAAAACCGGTTGAACATATGCAGGAGAATGTGAACGAAGTGGTGGAGATGATTGACCAGATTTTACGGACAAACGGGAAGCTGCATACTCCGCTTGTTGGGTGCGGCTATTTTCGGAAAGCAACAGACCGGGAAGTGCTTATGGACGCCGGCAGCGTAAAAAAATTTGCAGAAAGGCACCAGATCGACAGCTTTGACGCACTCGACGCATTTTCAACTCACGAGGAACAAGAACTTGAGCAGGAAGAAAAACAGTTAAGCCAGAAAAGAGGAAAACGAAACCGGCTGCAAAAACTGTTGGAAATCTATGACGTTTATTCCCCATATTGGGAAATCCGGCGCGAAGCGGAGCGCCGGAGCGGTTTGAAGGGAACTTTATATGCGCGTTCGCACAGTGCTGATCTGGAACAGGAGGCAGTTATACGGCAGCGGATTGAAAAGCTTTTAGAACCTGGAGAAAGAATCACGCCTGGGCAGTGGAAGACAGATCTCCGGGAATTAGAAAGAGAATGTGAGAAGCTTTCTGCTTCATGCGGAGAACGGCAGCATAATCTTGCGTTTGCGGATGTGCTGCGCCACAATCACGAAATTCATATGCTTGAAACAAGAGAAGATGCCGGGAATGAAAAAACTGGTCACACCGCATATGGACAGGATGGAATTGACTGGGATGCTTTGGAAGAAAAGGCCCGGATAAAGATAGCAGAAAGAGAAGCACAGAAGGAAAAAACAGAGAAAGGACCGCAATCGAACCGGGAGCCGGATGCACGGCAGATAAAACGAGGAAAGTCCAGATGAAGCAAAAAACAGTAGGAATTGCAACTTCAAATATAACAAAAATAAAAGGCATTAGCCGACAGGAGTGTGAAAAATATGAGTGAAGAACAAGAACTCTTAAACCTGAAGCTAGAGACAGAATCGACAGCGGCGGAGTGTTCGCCGGATCGGAGCTTTAAAATGCGGATTGGAGGGACTACATATGTTGTGGGAATGCACTATAATCAAAACAGCCCCAAATCCTTTGAGGATAAGGTTAAAGAATTGATGGATAGGGATATGCAAAAAATATAAAAGAATAGATTTTGAAAATACAGGCAGTATCATGAGATTAATTTCCGTGGATCTATCCGTTATAACAGAACACCCGTTCACCTACCCATTTTTTTGCGAAAATGGGTAGGCTCAAAAGAAAAAGGATATGCTATACTATCTGTACATGGAAATCGTTGCAGTAGGCGGCATGACGGCAAGTCTGCGGAGGATGCCGGTGCAAACCGTAGAAGAGATTTTTTAAAATCTGTTATGAAAGAGGTTGACGAAATGAAATATGGTGCCATAATCTTTACAGACAGACAGACAGACAGACAGACAGACAGACAGGATAAGTCTGTCCGTTTTTGTTACTTCCAAAAGAATGGAGCGTTTATTCAAGGCGTATTTCGCCCATGGGTTTTCCATGGATGGGATGCGCCTTTTTGCGTTGTCAATGAATTCGGAGGAATATACCGACGGCATTTCCATAGTAGAGCCGTTGTGGATTCAGAAGAGTATGACGGTGGTATAGCTTTGGTAGTATTTGCACAAATACAGAAGAATCCAGAGCGGCATACTTCCGACCAGATTTTTTATGCATGGAAAGAAACAGGCCTCAGATGGGAGATGGTTTCTCACTGCAGGCAAGAAGGAGGTGCGGATGGAAACGAAATCGCGGCATTATGAATTCGAAGGTGCGGTATTTGACATTCCGATGTACTACGATGAGCTTGCAGAAATGTACATCGAAGAATACCGGAATTTTAATGAGAACCCGGTGTGGACAAAAAACGGCTGCCCCATCACGCATACGGTAGAAGAAGCGTGCCCTTTTGGCGAATGGGACAAACCGGAGCGGTTTAATACCTGTGGGGAGTGCCGGTTTTACAGGCAGATCGCTCCCCATGCTCTGATCGGGGTATGCAGGCAGGAAAAACGGCAGTGGGCAAACAAAATAAACATGCAGGCAATGCGCCAGTCATGAATCTTGTCAGAAAGGAAATATGAGAAAATGAAGAAAAAATTTTGGGCATTGCTTTTATCCATGCTGTTAATCTTTTCCACCATACCGACTATTACGTATGCAACGGAGATGGAAGTGGAAACAGTTGCGGCAGAAGTAGAGACGGAAGAAGAAACAACTGCGGTAGAAACAGAGATAGAAGAAGAAACAGCTGCGGTAGAAACAGAGACAGAAGAAGAAACAGCTGCAATTGAAGCGGGTACAGATGGAGAAGCGGATGCTTCTACCGGCGAGCTGACGGAACCACAGGAAAACTCAGAAGCTGAAGTTCCGGAAGAGACAGAAGAAGCTCCGGTTGAGGAAACAGACGGCGAACCTGGCAGTGAGGAAGATGCTACGTCTCTGGGTTTGGATTCTCAGGAATCCACAGCTCTTCTTAGTTCTGCATTCCCAGTTGTAGCAGCTGATGAGCTTGAGATTACGGCTGGGTTCCGTGTAGAATATAACTTTAACTATAGTG
>JAJPXX010000084.1 GCA_021205225.1 Lachnospiraceae bacterium
TTTTAAAGGCCGTAGTATGCGCTTTTGTGCTTACTATGGTAATGGGTGTAGCATGCGCAACAGATGTAACGTATGGCGATGCAACTTCTGCAGACGATACAAGTGGCTGGTTGTATATTAATTTGGCAGATATACTTCCAGATGGTGTATCAGCATCTGAAGTCTATGGACTGCAATTTGTATTTACCGATGAGTCGGCCACTGCGATAGCTAATGGTGCCGGTGGAGGAATTGCCTACAACAGAACCAGTGGTTGGGCTCAGTATTCTTGGTGTAATGGTTGTGGAAATAGCGAATCACATGATGATCAAATCGAATCTGATGGGGTCACTCTTATAGATCTTCATGACACAGCAATGTTTGATGATGCGGATGTATCGGGTGAAGATGGATATTGGGCACAGATTGCCATTTGTGCTTGGTGGGGCAACGATATGGAAGTCGCTTCTATTTCTCTGCTTGATGCAAGCGGAAATGTCTTAGAGGCAGTTGTTACAGAATCCCTCACCGCAGAGGGCGTATCCTATGACACACCTTACGTTGTAGATTCCGCTGATTACACAGAGGATTATAAGTCAGCAACAATTCATATTGATGCTTTGAACTACAACGATGAGAGTTATGCAGCATATTGGAATGATTATTGCGCACTTAAGGTTGCAGTTACCGTTGACGGCGTTACAACATATTATGCTGTTGTTGGTTCTTCCGTAAGCTGGGACATTACTGTAGACTCTGAGAATGAAATCGTTCTTTCATCAAGTGATACAGACTACTGGTATGTTCTTGATACAGACAACGGAACAGACATCACAGTTGATATCGAAGGCGATGAGTGGACAATCGAAGTTATCGCTCTTGGCTGGGGCGACAGCGATGAGGAAGCAGCTTGTGCATATGCAACAGCAACAGTTACATTGTCAACAGCTTCGTTGAACGCTACCACAACCACAACAACTGAGGAAGATGACACAACAACGACAACTGAGGAAGATGACACAACTACCACAGCAACTGAGGATGACGCTGATTCGACAGATGATGAGCCGACCACAGGCGATGCTGGCATCGTAGTGTTCGCTGTTATCGCAATGCTTGCAACAGCAGGTGTTGTAATTTCGAAGAAGGTTAACGCTTAATTCTTTTAAGCTTTTCCTTAAGGATTAAATATTTTACAAAAAAGAGCTTCACTTCGGTGAGGCTCTTTTTCTGCCCGAAAGACCTTAATCCTTGTCCCTTGGAGCGATTAATATACACAACGCACGCAAACCTTCACTCCTGCTTCTGCTGCGGAGTGTACCTGGTGAAAATGTAATAAACTAACCATGAATGATGCCTGCCGGGAATTAATTTTCCTGACAGGCATTATTTTTTCACCCCACCACCCCATCAAACGGCACCCAAAATGTCCGTATGTTGAGGAGGTGCTTTGGTATGACAATCGAACAGGAAAACCGAGTGAAAAGTCTGCGCGGCCAGGGATACGGTTATGCCACCATCGCCAAGTCAACAGGACTTACAAAAAACGCCGTTGTTGCATTTTGTCGAAAGAACGGGCTGACGGGCTGCAAAGCTAAAAACAGCCGTGTGGATGTTCCCTCAGACCTCTGCCTGCAATGCGGAAACCCAATCGTTCAGATACCGGGGAGAAAGCATATAAAATTCTGCTCTCCTGCATGCCGCACAGCGTGGTGGAACAGCCACCCGGAAGCCGTGAATTGCAAGGCGAATTACAGCTATGTATGCGCGGGATGTGGAAAGGCATTTAGTGCATACGGCAATTCCCATCGGAAATACTGCTGCCACGAATGCTATATCCGTGACCGATACAAAGGCGGTGGCTATGATGAATGAGAATGAATTTAGCGCAGAGCTTCGCTACCAGTCCGCCATATCCGTTGTGAAAGGATTGTTTAGGCAGGGGCTTCTGACCGCCGAGGAATATGCTGAAATTGATACAAGGCTGCTTGAAAAATACGCGCCGTCTTTGGGGACATTATTCTCCGAAAATGACTTGATAACCGGCGAGTTTAGAGTGATATATAGTAGCGGGAAGGAGTGATTTTATGCGTAAAATCAGCAAAATAGAGCCGGTCATCCCGGTGCTGCCTGTCCGCAAAAAGGTCGCCGCATACGCCCGTGTTTCCAAGGACACCGAGCGGCTGGCGCATTCGCTTTCAGCACAGGTGAGCTATTACAGCGGCCTGATCCAGAAGAATCCTGAGTGGGAGTATGCGGGCGTATATGCGGATTACGGAATAAGCGGTACATCCGCAGATGGACGCCCTGAGTTCATGCGGATGCTTAAGGACTGCGAGGACGGAAAAATCAACATCGTTCTCACGAAATCCATCTCCCGCTTTGCAAGGAATACGGTTGACCTTCTGGAAACGGTACGGCACTTAAAAGAGCTGGGCATTGAGGTCAGGTTTGAAAAGAGCACATCAATTCGATGTCCGAGGACGGCGAGCTAATGCTCTCTCTGCTTGCATCCTTTGCCCAGGAAGAAAGCCGCTCCATTTCAGATAATTGCAAATGGGGCATCAGGAAGCGCTTTGAATCCGGCGAAATCGGCACGGCCAATAAGCACATCCTTGGCTACCGTTACGATGAGGAACAGCGGAAATACATCATCATTCCGGAAGAGGCGGTCATCGTCCGCAGGATTGTGGAGCTTTACCTCGAGAGAATTTCTCTGCGAGACATCTGCGACGACTTAAACGCCAGAGGATGGAGAACGATTAACGGCTGCCTGTTCCAGGAGGCATGGATAGCCATCATGCTGCGCAACGAGGTCTACGCCGGGGATACCCTGCGCCAAAAAAGCTACATGGCAGATCCCATCACGAAGAACAAGGTAAAAAATAAAGGCGAATTTCCGAAGTACTATATGCCCGACACCCACGAGGCGATAATCGACCGCGAGACCTGGGCAAAGGTACAGGAAGAAATCGCAAGACGGGAATCTCTGCTGAACCCGACCTATTGCTTTACAGGGAAAATCAAGTGCGGCGTCTGCGGCAGAAGCTTTTCCAGAAATCCAAACATAGTAAAGGGAAAAGCCTATCCGAGATGGCTGTGCCGGGCAAAAAAAGAAGGCGGAGTTACCTGTCTAAGTGTAAGCTACCCGGAAAAGAAACTAAAGGAGATATCTACTTTAGTCCTTGGACTGGAGGCATTCGATGAGAATGTATTTGAAGAACAGGTCAGGGATATGACTGTAAACGAAAACGGCGACATTGTTTTTAAGCTCACCCGAGGCGAAACAAAGACCTGGATACGTCCACCTAAACCACCAAAAATTGTCAAGGAAAAGAAGCCTCCGGAGCACTGCTTTGATAGAAAAATCTTCTGCGGGGCTTGCGGCTGTCGATTTGGCCGCGCAAAGAGCGATACAAAAGACCATCATCTTTACTGGTATTGCAGAGCGAAAAGCCGCCATGGAGTTACCTGTGACAGCGTAAATTATCCGGATGCGGAGCTTAAAGACATCTTCTGCAGGGTCATGGAGACTGAGCGGTTTGATGAGGAGTGTTTTAATGAAACGGTAGATCGGATTGTGATTCAGAAAACCGGCAGCGTCGATTTCCATTTAAAAGATGGTACTCTTCGCACATTCAAAGCTTTGAAGCTGCGGGGCAATAGGCACATTTCAACATCTACGGATGAGTTTACCGGGAAGATTCGCTGCGCTGCCTGTGGAAATCTTTTTAGGAGAAGTGTCCACTATGAAAAATACGTTTACTGGCACTGCTCGGGAAAAAACAAGGCCAGAGTCAAATGCAAAACAAAAAACATAGCGGATAACGAAATCCGGCAGGTGGCTGCTTATGTGATGGAGCTTGATGAATTTGACGCATCGGAGTTTGACCATCAGATTAAATGGATTACCGTCGAAGAAAACGGCAGCATGGAATTTACATTTTATGACGGGAGGAGACGGCTATGGGAAAGGTAATTACAATTCCGGCAACGATAGGAAGGTACACTGCAGCGCCCATCAATGCCGTAAAGAAACGCAGGGTGGCCGCTTATGCCCGTGTCAGCACTGACCACGAGGAACAGCTCTCCAGCTACGAGGCGCAGGTGGATTACTACACCAACTACATTAAGGGCCGCGATGACTGGGAGTTCGTTTTCGTGTACGCGGACGAAGGTGTAACTGGTTGTAACACATCAAAGCGCGATGGTTTCAGAACAATGGTCGCCGACGCCCTTGCCGGGAAAATCGATCTCATCGTAACAAAATCGGTGAGCAGGTTCGCAAGGAACACGGTCGATTCTCTCACAACCATCCGAAAGCTGAAGGAACATGGTGTCGAATGCTATTTTGAAAAAGAGAACATCTGGACCTTTGACGGCAAGGGCGAGCTGCTTCTTACCATCATGTCCTCGCTGGCGCAGGAGGAGTCACGCTCCATTTCAGAGAACTGCACATGGGGACAGAGAAAACGCTTTGCGGACGGTAAGGTGAGTGTGCCTTTCAAACGGTTCCTCGGCTACGACAGAGGGCCGGACGGGAATCTTGTAATTAATGAAGAAGAGGCGGTCACCGTCCGCAGGATTTACGCTATGTTCCTTGAGGGCATGACGCCCTACCTCATTGCAAAGCAGCTGACCAGCGAGGGCATCCCCTCTCCCGGCGGCAAGCCGAAATGGGGAGATACCGTTGTAAAAAGCATACTCACAAATGAAAAATACAAAGGCGACGCTCTTCTCCAGAAGGTGTTCACGACAGATTTTCTCACCAAGAAAAAGAAAGTCAACGAGGGCGAAGTTCCCCAGTATTATGTAGAAGGCAACCACCCCGCTATCATCTCGCCGAAGGTTCACGAAATGGTACAGCTTGAAATGGAAAGGCGCAGCAAAAACGGCAGGCACAGCGGAACGCACCTCTTCTCAGGCAGGATAAAATGCGGTCATTGCGGCAGTTGGTATGGTTCGAAAATATGGCACTCCAACAGCAAATACCGTAAAACCATATGGCAGTGCAATCACAAATTTGATGGCGATGAAAAATGCCCAACCCCATACCTGACGGATGAGAATGTAAAAGATTATTTCATTTCGGCTTTGAATACGCTGGTTGCCCAGAAGGATGATGTTATCTCTGATGTAACGGAATCCCTGATGCCGACCTTTGACACTTCGACGCTGGAAACAGAACGGGACAAGCTCCTGCAGGATGTTCAGATGCTTGCCGATGCTGTACAGAAAATCATTTACGAGAATGCCCACATTGCTCTCGACCAGAGAGAATATCAAAACCGCTACGATGCCCTGACCGCTCGGTATGAAGAAACCAAAACAAAGCTGGAAACCATCAACGAACAGATAAATGACAAACAGACCAGACGGGCATCAATCGAAGAATTTCTGGATACCCTCTCAGGGCAGGAAACCGCAGTCACCGAATTTGAACAAAATGCCTGGTGCGGGCTGGTGGATTTCATAACAGTCTACGGCGAGGACGATGTCCGGGTGAGCTTCAAAAACGGCATGGAAATCAAAGCCTGACAAAATAAAACGACACCTCGCGCGGAGCAGACTATCACTCCGGCACGAGGTGTTTTTTCTATATTTATATAGTCACCGCAAGGCATTTAGTCACCGCAAAACGGCACTTTTTAATTTTTCATACCCTTGTATCAATTTCTCGGTCTACATATCGCAAAACTCTTCAATAACCTGTATATCCTGATACTGCGCGTATCCAAGGATTTTATCACGCTGCGCGTCAAGGGAGAAGCCTTCCGTCTGCATCTCCGTGGACACGCGCGTGTAAATGTAACACCGCTTCTTTTTATCCATCTTATTTCCCGTTTACTCCTGTGCCTTTTTATTCCCTTTATATGCCACTATCCATATCACTTTAGCTTACCGATAAACTGGAAGTTCCCAGCATTTTATATGCCATGTCTTATAATGAAACCAAGAATAGTAATCAAAACTCCACCGATTCTTGCCCCAAGGATTCCC
>JAJPXX010000069.1 GCA_021205225.1 Lachnospiraceae bacterium
TGGAAAAGTTTGTTACGCAGCAGAGCTGCGGGGAATTGGACCCTGAGAGATTAAAAAATCTTTATCCTGCTTCGGCTGGATGCAGGCCGCTGGAAAAGAAACGCATTCTTTTATCCCTTCCCAGTTCTCAGCCTTTTGCGGTGCCTGATAGCGGAGCTCCCCTATCGGCGGTTTTGCGTACGGTATTCCAAGGAATACCGTACAATCTGTCATGTATCCGGGTTTTCCACTCACAATCCCGTTTTTCGTTTTTACGTTTCCTGTCATTTTTTACATCCCCTGCTCCATATACTTCACACGTTCTGCACAGTATCCACACTTGTCCGTCTCGGGGCACCGCCTCCATAGATACATCCGCCGGGGCAGGCATACCCCCGAATGCAATCCTCCGACTCTCCCCCAGCAGTATCGTTTGCAGATTGTGTGTCTGCGATGACGATTTTTTCTAACACGTCTTTTACATTTGCGAGTCCTGTTATCTCTGCCGTGCAGCTTTCCTCACCCGATTCACGGCTCTCACCAACGGACATACCAGAAAGTTGTGGATTCTCCGCAAGAATTGTTTTCTCAGTCAGGAGTGGGTCAAAGTCGTCCGGATGCAGCTGCTCTTCCCAGACCTTTCTCGCTGTGAACCGGCTCACACAGGCCCGCCGGAACATGGCCGCGAGCTCGTATGTAGTCAGGTTTCGATACATCTGATCTGCCGCCGACTCACCATTCACGGTTCGCATTTGCGCGCTCCCACTGGTCTGCTGCATTGTTTCATCAACGGTCTTTTCTGCAGGCAATGTTTTAGCCGCTGTGCAGGAATTGACACAGACTACCATAATCTTCTCCCCGGAAAGTCCGCTCTCTTCGGCGTATGCCGTGCGAGCCAGACGGGTACTGTATTGCTGTAATGTGCCGATTCCGGAAAGATGCTTCTCCAGCTCCGGATATTGTCGGCGAATCAAATGCTCCACGCCGGGACATGCCTGCGAAACCATGGGCAGCGTGCCGTTCTCTGCTTTTCTGCGCGCCAGCTCCCGTTTTTCCGCTTCCAGGTAAATGTTCTGACAGAGTTCCCCGCTGTATACACGATCAAATCCAAGCTTCCTCAACAGGGCGACCACTTTGCCGGTATGATCCTGTTCGTCTTTCTCGTAAAACAGCTTCCCAATCGTTTTTCCCACAGCGGGCATCAGCACGGCAATCACTGCCTCGTCCGGTTTCTTCTGACGAATCCGGTTCCGAATCATTTCCGTGTCATCGCAGATGGTAAGGGCGCCGGTCGGACAGGACCGCACGCACTGGCCGCAGCCCACGCAGTCGGTGGCCGCAAGGGAAATCGGCGGCGCAATTCTTTTCTCACGCCCTCTTCCAAGCACGCTGATTATGTCCATTCCCTGCTCGCGGCAGACAGAGACACAGCGCTGGCACAGAATGCATTTAGAGGTATCCCGAATCAGGTACGGTGAACTTTTATCCTTATCCGGGTCCATCACATAGGGATTATAATCCCGCTCATTGACCCCGTATCTCACACAGAGCGCGTGAAGCTCACAGTCCGAATAGCGTTCACACCGATCGCAGATCATCCGGTGATGCCGGCATACCATATCCAGAGTGATCCTTCTGGCCTTTTTGATCCGTTCGTTTTCTGTCTGTACTTCCATGCCTTCCCGAACCTTTGTCACACAGCTCGGCACCAGTCCCCGCATACCGGCCACTTCCACCACACAGATCCGGCATGCGGCAGCCTGATTGCAATCCTTTAAGAAACACAGGCTCGGTATGTATATCCCGTTCTTCGCGGCCGCCGTCAGAATGGTATCCTTATCCTCAGCTTTGATCTTCTGGCCGTTGATCGTCAATGTTACCTCAGCCATTTGCGGACACCTCCTTTGATTTGGCATAATCTTCAAACTCTTCCGGGAACAGCCGCAGCGCTGCCAGGAGTACAGTGCAGGCAGACTGGCCAAACGCGCAACGGGAATTGTCTGTCATATATGCGGCCAGGGCATACAGCTCATCAATATCCATCTTTTCCGATTCCGTCTTTGAGGAACAAACCCGCGCAGACGCCTTGTCCTGCCGCCGGGCCGCATAAAAGGGCGCTTTCATCAGTATTTCCGCGATTTTCCCGGTTCCATACCGACAGGGCGTACATTTTCCGCAGGATTCGTCCCGGAAAAAGAGTGCTACGTTCCGGCAGAGCTCCACAATATCCGTCTGCCGATCCCAGAGGCGGATGCTGCCTGTGCCAAGGCTTCCTCCTGCCGCGGCCATCCCCTCTATATCCAGAGTTGCTCTCTCCAATGTCTCCGGCAGCAGCAGGCATCCGGAAGCTCCGCCGCCAATCTGCGCCATTTTCACATTCGTTTTCTTCCAGCCCACGGTATCCAGCACCTGTGTAACCGGTGTACCCAACGGGAATTCATAAACGCCCGGATTTTCCACCTCTCCGCAGACCGTGAATAATTTCGTCCCCGGATTTTTCTCCGTGCCATATTCCCGGTAAGCCTTCGCCCCCAGGCGCAGTACTAAGGGTACATTTGCGATGGTTTCTGTGTTATTTACCACAGTCGGCATCTGGAAAAGACCCGCTACACCCGGAAACGGAGGTTTCAGACGCGGTTCTCCCCGCTGCCCTTCCAGGGAGGAAAGAAGGGCAGTCTCTTCCCCGCAGACATAAGAGCCTGCGCCCACCACAATTTCGATGTCAAATGAAAATTCCGTGCCGCAGATCTGTTCGCCCAGGAAACCGGCTTTCCTGACCCGCGCGATCTCCTGCTCCAGAAGTTCTTTTTCCTCCGGATATTCCGCCCGGATGTAAACATATCCCTTTGAGGCGCCTACGCAAAGACCGCAAATCAACATTCCCTCAAGCACCGCATGGGGAATATGCCGCAGAATGACACCATCCTTTGCAGTATCCGGCTCACCCTCATCGGCGTTAATTACAACATACTTCATGCGTGAAGTGCAGTCCTTTGTCGTCTTCCATTTTAATCCGGTGGGAAACCCGGCTCCGCCCCGCCCGCGCAGGCCGGAAGCCATTAATTCATCCAGTATTTTATCCGGTGTCATCCCCAGAGCAGCTCTGAGCCCCGCATAATCAGACGGCTGTGAAAGAATTCGTCTCACTTCTCCCGGAAAGGGCGATTCGGGCAGCTTACAGTCCGATACCTCCCCCATCTTTTTTTCATTAAATCTGGCATAGAAAGAGGCTGTTCCCGCAAGCCGGGTAAAAGAAAGATCATGTTCACGCGCCAGCGTTTCCAGTCTGTCGCAGGTCAGCTCTCCGTATCGCTCATACTCTTCTTCCAATAAAGCCAAAACCCTCGTCTGATCCATATTCACCCCTCCTTAAGCCAGCCAAACGGCTCTTTAAAAAAGGTCTTTTCCGGCGCGTCCGCCTGTCCGATCCGGAACACTTCGCCGGTCTTTTTCCGTTTAAAAAAGATACGCTGGTTGATCGGTAAGTGCATTTCCAGCGCGCCTGTGCGGCAGGCTTCTACACAACTGCCGCAGTACCAGCATTCATCCGGGAAAACAACTACAGGCGGCTTCCCCGGCTCCGGATTCGGCATGATGGTCTGCGTCCTGCAGATATTGGCACAGGCATTGCAGGCCGCACAGATTTCAGTATTAATGCTGACCGCCTCCGTCGGCCCCGTTGGGTTGGGGGCAATAAAGGCCTCATTTTTCTCCCATTCCTGCATCTGCAGCTTCCTCCTTCCTCCGACAGTCCCTGTAATTTTTAAGGTAAGAATCCTGATACGGTGCTTTCAGCCAGTATTCTGGCTCCTCATACGTGGTCACCAGGCGATCGTCAATCAGCTGGTTGAACAGATAGGTTCCGTCCGGCAGATCGCTTTTTTCCGCTTCCGCCTTGACAATACAGGCCTGAAGAAACATTTCGGAAATTGTAATACGGCTTTCATCCTCAATCACCCGGGCCAGCTCGTGCGGATTGCGGGCATAGGTGCGCTGCATTTCATTCTTTTTGATACTGTCCAGCCATTTCAGGCCATGCTCAAGCACCGGAACGGTCTTGAAGTCTCCGCAGCACTGCTGCATCACTCTCGCAGAACCGCCCCACAGTTCTTTCCAGCTGACATAGGCCTCCGGTGTACCAGTTCTTTTCACCGGCGCATAGATCCTCTCGTATTCCGCTTCCACCTGCTCCGGATCCGGCTGTGCCTCTTCTGCCGTCTGCGCAAACTCTGCGGCCCGATTGCCTGCGTAAAATCCGGAAGAGCACGCGTAAGAGCTTCCTTCCAGTCCGCTCGAAGCTCCCGCCACAAACAGGCCGTCCAGGCTTGTCATCAGGTTCCAGTCAACCGCCAGTTCTCCCTGCGCGCCGCCGCTCTCTGCCCGCCAGGGCTTCACAACGTCCGGCTCTCCGTGGAACCATCCCTTGGATTTCTGGTAAGATTCCGGAAGCATGATCGGGCACATCAGCATATCCTCATCCGGGTTGAACCCTTCACGGGTATACAGGTCATAAATGGTATACCGGCTTTTTCCCTCGTTTCCGATCATAAGCCCCCAAATAGAATAGCGCTCTTCCTCCGGCATGCCAGACAGATCCGCCCACAGCGGCAGCTCATATTCGCCGCTGCGGATACGCTCCGGCAGGTCATGAATCAGGCCGGGCAGCGCCGCGCCCTTCCAGACATCGCTGATCGTAGAACCGCAGTAGGGCTGTCCTTCAACCGGATAGTTCCGCGCATACACATCCTTCAGCCGTTCTCCATGAATATCCTCCCAAGGGATTTCTTTGCCATTGTTATCTACAATCGTGCAGGGATACCAGGTATTATGCGGGTTGCCCACACCAAAACGCGGCCATGCAAACGGATGCGTGCCGCTGGTCGTTCCCGCTTTTTCCATGCCAAAGACCTTTGCGCCTGCCTTCCAGGCCATCGCAAGTCCGTCTCCGATATCATTCGGATCCCACCGATAGCTGTTCCCTGTAATCTCTGTGCTGTACGTCCAGATGGTACAGGCGTAGCCACTCGCAATGACTACGCTCTTCGTATGGAATTCGTAAAACTCCCCCGTCTCCATGGAAAACCCGGCCGCACCGATTACGCGGGCGCCTTGCTTTCCTCCTTCCGTCAGGAGTCCGGTCACCATCACTCGCTCATACAGCGTGGCGCCTTCCCGCAATAAGCCTTCGTAGATCACCGGTTTCAGGTACTGGCCACCGCGCAGCTTCACCGCGATCAGATCCTGATAGTCATAGGCCTTTAGCAGCTTTGTCTCTTTATCCAGAGTCGCCGCCCCTTCAAAATCTCCGTCTTTATCACGAATCGGAAGTCCCAGCTTTTCCATTTCCATCAGGGCATCCCAGGTGCCCTTTACCGCTATGTAATCCCGATGCCCCTGCCTGCCCCGGACATTTCCCCTTTCCAGATTTTCCTCCGGCGTCATAGGGGTCTTCTCTGTATCCAGGACATTATTCCAATGATCCATCCCCGCGCCGCCGCAGCCGCTGCGTTTGATCGGCGCTTTATCCGCCACCGCCACACTCTGTCCGCGGCGCAGCGCGGCAAGGCCTGCGCAGCCGCCTGCCAGGCCGCCCCCAACGACCAGGACATCGACCTGCACCTGATTGACTGTTCCATAGTGAACCGGGTATGGCCAGGCAAGTCGTTCTGATTGTTCTGTCTGATATTCCATGATTACCCCCTGATTCTCGGATAGCCGGAAACCATATTTTCCCGGCTATCCTTTCTGATTATAGATATTTGTGACTGTTCCGTACCTTCGCAGCTACGCAGCTATAAATATTTTTTACTGTTATCATAGGTTAGATTCGTCCCGGCATATTCAATGCGGCGGACGTTCTCCGGTGCCATCGGCTCGCTGCCGCCGCGATCCTCGGGATGCGGCATCTGCCGGTCGTAAATCGTCCGGGTCTCATTCGGATCCTCTTTCATCATGCCAGGCGGCGGTCCCTTCGGCCCTCCATTCGAGGTAACGATGTCGTCATGCTCCATCGCGTAACGGGCGCATTCCAGACAGGCGTCAAAAAATTCTGCTTTCATCGTAAAGGCTCCGCCATAGAGCATCGTAAATTCCGAACGAACGCGGTTTATTTTCTCCAGATTCTCCAGCCAGCTTTTCAAACCGCCGTTTAAGCGTTTGCCCATTGGCATGAACTCATCCCCGGTAAACAGCAGGTGTTCCTTCCGATCCAGCAGCACCATGCTGCTCTCGGCATGATCCGGAATATAGAAAACCTGAAGCTCCCGGCCCTTGAGCGGGATGATACCGCCGTCTTCGACCGCAGTGATCGGGTAGTCTCTTGGAAAGTCCATCCCCTGAAAGCTCGGGAATGGGATCGTCGCCAGGGGAACACATGGCTCCGACATATAGGCGCGTTCGAAGTACGAGTTATTCGCCGTGTGGTCAAAATGATGATGGGTATTCGCAATGCAGCGGACCGGTTTTTCTGTCAGGGTCTGCATGTATTCCCGGATGTTGCCCGCTCCATAGCCCGAATCGATCGCCAGCGCTTCCTCATCCCCTTCCAGAAGATAGGAAAAATCTCCGCTCGAAAGAATCCTCCATGTACCCGGCGCAATCTGTTCCGTCTCATAATAAGGCTCATCCATGCGGGAGAGTGACCCGTCTTTGTTGCGGATCCATACCTCATGTTTACTTGAAAAATCAATCATTTGTATCCACCTCTTTCTGAGATCATTGTTCCCGCTAATTAATCTTCTCAGCCATGCAGCAGGAAACAAAATGATCCTTCTCCATCTCTTTCAACTCCTGCGGCTGTTTGCAGGCTTCCGTCGCATACGGACAGCGCTTCGCGAAGCGGCAGCCCGGCTCCGGATTGATCGGAGATGTGATCTCGCCTTTCAGCAAAATCCGCTTCATCGGATGCAGGATATCTGTCGATGGGATCGCTGAAAGCAGCGCTTTCGTATACGGGTGAAGAGGCCGGTCAAACAGCTTCTGGGATGGGCTCGTCTCTACCAGCTGTCCCAGGTACATAACGCTGATATCATTTGAAATATGCTTCACGACAGAAAGATCATGTGTGACAAACATATAGGTCAGATTTTTCTCAGCCTGCAGATCCATCATCAGATTCAGGATCTGTGCCTGAATAGAGACGTCCAGAGCGGACACCGGCTCATCGCACATAATGAAATCCGGATCCAGGGAAATCGCCCTTGCAATTCCCACTCTCTGCCGCCGTCCCCCATCCAGCTCATGCGGATACGCATAACGCAAACGGTCTTCAATCCCCACGCGATCCATCAGTTCATCGACTCTCTCATCAATCTCCTGCCTTGTGAACCTGTGGCTTTCTTTCAACGGTTCACGAATAATCTCGTCCATCGAATAACGCGGATTCAGAGAAGCATACGGATCCTGAAAGATGATCTGCATTTTTTCCCGGATTTTGCGCAGTTCTTTGCCCTTTGCGTAGGTAATGTCCCTTCCGTTGAACAGAATCTGTCCATCCGTCGGCTCGTGAAGGCGGATCACAGTACGTCCAAGTGTTGATTTTCCACAGCCTGACTCGCCTACGATTCCCATCGTTTTGCCCTTCTGAATCGTCATCGTGATATCATCCACCGCGTGATTCGTTCCGGCCGGTACATCAAAATATTTTTTCAGATTTTTGATTTCAATCAATGAACTCATCTGTCATGCCTCCTTTACCCGCAGGCACCGGCAAAAATGCCCAGGTGTGATCTCTATATTTGGAATCTCCCCCTGCCGGCATTCCGAAGTGGCATATTTGCACCTCGGTGCAAACGGGCAGCCTTTGGGGAGGTTCGTCGGGTCAGGCGGCATGCCGTCGATCGGGCTGAGGCGATCCGTCTGTTCATGCAGCTTTGGGACCGAATCGAACAGTCCCTGCGTATACGGATGCGCCACATGAAGAAAGATGTCCTCTTTCGTACCGCTCTCTATAATGTTTCCTGCATAAACGACAGCCACCTTTTCACAGGTTTCCGCGACAACTCCCAGATCGTGCGTGATCAGAAGCATTGCCGTGTTCAGCTTTGCCCGCAGCTCTTTGATCATATCCAGCACCTGCGCCTGGATTGTCACGTCCAGCGCGGTCGTTGGTTCATCCGCCAGCAGCAGTTCCGGATTGCAGGCCAGCGCCATCGCTATGACAACTCTCTGCTTCATTCCGCCGGAGAACTGATGCGGATACTCCACATAGCGTTCCGCAGGAATGCCTACCATCTCCAGCATCTCCATGGTTCTGGCCATGGCCTCCGCCTTACTGATCTGATTATGCAAAGATACGACCTCTGTGATCTGATTTCCTACACTCATAATCGGATTCAAGGCTGTCATCGGATCCTGGAAAATCATAGAGATTTTATTTCCCCTGATTTTCAGCATTTCTTTCTCCGGCTTTTTCAGTATATCCTCGCCGTTTAAACGGATCTCACCGCCTTTGATGATGGCGGGAGGCATTGACAGAATCCGCATAATCGCTTTTGCAATCGTCGTTTTTCCTGCCCCGGTCTCGCCTACCAGACCGAGAGTTTCACCCCGGTTCAGCGTAAAACTCACTTTGTTGACCGCATGAATGATATCGCCGTCCGAAGAATATTCAACAATTAAATCTTTTACGTCAAGAAAGGTCTCGTTTGACATATTCAAGCCCTCCTAATTTTTCAGCTTGGGATCCATCGCGTCACGCAGCCCATCACCAAACAGGTTGATAGCCAATACTGTAATCGCGATCATAAGTCCCGGGAATATCATCATATACGGGTAAAGCAGCGCCATATTTCTTGCGTCGGAGAGCATTGCGCCCCATTCCGGCGTCGGCGCCTGAATGCCAAGTCCGATAAAGGACAGACCAGCGGCGCCCATAATTGTTCCGCCGACCGACATGGTTGTGCCGACAATTGTCGGAGAAATAATGTTCGGCAGCATATGCTTAAACATAATCTTTGCCTTTGAGCAGTTGTAGGAAACCGCCGACTCCAGATATTCCATCTCACGTTCTTTCAGACACATCGCACGCGTGGAACGGATACTCATTGGAATACCGCCGATGCTCATGGCCAGGATCGTATTAAAAAATCCAGACCCCAGCGCTACTGAGATTACGATCGCGAGCAGCTGTCCCGGGATTGCCTGCCAGACGTCACAAATTCTCATGCAGACATTATCCACACGGCCACCAATATAGCCGATAATCGTGCCAAATACTGTGCCAATAAAGGCAGTAAAAATCGAGCCAATAAATCCCAATGCCAGCGAATATCGGCCTCCATAGAGTATTCTGGAGAAAATATCGCGGCCCATACTGTCGGTGCCAAAAATGTGAGCCTTCGACGGTCCCTGTTTCATTGCGCTAAGATCGATTGCATAGGGATCATAGGGAGCAATCAGAGGCGCCGCGATACTCACAAGAATGAGCAGAATCAATACTCCCAGTGAAACCATTGCCACTTTATTCTTTGCCAGGCGGTGCATGATCAGAGACATATTGGAGCGTTTTTTCCTGCGCAGCGTACTGCCGCCGGCTTTCGCCTGAGATTCATTACTTTTTCCCATGCTTTTTCCCTCCTGCTACATATTGTGCTTTAATTCTCGGATCAATAAATCCATATGCCAGGTCTACCAGCAACACAGCGGCGGCTGAGAAAATTGCCAGCAGCAGGACGCAGCCCCGGACGACCGGATAATCCCGGTTGCTGATGCCGCTCAGCATATAGGTGCCAATACCCGGAAATGAAAAGACACTTTCAATGACAACGGTACCGGAAATTACCATACCGAACTGTCCGCCCAGCTGATTCAGGATCGGAATCAGAGCATTCGGCAGGATATGCTTATAAGTCACTTTGTACTCGGCCAGCCCCTTTGCGCGGGCTGTCGTTACCAGATCCGCTCGTATGACTTCCAGTACGGAGCTTCGCGTCATACGCAGGTTATTGGCTATACCACCCAACGAACCGGCGATCACTGGCATAATCCAGCATTTCCAGGAATCAATTCCCATCGCCGGGAGCCATCCCAGCTGCTGTGAAAACAGCTGTACCAGTAACATTGCCAGCCAGAATCCCGGAATCGCCACACCGATCATTGCCAGGACAGAAATCACATGGTCGGCCCATTTGTTCTGCTTCAGGGCACAGACAACGCCAAGCGGAATGCCGACAATAATATTTACAAAAAGACAAATCATACCTAACAGCAGAGTTCGCGGCAGCCGGGAGGCAAACTCATCCCACACTGGTGCTTTGGATGTATAGGATGTACCAAGATCAAACTTTATAAAGGTCTGATACAAGAATCGACCCAGCTGTACAAAAAACGGATCGTTTAATCCAAGTGACTCCCGGTAAGCCTCACGCTCCGCTACGGTTGAGGTTGATCCAAGAACCGTCAGCGCCGGATCGCCGGGAACAAAATACATGATGGTAAAAATAATCACCGCGACACAGAACACGATTGCAACCAGTGCCAGCAGACGTTTTACGACATACTTCCCCATCTTATCCTCCTTGTCTTCTAACTATGGAATCACTGCCACCAGGCCTCCTGTAGCAGCGATTCCAGAATCTAACCGAAAGGGTAAATCACTTATTCTTCTCCAGAAGCCTTCCAGCCCACTCCATTGAAGTACAGCCACGACCATCTCATATGCTCGCCCCACATCATCGACTGAGACAGCACGTATCCGTCAGCAGCTACAAGATTTGTGGTCTCCAGATCCGGTACCTGCACCATAATGTTTCCACTATAGGTCTTAGAGAACTCGACTGTCTCACCATTGTACTCGCACTCAATCGTCACCGGATAGCCAGTCTGGCAAAGATAATTTCCGATCAGAGCCGGTGCCCTGTCTTCGTCATACGTCGTTGCCTCTTCCTTGTTTTCCGTGACTGTGTAAGTACCGTCTTCGTTCTCGATCAGATAGGCCAGCTCCTCTTTCTGCATTCCTTCGCCTTCCTCGTATGCATAGTAGTATCCGTTTGTCTCGCCGCTGATATCCGAGTATTCGATTTCGTCGATGTTTTCGATACCGAACAGCATCTGGATTGTCACAGTTCCAGTGCGGTCATAGCCGCCTCCGGTCTGCACCATATACGTGTAGACAGAACCGATCGCAGTCTCATAACTGACTTCCGTATCATATCCGCTTACATTTTCCGTATTTACAACAATGCTCATAGTCGTGTAAACCGGTGTGTAAGACCAGTAAACCATATTTACAGCGATCTGAGTCGTCTTTTCGCCGGCAAATACACTGTACTCTCCATCCGCGATCTCCTCTCCGTTTTCCTCAACAGTCTTCAGCCCGGTATTCGGAGTCAGCACATATTCATCGCCGTATGCGCTGTACAGTGTAATCGTGACATCTGCGTCCGTAAGTGCGGATGCGTCAATGCCCTCCGGCCAGCTGATATAAAAGTTATCGGTCGCATCGTAGAAATCTGTCGTGTTGCCTTCCTGGTCGGTCTCATAGTAAGAATAATCGCAGATGATCGGCTTCCCATAGGTATCCGCTCCGACCCATGTCCATACAGGCGTTTCCGAAGTTTCGACTTCCTCTGTCAGCTCTTTTTCTTCCGGAAGCGGAAGTTCAACACTGTCATAGCCGCCCGCACCCCATCTGGATCCGCCGGGGTTGTCCGGGGAGCTGGTCGAACTGAATTCGCGGCCATAGATATAAACAACCGCGCGGAAAGAAGCTGCTTCGATTTCCTCTCCATCATAGAGGATGTTATGTACAGAGAGATTAAAAACATATTCTCCGTTCCCGTTGCCGCCCTGGCAACTCCACTCAGCGCCGCCATTGTCCACTTCATACCCTTCTGGATTCTTCCATGTAATATCGCCTTCCTCCAGACGATAGGTCAGCTGTCCATTCTCGAATTCACCCTCCAGAGCTGTGCCATCAAAAATCAGGTCGTCTACGTAATAGCCATCTCCATCATCCAGCGTCACGTAAGCATTGCTGATATCAATCAGAGAGTCGTCAATCGCAGAACCGTCTTCTGTGGTAAGTGTGATCACCGCGTAAGAAGATTCCTCATAGGAAACCTCATGGATCTCTTCTTCCGCCTTTAAAGTTGTCTCCCCATTTGTGTAAGCGCTGCCATATAAACAGCTTTCTACCGATGCCGTTACGCTGCCTTCCGCAGCCGCCTGCATCTTTCCGGCACACACGCATACCGTCATTGCGCATGCTGCCACCAGAATTGCTTTATCATTCCATTTTCTTTTCATATCCTTCTCCTTTTGCTCGAATGTTCTGCCCTGTTTCAGACAGTATCTCGCTTTCCTGCAGCGGTTCATTTCGATCCGAAAATCACACGGGAAAAAGCTCCGTTACACATTCGAAACGTATTCTGGCGCAGCCTGACAGCAAGCGCCAGGCTCACCGTGAGTAGTAACAAACGCCACCTCACAGTGATTTAAAAAGCTTTTCCCCGGATCTTTCTGTGATTTATGCCTCGTATACAAAAGCGCCCGGAATCAAGATAGATTTGTCATTCAACCACATATTGCTGATCAGGCCATCCGGATACACAATATAGGAAAGACCGCAGTTCGTTCCCATAATGTACGCATTCTCTACGGTATACTGCCAGAAGTTGTCCATATCCTCCATGGTCGCGTTCACGCTGAGCGCCGCAGTGAGCAGATCCTGATATTCCTGGCTGTCTACAAAGCCTTCTGTCGTTCCGGAAGCGTAAGAATCTGCGTTCATGACATGGGACCAGATATTTGCCAGATAATCTGAAGAACGGGTGGAATTCAGATACAGATCCCATTCAGCGGAATCCGACGCAACTGTTGAAAGCACGTTTGATTCCAGTGCGCTGATGGTACAGGTGATACCGGCAGCCTGCAGAAGTGCCTGCACCAGTACCGCCGCGTCCGTATTTCCGGACTGGCAGAGCAGAATCAGTTCTTCCCCATTGTAGCTACTCTGAGCAAGATATTCCTGTGCTTTTGCAATATCAGAAGCGGATGTCTGATAATTATCCCAGTTTTCCCATTCCGGATTATAATCCGGGAACACATCGCTTCCCAATGTTGAGAGCGGAATATACGCATTCTCGCCCAGGCCCGTGCACAGATCCTTCGAACCAACCGCATAGAATACCGCGAGACGGAGATTCAGGTCATTGCAGTAGCTGTCCTCGCTGACATTCGCTTCCAGATAGTTCACGCCGTTCGCCGGTGCGGTCGCCATAGAGAAGCCCTCGCCATAGGAGCCGCCATCCATGAATTCCTCAATGTAGTCCGCTGGAAGGTTCTGGCAGATTTCGGTCGTCCCTGTCGTCAGCGCAACAACCTTCTGTGATGCTTCCGAAATTGCAATCAGCTTGATCTCGTCCACATTCGCATACTGGCATGCCTGCTTCTGAGAATCATCCGTCTGCCAGTAATCCGCGTATTTTTCCATCGCTACGGACGCACCCTCCGTGTATTCGGTTAAAGTATACGGGCCGGTACCGCACTCATCTGTATTAAATTCGCTCGCAGAAGCATTGTATGCTGCTTCGGTAAACATGAAACAGCGAAGCACGATGTTCTCCAGCTCTCCCTTATTCGTTAACTCTCTGGAGCAAGTCATCACAACTGTCGTATCATCTGCCGCTTCCCAGCTCTCGATAACACTCCAGCCGGATGTCTGTCCGAAATCCTGCGTCATCTGGAATGAGAAGCACACATCGCTCGCGGTCAGATGATTGCCAGCATGGTCGTAAATGTTGTCATGAATATAGAATGTGTATACGTTGGAACCCTCTTCATGGTCATAGCCGCCAAGCTCTCCGCGGCTGCCATCTGCAAGTACCGGCACCATCTCGCTGCCAAGGCCATTGGATACCTGGAACAGCATTTCGTACATGGAATAAACCTCTGTGGAAGAAGACCACAGTCCCATAGGGTTCACGCTAAGGCGATCCGCATCCAGCGTAAGTGTGCCATGCTGAACGGAAGCAGATCTGTCTACTTCCTCGCCATCTGCGCCCCCGATTGCGCCGCCGATCGTCTCTACGCCGGTTCCTTCCTCTGCATATGCCACACCGGACATCCCCAGTGCCAGAACACCTGCTCTCGCTGCTGTTCCGCGCAGAAAGTCTCTTCTGTTAATCATCTTTGCCATTGTTTTTTCCTCCTTTAAATTTTCTAGTTCTTTCTGAACAGTTATCAATTTCACATGCGTTTCGCATGAAAAATTCTGATTTGTCTGGCGCGGCCCTATGCCAGCAGGATCTCACACAGAACGTGCTTCATCTCATCCGGCATATACATCGCTTCCATAGAAGAAATCCGGTTCTCCCTGGAACCGTTTCCGGTCACAATCCGGTATACATTTTCTTTCTCCGCAAACGGAATCTGCGCCTGGTTGATTGCCTCATAGGCATAATTACACACATTATTCTCCAACAGATCGGTCTCCGATGCCAGGCGGATGATAACTTTCTGCGACACATCCACTCCCTCGATTTCTACGCTGAGGATATGCCTGTCCGCATCCCAGTTTTTCCGGCTGACAACCGGACAATCATCCACAAAAACCTCCGAGAGAGAATTCTTTCCGATTCCATAGAATTCGACCCGATAATCCCGCCTGGCTGGAATCAGTTCTGTTTTCCCTTCAGCAGCCTCAATGATGAAAGACTTCTCATCCGACCAGTTCAGCTGATACTTTGTGGTCACAAACGCGCCCTGTTCAAATTCATTCGTAATTCCATCGTCCTCGTACAGTTCAAACGCACCGTCCGCTCCGCCAAAAACCTTGATCAGCATCCTGGCAGGGTTATCAGTCCGGCTGCTGACATCCTCACCCGGCTGCATTGGAACAATCGCTCCGGCTTTCGCCAGGACCGGAATCGTGTCAATACTCCGGTGCATACGGATCGTGCGGTTTCCCTGGTAAATCATGCCAGTGAAGAAATCAATCCAGGTTCCTTCCGGGAGCCATGTCTTCACGGAACCCATCCGGGTTTCAGAATCTGTCTTTGAAGTAATCGGATGGACAATCAGTTCTGTGCCAAAGTAATATTCATTCTTATGCTGGTAGGCTTCCCTGTTTTCCGGATTGTAATAGTACATCGGGCAGATCAGGGGAAGGTTATCCGCATGGAACCGGTAATTCATCGTATATATATAAGGAAGTAATTCGTGGCGAAGCGTCAGGAAGCGCCGCATCACACGCTCGGAATCCGCGCAGAATTTCCACGGTTCTTTCCCCGTAAACACTTCGTCCGAACTGTGCAGCCGCATGATCGGGGAAAAGACGCCAAACTGAACCCACCTGGTCGTCAGCTCATCATCCCGGTAACCGTTTCTGTGTCCGCCGATGTCATGGCTCCACCACCCATATCCCACGTTAGAAGCGTTTGCGGTAAAGTAAGGCTGAAAATCCAATGACTCCCAGGTGATAAACGTACTTCCCGAAAAGCCAATCGGATAACGATGGGAACCCAACCCCGCAAAGCGGGAAAAATCCATCGGCCGCAGCCCATTCCGGGCGTTATCCAGATAATGATAGTGATTCAGCATCCACAGCGGGTCATAACCCGGCACCTTGGAGTTTGACCCCTGCTGCCAGTCAATCCACCAGAAATCCACTCCCTTTTCTTCCTGTGGGTGGTGAAGATATGTAAAGTAAGCTTTCATAAACTTCGGATCCGTCACGTCAAAAGGAATCGGAGTTTCTTCCTCGTAATTTACCCCAAGTTCTTTTGCCATTTCCTCATACATTTCCTCATGCGCTCTGACACCATCCGCCGGATGTACATTCAAAGAAAAATGCATTCCCTGGTCGTGAATCTCCTTCATCATTGCTTCCGGATCCGGAAACAACTCCCGGTTCCAGGTGTAGCCGGTCCATCCTTTCCCATACTTCGGATCAATATCAACAGTATGCCAGTCCATATCCAATACACTGACGGCCACCGGGATTTTTTCATCCCGAAAACGTTCCAGAAGCTTCAGGTATTCTTCCTGGGTATATTTGTAAAAGCGGCTCCACCAGTTGCCAAGCGCATACCGCGGCAGCATGGGTGTCTTTCCCGTCATCTGATAAAACACATCCAATATTTTCAGATAATCTCTGCCGTAATTCAGGAAGTAGAGATCCTGATGTCCCTCCGGAGCCGGATGTACCCAGCCATCCACGTCAAACACGAGAGATTTACTGTCATCAATCACCGCAAATCCATTCATACTCATCAGCCCGCTGCACAGTTCGACCGGAGCTTCCGGATCCCCCCACACATGCGACTCCTCTTTCGCGTCGCCATAGTACCAGTCACCCACGGCATTATCCAATGTAGAGGCGGTGCCTTTCAGGTTTCCCCTGCTCTCCAGGCCGTCGTCCCCATAAAACCAGGTTCCGCTCTTGCGCAGGTATGGATTGTTCATCATCTGTACGCTCAGCGTATTTCCCGTAAACGGACAATTCTTTTCGTAAGTGACAATCAGGCAGTCTGTACAGATCTCTATCGTCGTCCCCTTATCCCGGACACGGTACTCCGGTACCGGGAATTGGCGGTGCAGCACTGTCTGTGTCGCCTCATCCACAAAGATTCCATCCGGGCTGTATTCCATCCGAACCATCCGTTCCGTCAGCACAGTAAACCGGTAATTCTTTCCGTCTACCACAGCACGAGGATCCGCCTTTGCGCTTGGGTCTGTCCCATACTTCTCCATCACTCTTTCTCCTCTCTTTCTTTTTCGATTCATGTTACTATTCATTTCCCGCCGATCCGTTTGTCGTTCGCTTCTTTCTGTGTCCATTTTATTTAAACCGTCAAAAAATAATAGCCGGGAGTTTTTCTGAGGGCTGCATTTCATCCAAATTTCAACCCTGATTTTGTCCAGAAACCGACATTTTTTCCACACACACCCGTGAATACATAAATTTTTGTCCGATACGGAAGTTCGGAGAGCTTTCCTATCGGATAAAAAAGTGGCCGCATGAATTCACATCCATACGGCCACTTCCTGGTCTGCTTTACCTTATTATATTTACAGCTTTTCATTATTCCCAGTTCACGTCTGGCTTGCCTTCAGCTTTCGGAATTCTGTCGGCGTTAATTTTTCCCTCTTTTTGAAATTTCGTACAAACGTATCTGAGGTCGTGTAGCCCACGTTCTCACCAATCTGACGTACCGTCTGCTTCGTAGCGAGCAGCAGTTCCTTCGCACGCTCGACACGGCGGTCATTCACGTACTCCGCAATCCCCATATGGAACTGCTCCTGGAACAATGGGGTCAGTCTCTGCGGAATCGTATTGACAGAATCGCAGATTAATGTAACATTCATATTCGGATCATCGAGGTGACGCGTGATATAATTACAGGCATCGGCTACAATACGCTCCATCTCTTCCGGTTCACTCTTTTGCGCCTTTAGCATTAAAAAAATCTGCTCTACCTCCGCGTTCAAAGCGTCAATAGAAACCGCTCCCCACAGCCGCGAAATCGCATCGGCCGTCTCTGCCCCCTGAGGATCCCGATCATGCAGCCACTCCGCAAGAATACCCGAAATGATCTGCAAGCGGTGATCTGCCGCATTGTAATCACTCGAAAGAGACGCCACCTGCTCGGACAGGATGGTCTTCACGATCGATGGCACCGCCTCATATTTTCCAATCAACAGCGTGTTCACAAGCAGCTGCTCCTGACTGATAAAATTATTCTCACTTAAAGCCACACTCTCCGTCAGCTTATCTTCGCAGATCATATCAGAAGTACTGCTGATTGTGACCGAAAACTGTTCCAGCTTTTTGGCCTGCCGAAATGCCTCCGGCAGGTTCTGGCAATCCGCCGTCGGTGAACTGATGGCGACATGAGACCGAATCCCGTATCCTTCTTCCATAAATCGGCATAAATCCTTACAGACCGCCAGTACCTCTGCATATACCTCCTGCCCTGGTGTACAATAGAAAAGTGCAATGAAGCTGCCTGCGTCACCGCAATAAAAGCAGCAAAGCTTTTCTGGACAGATCTCACGAAGCGCAACAGAAAAAATCGTCTTCGGTATCTCTCTCCGATCTCTTTTATCGGTCGTGATTAATGCAATGTTATCAATCTGCCGGATCGTAAAAATCGCCACACAATAAATAACCCCTTCCTCCGATATGCCGATCTGCCGCAATCGTCCCTTTATTTAAGAAGCCGCATAAAAATTATGAAGAATATTATAAAAATCATGCTCATGAATCACCTGCTGCTGATTCTTCTCCCGGCTGTTTGCCTCAAGCATCGCAGAACGGACAGCCGGAATCAGATCCCGATACTCGCAGTCGCTTTCCTTTTGCGGGAGAATATCCATCAGGCCAGACATCTCGATATAGCGCTTTCTGGACACGTGGTACAAGTATCCAAAGCCAAGTACAGAAATAAAAACTACATAGATCACAAAGCAGCTGCACAAAACCACAAACGGATAAGAATAATCTTTCCAGGGAATCGCCACCAGGCAGGTATAATCATCCACTGTTATATAAAAGCATTGCACTGACCGTTCCAAAAGCTGGCTTAGCTTTTTTCCTGATTCCAGATCGGAAAGCGTCATTTCTGCGTCAATTGTCTGAGAGGCAAGGAAAAAATCTTCATTATAGAGGCAGAAAAACCAGGATGCTGGATTAAATACATTCTCCATCAATACATCCAGGTCAATTGTAATGATAAACCGCCCGATGATCTCTCCCTCATCCGAACGAACAGTGGTGATAAAATATGGTTCTGTCAGATGGGTGTTGATCGACATATTCCACACCGATTCTTCTATAGTGTCAAAATAGCTTTCCTCCACGGAAAGGGAGCGCAAAATGCCAGTCAGAGAACTCATCGTATAAAGTCCCTGATCCGAGTAAATCTTCTCATCGTCATAATTCACATAGTAGATATGATCTATATATATACATCCCTTTTTGCGTATCGTGATTTGGTTTGTAATCGTACTCCTCCATGATGAAGTCTTTTCTATTCCGGATTTTTCTGTCTGCATATTACCCAATGTGACCAAATCACTTTGCAGAGCCAGTTCCGTCATATCCACCTCATGCTGCATCGAAGAAATCTGCAGATAAAGCTTTTCCGCAGACTGCGAAGCGCTGGATGTTACATAATTCCACAGCATATAGTGTATTGCAATATACAATCCTACACAGGCAAACACCGGCAACAAAAGCAGCAAGAAGTATCTTTTGACCTCCTGCTTCACATTGACGCGATCCTGAAGCATTCCAAATGGTTTTCTCATAAAACTACGGTCTCCCTGGAAGAAATATAACAGTAATGCAATCACAAAAGCACCTGTTAATTGGTCATTATAGCAAATAATGTCGTTGTTTTCAAGATTATATTCGTCACTTTCTCCAGGTTTTTCTCAAGGCATTACAATAATCTGATCATTAATGCCATTGTTCTGCTTTATTTTGCGAAATCGCGACTGTTCAGTACCTTCACAGTTACAAAAGGAAAACGTAGCATATGTCTCTTCTTTGAATAGTCAGAATATAAAAACTTTACATAGATTTACCTAAATTTTTCAGACAACGGTTTGCATTTCCATGTCCCATTATCGTTCCAGAAACCAAATCCCAGATACTCACTCTTTCCCGGTTGTACCACTTTTGTCTTTGTCACATTGACTTTCAGAAATAATTTCCTGTCCAGTCTATCAGCTCAGGCGGGATGATGGCGTCAATCTTTTCCTCCGAAAGGAAATAGTCGTACAGCACCACATCGAAAAATCGGTTGAAAACTGTCACCTGACCAGTTTTATTTCTCCGTAAACTCCGCAAATGCCTCGTAATCCGCATCCGCGTTATAGAGCTTCAATACCTGCAGCATATCAGTCGCGCTGTAGGTATTCTCGTACGCGCTGATGGATTGCGCGTACAGCTCGTTAAATTCTTCTGTGCTGGCTGCGTACCAGTAGGTCTGATACAGCCGGAACGCACTTCCGTCCTCTTCCCGGAATTTGTCCGCATATCCGGCGTAAGCGTTGCACATCGCTACAAAGGATGGCCCGACAATGGCGCCGTATTTTCCGACGAGGCAGTTCAGCTTTGAATCGCCGTTCACGTCTGTCTCGTTGAAAAATGCATAATTCTGATCTGTAAAGCAATCCACCATGCCAACCTTAATGTCATACCCATTGGCTTCTTCTGCGTTGCAGATGTTCGTGATTGCGTTGGCAATGGTCATCGCGGAGATCACCATCGTATACTCTCCGCCTTCTACCGCTTCTCCGACTTCGCTGCCGTCCACGAGATATCCCGGAAGGAGTGTGATCCGAACATCCGTCCCGGTCTCGATCTCAGTGACCTCCGTAATCTCAGCCAGCTCTTCTACTGTCATTTCATACGTCAGCCCGTAGATCTCCTGCAATTTCGAGAGAATCCCCACCGTCCGCAGGCGGTGCATCTCGTTTCCGATCCCGCTGCCGCCGGTCACGACGAGATAGCTCGCGTCCCCGCTCTCATCGAGTGCGGCCAGATTTTCCGCCAGAATCTCTCCTGCTGTCTGCTCGTCCTCTGTCGTAGGGCCGATCGTGCCGAGAAAATACGGATTATCCTTTACGTTCTCATAGACCTCGTCAGAAATCGTTCCGGAGCCAAGGATATAGTACATCCCATACTCCTCGCACACTGGCAGAACATCCTCAATATAGGTAGAAAGGAACGAAATAATGCCCTTTACTCCCGCCTCGTGAAGCTCCTCCACAAACGCGATTTCATCCTCTGCGGTGTCTATCCGCTCTGCGTTATAATAAAAAGAAGCGTTGAAGGCCATTCCCAGATAATCCTCGAAATAATCCCGGAACGCGATCGCCTCCCAGTCTTCCGGGTCATAGACCGAGACGCCAATCATATAGCCCGCGGCCATTTCCTCTTCTGCGGAAAGAGACTCTGCCTCTGACTCCTCCTCTGCCGCCGACACAGCTACACCCAGCGACAAGAACGCGGTCAAAATCATCCCCAATATCCATAAAATCCGTGATTTTTTCATAAATCTGTTCCTTCCTGATATCTTTTCCCAGCGTACGACTATTATGCGACTACAGGATACCTTCCTTTCCTGTTCCACTCCAGAAACAACTTACAGACAGATACTGCATCCTCCCCTGTACAACGCAATTTACAGTGGTACCACTTTCCACTCACAACAAGTGGCAAGCCACCTGATGCCCTTCCTCTATCTCCTTCAAAATTGGCTTTTCTCTCCTGCAGATCTCCTTGCAGCGGTCGCAGCGGTTCTGGAACGGACAGCCGGGCGGCGCGTCTACCGGACTAGGCGCCTCGCTCTCAATGCTCTCGATCTTTTTGTCAAAATCCATGTGCGTGGAAAAGATCGCGCCAAGCATGGCCTGCGTATAGGGATGCTGCGCATTGTGCGCCACCTGATTCCCCGGAAGCACCTCGACGATATTCCCAAGATACATAACGGCCAGCTGATGGGCAAAGGACTGCACCAGCGCCATATCGTGGCAGATAAATACAAAAGAAATACCCTTTTCCTTCTGAAGCTTTACCAGCAGCTCAATGATACGGTCCTGCACGGACACGTCAAGAGCTGAGGTCGCCTCATCGCAGACAATGATTTCCGGCTCCAGCGCAAGCGCCCGCGCGATACCGATCCTCTGCCGCTGCCCGCCGCTCATATTGTGCGGATAACGATAAACAAAGTCCTCCGGCAGCTCCACCATCCGCAGCAGCTCCTTCGCCTTTGCCTCGCGCTCCGAACGTTTAACCAGCTTAAAATTCATCAGCGGCTCGGTGATGATATCTATGATTTTCATTTTTGGGCTGAACGCAGCCGCCGGATCCTGAAAAACCATCTGAATTTTTCTCCGGCTCTGACGCAGCTCCTCGCCCTTGAGTTTTGTGATGTCTTTCCCATCGAAAAGGATTTCTCCTTCGGTTGGCTGAAACATCTGGACGATCATTTTTACAAATGTCGATTTGCCGCAGCCGCTTTCACCGACAATCCCCAGCGTCCTCCCACGGTAGACGGTCAGATTGATGTCATTACAGGCCTTGAGCGTTCTCCCGCCCGATGCAGGAAATTGCTTTGTAACATGTCTGGCCTCAAGGATCGGTTCCAGTTCCAGATTCGTCTTTTCTGCCTCTGCTGCCATTTTCCCGGCAAAGCCAGCTTTCTTTTTCTCATTCTCAGGAGACATAGCGCTTGCCCTCCATTTCCGGCACAGCGGCCAGCAGATTTTTCGTATACTCACTGGTCGGGTGCTTCATGACCTCATCTCTGGTGCCCGCATCCACCACTTTTCCATGCTGCATGACCACCAGCTGGTCTGCCATATAGGCAGCCACGCCGATGTTATGTGTCACGATAATGACCGATGTATGGAATTCATCGCGCAGCTCCATAATCTGGCGCACGATCTGCGCCTGTGTCGTCACATCCAGCGCACTCGTCGGCTCATCCGCCAGCAGCAGCTTCGGAGAAAAGGTCATTGCCATGGCGATACCGACTCTCTGCCGCATACCGCCGGAGAGCTGGAACGGATAGCTGTTCATTATGTTCCGGCCATCCGGCAGACGCATCCGCTCCAGCATGGTTACGCCTTTTTCAAAAGCGTCCTTTTTGGATATTTTTTCATGGGTCCGTATGTATTCTACATACTGTGACCCGATTTTTCGGATCGGATTAATCATGGCGCCGGAATCCTGAAATATCATAGATATCTTCGACCCACGCAATTCCCGCCATTCTGTTTTCGAAAGCTTCAGAAGGGAACGATCCTCAAACAGGATATCTCCAGCCTCCACCGCGCCTCCGCCGGGGAGCAGCCCCAGCACCGCGCGGATTACGGTTGTCTTCCCGCTGCCGCTCTCGCCCACAACGCTGACTACTTCCCCTTCCTTCATCGAAAGAGAAAAATGTTTAATCGTCGGCTTCGGATTATCCCCATACCTGACGGTAATATCCTGTATTTTCAGTAAATCCATGTCCGATCCTCCCATAATTATGTACGCTCCCTTGCCAGGCGCTGCAATCCGCTGCCGTTCCTGCCAGCTTTCTATACAACTTTTCGCTCAGTCAGATACCCGTGCAGGCTATGCCAAAGGGTACCGGAACGCCAGTGGATTTCTTACAGCTCCGGCCACATGACTCGTTGCTTCACGGAAATCAATTTCTCAGCCCACAGGCTTAATATCCGTATTCAGCCAGTAATAATCGAAGGTCGCGATCTCCGCTCCGGTTACCTTCGAAGCGTTGCTGATCATCGTTGAATTGTAATACCCATGCAGCAGCACCGCAACATCGTTCACCAGCACCTGCTCCATCTCTACGACCAGGGCATTTCTCTCATCCGTATCTGTTGAGGCGGTGAACTGCTCATAAAGCGCGTCAAACTCGTCGCTGTCATAATTGCAGTAATTGGTGCCGTCCGGGTTGTCCGAACTGTAAGCGTTAGAACCGTCCGTGCCGCCATACCAGTTCAGAAGGAATGCGGTCGGGTCGCCCGTACCCACGGTCGTCCAGTTGGAATCACAGAGATCATATTCTCCAGCCTGCATCAGCATCCACTCGGTATCGCTGTCGGTGCTGTTTACCGACACACCGATGCCAATCGAAGTCAGAGAAACCTGAATGGCCTGCGCAAAATCTGACAGGCAGCGGTTGTTATAGGTAATATATGTCAGGTTAATCGGCTCTCCGTCCAGCTCGCGGATACCGTCGCCGTCGGAATCCACAATGCCTGCCTCATCGAGCAGCGCAACCGCGGCATCCATATCGTAAGCATATGGATTGTCCAGATTTTCATCCTCATAAATCAGGGAAGAAGGCAGAATGCCGACACCGGCCGTATACATACCGCCTACCGTGATATTGCACATTGTCTCACTGTCGATTGCCATGCGAACTGCCTGACGCAGCGCATCATTGGCCAGCACACCGTCAAAATTAATATAGGCAAAACCGCTTCTTAAGCTGGAAGACTTTGACACATAATAAGCATCCGACGCTTCGAGGGTCGCCAGGTCGCTGGAGGTCGTCACATTCTCCGTCAGATCAATCAGACCGCTCATCAAAGAGAGCGCCTTGGTCGAATCGTCCTCAATAAAGGTCACATTCACCGTGCTGTACGGAACCTCACCGTTCCAGTAGTTCTCATTTGCTACCATGCTGCCGCTCTTCGTCGTCGCGTCAAAAGAGGAAAGCACATAGGGACCGGTTGCGATCACGGTAGTCGCATAGCCGCCCGCGTGATCCGCATCTGTAGTGTCGCCATATACGTCAATAATTGAATAAAATGGGAAGCAAAGGGTCGCGGTCAGATCCGCCACCGCTGTGTTTGTCACGATCGTCACCGTATTCGCATCCATGTCCGCCTCAATGCTCGCCATATCAATATAGCCTGCCGGTGTAGAGCTGTAATCATCGCTGTTTGCACACACATAAAACAGACGGTTCAGGGAATCCGCCACCGCCTGCGCGTCGCAGGCGTCCCCGTTCGAAAACAGCACACCGTCGCGGATATGGAACGTCCAGGTCATTTTATCATCGGATACTTCATAGGTATCGCAGAGCAAAGGCTCTACACTCATGTCGTCATTAAACTTAAACAAACACTCCGTAATGCCCCAGCGAACGCCCTGCCACGCTGCATTCTGATACGCTGCCGGGTCAAACGAGGTCGAGTACACATAGCACCCGAAATTCAATGTATCCCCCGAAGCCGCCTCCGTAACAACCGGTGAAACACTTACCGCCATGGCAGCCGACAGCGCGGCAGCCGCTGAACCCCTTAAAAAATCTCTTCTGCTTATTCTTTTCATCTTTTCCTGCTCCTTTTTTTCTATTCCTTCCGCAAGTTTGTAAATGCGTGATCCTTACAGACCACTCTTCTCTCACGCAGCCGCAACAGCCAAAGCATTTTGCGGCCTTGCGCATCAATCTCTGGGATCCAGGACGTCCCGCAGACTGTCTCCTAAGAGGTTGAATACCACAACAGTAACAAGTATTGCCAGACCAGGGTAAAGCATCATCCAGGGAGCCGCCATCATATAGCTGCGCCCCTCGCTCAGCATCAGTCCCCATTCCGCCTGCGGCGCCTGCGCGCCGAAGCCCAGGAAAGAAAGTCCCGCCAGCTCCAGCATCATGCTGCCGATATCCGTGAACGCCGTCACCAGAAGGGTCGGCATCACATTCGGAAACAGGTAAACACTGAGAATGTGGGAGGTGGTAGACCCTGTCACCCGCGCCGCCGCGATATAATCGCAGTTTTTAATCTTCAGCACCAGGCTGCGCGCCAGCCTCGCATATTTAGTCCAGCTTACCGCGGTAATTGCAATCACTGCGTTGGTAATGCTTGCTCCCAGAATACCGGCAATCGCGATCGCCAGTACCATGCCCGGAAACGAAATCATCATATCCGCAATCCGCATGATCACCGCGTCGATCCAGCCGCCGAAATATCCGGCCAGGATGCCAAGAACCGAACCGACCACAAAGATACACGCCACGAGAATCAGCGCCGAAGACAGTGAAATCCGGCTGCCAAAAATCACTCTCGAAAATAAATCTCTGCCCAGCTTGTCCGTACCAAACCAGTGGGTGCTGCTCGGCGCCTGTAGGGCATCCGTCAGGATTGCCTCGTAAGGATCATAGGGAGCAATTTTATCCGCAAAGATAGCTACCAGGGCAAGGGCGATTGCCAGTATGGCGAATACAGTAAATGATTTATGCTTTTTGATAAAATCCATTTTCTTTTGCATACTTCCCTCTTTTCTCAGCCCTGCTGCACACTGGGCGTACCAGCTGATGCGTCATTTGTTTTCACAGGCCGCGGCGTGAGCATATTCTTTTTCATCCGCGGGTCCACCAGATTATAGGAAAGGTCAACCACCAGATTGATGACCATATAAATCAGGGCAATCCAGAGTACATAGCCCTGTATCAGCGGATAGTCCATAGAGGAAATCGCTGATACCGCCAGGCTTCCCAGACCTGGATAAGAGAAAATCACTTCTACTACCGCCGTACCGCCGAGAAGGGAACCGAGAGACAGACCCAGCATCGTAATCAATGGCAGCAGCGAATTTGGAAACACATGTCTCCAGAGAATTTTACTCTCCTTCACTCCGCGCGCCCGGGCGCCGGTCACATAATCCTGGTTCAATTCCTCCAGCACAGCCGTGCGCACCTGCCGCGCATATTTCGAGGACATTGGAAACGCCAGCGTCAGCGCCGGGAGGATCATCGGCTTTATTCCCGTACCGATTGAAATCACCGGCAGCCATCCCAGCACCATACCGATATAATAGGCCAGCAGCAGACCAACCCAGAAATTCGGCATCGACACGCCCAGGAAAGTATACCCCCGGACGATATAGTCAAGAATGCTTCCCTTATAAACCGCTGAAAGCATCCCCAGGGGAACCGCGATCACCAGCATCATCGCCAGAGAGAGCAATGCCAGCTTCAGAGTCGGCAGCAGCCTCGATGACAGAAGCGTCAGTACCGGCGTCTTCAGCGAGTACGATGTGCCAAAGTCCCCATGCAAGCAGCCGGACAACCAGTTCCAATACTGCACCAGCAGCGGATCATTCAGACCCATCTCCTCTCTGGTCGCCTCCAGCACCGCTTCGCTTGGTATCGTACCATTGACCGCGTACATCGACCGCACCGGGTCTCCCGGCGCCAGGTACGTCAGCGCAAATGTCAGAAAACTAATCCCTATCAGTACAATTACAATCTGCAGGAATCGTCCGCCGAGCTGTTTTTTGCTCATCGCATTTCCCTCCTCATTTTGTCGTAACAGTTCAGAACAGCAACCTGCTATTCTGAATAATTGCAATCTGTCTACATCTGACACAGCAAAACAAATAAATACTTCATGGAAAACCACAGAAATTTCCCATATAGCAAAAAACGCCCATTTATGGGCGATCTTTGAGACATGCGTTTTATTGCATTCAGATTATAACAAAAAATGCCCGCTCACGGGCACACTTCCAACTCTATTCTGAACACAAAAATAAAAGTTAAAAAGTCTTTCCTATCCACCGTAAGAATAAACCAATCCTCAGACGCAAGCAGGTCTCCTGACTTAAGATCATCATCCTCTATCGCCTTCCCGCTCAACATCTGTCTCGCAGTGACATATTATAATAGAAGACTCCCTATCACAGTGACGGGATCGTACCGGATTTGCACCGGTTTCTCTTTTAATCCCCGATTAAGGGGAACATACATCCTC
>JAJPXX010000188.1:0-21182 GCA_021205225.1 Lachnospiraceae bacterium
TATGTATATTCCCCACCTCCATATACTTCCGTAACATCATCTCGTATCTGGAATGTTGTGGATATCCCATAATAATCACCAGTTGACAGATTCTTCAAAAGAATTCTTGTATCAAAATATCCTGTATTCTCGCTTTCTTTAAATGCCCATCCATGTATAGAAATGCAGTTTCCTTCTTCAATCCCATCCAGGTAAAATATAATTCTACTGTCTGTATCACAGCCAGATACATCCACTTTTTTTACAGATGCCTGACTGTAATACAAATATATACAAAGAAAGGCACAGGCAAATAGTAAAGCAGTCAGTTCAGCAACAATTATTTTTCTACTCATAATCCCCTCCTATACGATGCTTCCAAGCGAAATGTAATATGTGCTGATAACACCTAGCAAAACTGCCGTACGCCCAAACCATTTGGACTTGCTATTGCAAGCCAGAGTTTTTAATGCCAGTATAATACAGGTACCGAGTGCAAAATAAAAAAATGTAAATGTACGGAAACTGGAGCCATAAAGGGTCGGGGTAAATCCCATCACCAATCGGCTGCATAACCCGGCGGAAAATACCAGAAACATTATTCCAGCATCCATATAACCTGACTGATAAAGCCAAAGGAACGACAGGTACACAATTCCGATATCAGCTACGGAGAGAAAAATGGGGATGTAATACGTCCATTCTGTGTAAGTCAGAGCGCTGATATACTGATAATCTGGCATGCCATATCCCCAGGAAGGAGAATAACAGAATATCCGGACAATACCTTGCCAGGGTAAATACTGGCAAAGCCAGATAAAAAGGGTGTAAATCAAAGGAATACAGGATATCACCCATGCAAACCGACTCTTACAGTACACTATTATAAGAAGAGCCAGCAGAAAACTGAATACCAGCCAGGCAATATTACATGATAAAAGGCTGGCAATCGTTGATATACCCCCCCCTAAGCAGTTTTTCCCCAATATTCAAAGTGATAAAATCCGGAACGCGAAACTCAGAATAATAATTGCCTCTTTGTATATGACCCGGTGCCGTAAAGATAACGACTAATCCTGCGGCTGCAACTGCTATGCTGACCCAAATCTGTCTGCCGATTGGTTTTTTCCCTGCTTTCTTTAAGACAATAAATATTATATACACCGTCAGCAAGATTGCCCCAGACTGTTCCTGATTTCCTGCATAGATGTTTCCCAGAAGACATAAGAGAAACATCCACGGTTTAAGAGCATACTTTAACGGAAGCAGAGCCAAAAGTAAACCTGCGGTACTCCAGATATAGTTTGTACTTGTTGCTACCCATCCTGCAGAATTCAGGATAGAAAACGGGATAAAAAGTACCGCTATAAACCCAAGCACAGAATTATGAGTATCAGATGCAAAGAGCAAATTGATGCATACAGCAATTACAAGGTACATAGAAATATCCACGCACTTCCATAACCATGGGTTAAGATAAGTAAAAATAGCTGCCATGGTGTCTGGAAATATCTTACCGTTTGTTTCCATATAAAGACATCGAATATGTTCCAGCAAACTTTTATTGTTTAAAACTTCTTTAAAAAGTGCATCGTCACTCAAGTCAAGGGACATATCCCAATGCAGCGCCAGAAGGAGTATAGCAAGTAAGACATACGGTATCACCGTCTGGGACACAAATTCTGAGCTTTTTATCTTTCCTTTCAAGTTTCACTTTCCTTTCCTACACAATGCAAATCATAATTCCAAAATCTCATTTGTAAAAAAATACCCAAGATTTCAAGCCAGTGCTTTGCAAGCCGCCTCATAAAGAGCCGCATCAGGGAATTTATGTCCCCACGAAAGATTTAACGGCGCAGCCGATTCATTTTCGGACCAGGCTGCGCCGCTAAATTTTGAGAGATTATAAATCTTCAAATTTCACTGTCTTCATCCACTTTTTACTGTTCAGTGAATTATTTGATCACATGAATCCAGCCTTCCGGCGCTTCAATGCGACCCATCTGGATACCGGTCAGAGTGTCATAGAGCTTTTTCGTCACCGGACCCATCTCAGTCATGCCGCTCGGCAGGCAAATTTCTTTCCCGTGGTCAACGATCTTTCCAACCGGGGAAATAACAGCCGCAGTGCCGCATAGACCACACTCTGCAAAATCCTTCACTTCATCGAAGAAAACCTCACGCTCCTCTACCTCAAGCCCAAGATAATCTCTCGCGACCGTGATCAGGGAGCGGCGCGTGATGGACGGGAGAATGCTGTCTGATTTCGGAGTCACGACCTTATTGTCCTTCGTCACAAACAGGAAATTCGCTCCTCCGGTCTCCTCTACTTTCGTCCGGGTAGCCGGATCCAGATACATATTCTCATCAAAGCCCTTCTGGTGTGCGTCCACGATCGCATAGAGGCTCATCGCGTAATTCAGACCAGCCTTGATATGACCAGTGCCATGAGGCGCCGCACGGTCAAAATCTGATACACGGATCGTCAGCGGCTTCGCGCCGCCCTTGAAGTATGGACCAACCGGAGTCGTAAATACGCGGAACTGATACTCCGCAGCCGGAGCAACACCGATCACCGCGCTGCTGCCGAAAATAAACGGCCGGATATAGAGCGTTGCGCCGGAGCCATAGGGAGGCACATACGCCTCATTTGCGGCAACGGTCTCGGAAACAGCCTCCAGAAAACGTTCTTCCGGGAACACCGGGATCTCCAGACGTTCACAGGACGATTTCAGACGAGCAGCATTCAGATCCGGGCGGAATGTCACGATATGTCCATCCTCCGTGGTATATGCCTTCAGCCCCTCGAAACAGGTCTGTGCGTACTGCAGCACGCCCGCGCACTCGCTGATCGCTACCGTCGCGTCTGAAATCAGAGCGCCGTCATCCCAGGCGCCATCCTTATAATTTGCCACATACCGCTTATCGGTCTGCACATAGCCAAATCCCAGGTTCGCCCAGTCAATATTTTTTTTCTCCATAATTTTAAACCTTCCTTTGTGTAAAATGAAAATCACAGCTTTCGGTGTTCCGTTGTAACCATTCAGAACAGCAAGCCGCAGACCACCTGCTACGCAGGCTATATGCCGCTAACGCGTCATATGTCTGTGGCTGATGGGCGTTCCGCCCATCCCAAAATGAAAACACAGCCTTTAGCAGATAAATCTGCACAGTCTGTCTTTTCATTTTGATGCTGTTCTGAACTGTTACACTCAGTTTACGCTTGCAAAAAGGGACTGTCAAGAGTTTCTCCGGGTTTTTAAAAGGAAAATACCTGTGGCTGGATTAATAATCACACACCTGTAACAACTGAATGGAGATGAGCGTTCGAAACAATTGAGAAAAGGATTGCGAAGACGGACGCTTACATGATATAGTAAAAGCACATAAATCGTGAGGCTTTGAGGATTTTGAAGATATAGAAATGCTTCTATTTGCAGAAAAGTCACTCATTACACGATTATTTGTTTGCAGGAGGAATTTCAATGAGTGTTATTTATGACGAGCAGGCGCGTTTGCTCGCTTTTACGGAGATCGCGCAGGACATCTTACGCGGCGCGCAGAACGAATTGTATCTGAATATGCGGTTTCTGGATGTAGCGCTCGCCACTCTGAAGCCTCTTCCGGACGGACAGATCCGCACGGCAGGTACCGATGGCGTTTTTTACTATTTTCAGCCGGATCAGCTGACAGTGGTTTTCCGCCAGGGACGCGAGTATGTAAATCGTCTTTACCTGCACAGCATTCTCCACTGCCTTTTCGCGCATCTCTGGGTGCGAAAAGACCGGGATCCGGAATACTGGAATCTCGCCTGCGACGTGGCGGTAGAAGCAATAATCGACGGGCTCTATATCCGTGCGCTGCATCGGCCAATGTCAGCACTCCGAAGAGAATTCTACCATACGCTGTCCACGGAGACAGAAGTACACAGTCCGAATGAAGCAGGCACTTCTTTCTCTAAACAAAAACCTTCTGGCGAAGCTGCTTCTTCCATCGGCCAAAATCATCTGGGCCAAACTGCATCCTCTGACAGGCAAAAATACCCGGACATATCAGAAGCTTCGCCTGCCCAAAACGTTTCCCGCCCTGCCCTGACAGCCCAGCGCGTTTACCGCTATCTTTGCCGGGTTCACCCCGTGCAGGCGCAGCTTGACCGCCTGAAGCGGGAATTTGCCGTAGATGACCACAGCCGCTGGGAAGAGGAACGTTCCACAAATACTCCGCCCCGCAGTGCCAAAGAGCAGGCCATCCTGTCCGCTCCGCCCCAGAGCCTGACGGAGCAAAACCAGAATCCGTCTGCTCCTGCGCCAGATCACACACAGCTGCCCTGTATGCCAGCGCCGCAGCAGAACTCCCAGGACAGTTCCCAGGAACAACAGCAGTCCCAAAATCCATCCGATGATTTCCCGCCAGAAGCCAGAAAACGCTGGGAAGACATCCGTGACCGTATGCAGACTGAGATGGAGACCTTCGGAAAAGACACTTCTGACAATATGGAAGCACTGGAAGAGCAGATCAGCGCTGCAAACCGCAGGCACTATGATTACCGGGATTTTCTGCGGAAATTTTCTGTGTTAAAGGAAGAAATGCAGGTTGACCTGGACTCATTTGACTATATCTACTACAATTACGGTATGGATTTGTACGGCAACATGCCGCTCATTGAGCCTCTTGAGACAAAAGAAGTGAAAAAAATCGAAGATTTCGTGATCGTGCTGGATACCTCACTCTCCTGTAAGGGCGATCTTCTGCTGCATTTTCTGGAAGAAACCTACAGCATCTTAAGCGAATCGGAAAGCTTTTTCCGAAAAATACACGTCCATATCCTGCAGTGTGACGACAAGGTCCAGGAGGATGTTCTGATCACAAATCAGGAAGAGATGCGGGACTATCTGGAGCATTTCACCATCCGCGGCTTCGGCGGCACAGACTTCCGCCCGCCGTTTGCGCGTGTGCAGGAGCTGGCTCGCCGAGGCTGCTTTACAAAGCTGCGCGGACTGATTTATTTTACGGACGGCTATGGCATCTTTCCGGTCAAAAAGCCGCCCTATGACACCGCTTTCGTATTCTTGAAAGAGGACTTTTGCGATGTAGATGTGCCGCCGTGGGCCATCAAACTGATTCTGGATCGGGAGGAACTCGAAGAGATTGCTGCCGCTACGCTTTCAACCTGACCTGGCAGCAAGTGCATGGTCAGGTTTTGAAAAACAACTCGAAGAGTTCTCCAGCCATCAATGAACCCGCTCATCCCCTGCAAAGAACAGCGCGACTGTTCCGGGACCGGTATGGCTGCCGATCGTCGTGCCGATACTGTTGATCAGCACTGGTTCGGGCAGATTTGGAAAAGCCGCTTCCACCAGATCCGCGACCGCCCTGGCGTCCTCTGGGCACGCGGAATTAGAAATATAACATTTCCCGCTGTAAGCCGTGCCATCCTGCGCGTGTTCTTTCATCTTCTCTACAATCTTGCGGATCACCGCGCGCTTTCCCCTGATATTGCTGCGCGGGATCAGCTTTCCTTCGTCATCCACGTTCAGAAGCGGACAAATATTCAGCATTGTCCCAAAGAAGCCGGCGGTCTTCGAAACCCGCCCTCCTTTGATAAAAAAGGTCAGATCCGTTGAGAAAAACCAGTGATGAATCGTCAGCCGGTTCTTCTGCGCCCAGTCATACAGCTCCTCCGCCGAGGCTCCCGCATCCCGCCGATCCGCAAGCAGCTCCATCAGCAGGCCATAGCCGGAAGAAGCGACCAGGGAATCCACAACCCAAACCTTCCGATTCGGAAACTCCTCCAGAAGCATGTCCCGCGCGATACACGCAGAATTATACGTCCCCGAAATTCCACTGGAAAGACTCACATGCAGTACATCAAGCCCCTGCTCCAAAAACGAACGGAAATACTTCAAAAACTCATCCACATTGATCTGCGAAGTCTTCGTTTCCGCTCCATCCTGCATTGCCTTATAAAACTGGTCAAACGGCATCGACTGTCCCAGATCATCCAGATATTCTTTCCCGTCCAGAGAATAATGCATACAGGCATATCGGATATCCCGCTTCTCCAGGTGCTCCTTTGACAAATCCACAGTCGAACAGCAGCTCAAAACATAGTCTCGTTTCATCTCATTCTCCCTCAAATTCGTATCATCTGGTTTTTAAATCTATGTCTTGTGTCTGATGAGATTGTAAGTCCAACTTTTCCATTTGTCAAGTTTTTTGGCAGTCCTTTTATACTCAGATCGCATCCAGCGCGTTCGCGATATCCGCGATCAGATCCTCTTTGTCCTCAAGACCCACACTGATGCGGATCAGCTCTGCCGGTACGCCGGCCTCAGCCAGCTGCTCGTCGTTCATCTGCCGATGCGTGGAAGTCGCCGGGTTCAGACAACAGGTGCGCGCGTCCGCCACATGAGTCTCGATCGCGCCGAGTTTCAGCTCACGCATAAAGATCGACGCCGCCTCACGGCCGCCCTTTAAGCCAAAGGAGACTACGCCGCAGCCGCCGTTTGGCAGATATTTCTGCGCCACCTCATAATATTTGTCTGTCGGAAGTCCGGAATAATTCACATACGCCACCTTCGGATGATGATAAAGGAATTCCGCCACCGCCTGTCCATTCTCCACATGCTTCGGCATACGGACATGCAGCGATTCCAGGCCAAGATTCAGGATAAATGCGTTCTGCGGGGACTGCATGGAGCCAAAATCCCGCATCAGCTGAGAGGTGCATTTCGTGATAAACGCACCCTCTTTGCCAAATTTCTCCGCATAAGTGATCCCATGATAGCTCTCGTCTGGCGTACACAGCCCCGGAAATTTCTCTGCATGCGCCATCCAGTCAAAGACACCGTGATCAATGATCGCCCCGCCCAGAGCCGCCCCGTGGCCATCCATGTATTTCGTCGTCGAGTGCGTAACAATATCCGCTCCCCACTCAAACGGGCGGCAATTGATCGGTGTCGGGAATGTATTATCCACAATCAGCGGTACCCCGTGTGCGTGAGCTGCTTTCGCAAATTTCTCAATATCCAGTACGGTCAGCGCCGGGTTCGCGATCGTCTCACCAAAGACCGCTTTTGTATTTGGGCGAAATGCCGCATTCAGTTCCTCCTCAGTCGCGTCCGGGCTGACAAAAGTCGCGGTAATCCCCATTTTTGCCATCGTGACCGCAATCAGGTTGAACGTGCCGCCGTAGATAGAAGAAGAGGAAACAATGTGATCCCCGCATTCGCAGATATTAAACAGCGCGAAAAAATTCGCCGCCTGCCCGGAAGAGGTCAGCATCCCGGCGGTGCCGCCTTCCAGCTCCGTAATCTTGGCTGCCACCATATCATTTGTCGGATTCTGCAGCCGTGAATAAAAATAACCGCTCGCTTCCAGGTCAAACAGCTTCCCCATATCCTCGCTCGTCGCATAGCGGAACGTCGTAGACTGCACAATCGGGATCTGGCGCGGCTCGCCATTCCCAGGCGTATAGCCTCCCTGCACACAACGGGTTCCAAGTTTATAATCGCTCATCTTTTTATCCTTCTTTCCTTTTTTGTAATGCACAGAAATTATTGTAGCAATGAACCCCCGACCTGTCAATCCTGAGTGAAATTTCAGGTGGGACAGTGTAAAAACGAATTAAAATAGAATCCCGCTTTGCGGGATTCTCGCGCTGCCGCGCGTCTGCGCAAGCAGACAGTTTCCTCTAGCGCGGCATACGCATCCTCCCGGAGGGTTTTTGTCCGATAGGGAAGTTCAGAGAACTTCCCTATTGGATAAAAAAATAGATTGACAGGTTTTCTATTCTGTGGTATAAATATCTGGTGAGTCACAAATAGGGGTTTGGTCAAGTGGTATGACAGGAGTCTCCAAAACTCTTAGTGGGAGTTCGATTCTCTCAACCCCTGGTCTGGAAAGAGCCTGAATGATGCTGGCTCTTTTTCTTATGCGCATGCCCGCGCAGAAAATATTCTGGCTAACGCATGGCCGCGGCCGGCGCACACGGGCAGGACGCGGCAAGCCGCCTCCTGCCCGATCATACTCCCATTCCTATCCGATCTTCATAATCGCATCTCTGACGCTGCGCACTCCGGTCAGTTCAATCCCATCCATGCGTACCAGCTGTTTCCGGCAGGTCTCCGGCAGGATGACGGATGTAAAGCCCAGGCGCTTTGCTTCCCGGACACGCTGCTCGGCCATAGAGACGGAACGCACCTCTCCGCTCAGACCCACTTCGCCGAATGCGATGGTCTTCTCATCGATCGGCTGATCCCGGAAGCTGGAGGCAATCGCCAGAACAATCCCTATATCCAGAGCCGGTTCACTCATACGGATGCCGCCCGCGATATTGACATAAGCGTCACTTGAAGAAAGCCGCAGTCCGGCGCGCTTTTCCAGAACCGCCATCAAAAGGTTCACCCGGTTCAGATCGGTACCGGCAGCCGTGCGGCGCGGAAACGCGAGATTTGTCTTGCAGACCAGTGCCTGCACCTCCAAAAGCACCGGCCGGGTTCCTTCCATCGTACAAGCCACTATGGAGCCGGAAGCGCCCTCCGGTTTGCCCTCCAGCATATATTCTGACGGATTCGGTACCTCCACCAGTCCTTCCGAACGCATTTCAAATACACCGATCTCATTGGTCGAGCCAAAGCGGTTCTTCACGCTGCGCAGCACACGGTAGGCCGCGTAGCGATCCCCTTCGCAGTATAAAACCGTATCCACCATATGCTCCAGCACCCGCGGGCCTGCTACAACGCCTTCCTTGGTCACATGCCCGACCACGAAAATTGTGATATTCATCCCTTTCGCGATCTGAAGCAAAATGCCGGTACTCTCCCGCACCTGCGACACACTGCCCGGCGCGGACGCCACTTCCTCATGATACATGGTCTGGATCGAGTCAATGATCACAATATCCGGGTGTTCCTCGGAAATCATCTCCCGGATATCCGCCAGATTCGTTTCGCAGAGGATTTTCAGGTTTTCAGAAAAATCCCCCATACGCTGCGCGCGCATCCGGATCTGCTGCGGCGACTCCTCACCAGATACATAGAGAAGCCTTTTCCCATTTGCGGCAAGGTTCCGGCACATCTGTAACAGCAGCGTAGATTTGCCAATGCCCGGATCGCCGCCGACCAGAACCAACGAGCCCTGTACAATCCCGCCTCCCAAGACGCGGTCAAACTCCCCCATCCCGGTCGTCATGCGGGGCGCCTCTCCTATCTCAATCTGAGAAAGCGTCCGGGGGCGCGGCGCTGATTCCCGCCGTATCGTCCCGGACGCAGCTTTTTTGCTTATGATTTTCGGTTCTTCCGCAAAAGTATTCCATTCCCGGCAGCCGGGACACTGACCCATCCATTTGGACGACTCATATCCACAGTTCTGGCAGAAAAACACACTCTTTGTCTTTGCAGCCATATATACTCCTTATTTCAGAGCTTCACAACCTTCACGGAAACCACATCAGCAGCCCCCGTCTCCACGCTGAGCACCAGCTTGCCGCCCATGCTGGTCTTCACATTTCCGATATTCACATCCTGAATATAAACCTTGTACTCAGCGTCCTCCTCCATACCCAGAATAATCTGCGCATCCTTCTTTGCCTCTACTTCAAAAGAGACGCCGTTGCCAGTCGCGTGAAATTTATGTACTGAAGTACCCGGAACGGACTCATACACGAACATTCCATTGCGTTCCAGCTTCGTGATATCCGCGAACGTCTTCACCTTGTACAGGTCTCCCTCGTGCTCAAAATCCGATTTTTTTGACTTCTCTGTCAGTTCATAATTGCCAAACCCCAGTGTTCCATCCTCTTCTGTATAAATCAGCTCATGAATTTCCGACATTGAAAATGCCCTCCCGATAAATGTGGCCCGACCCGCAATGGCAGGCCGGGGATGTAAGGCCACACCGCTGTGTCAGATGCGGCGCAGCGTAATTAATAACAATAAGCAGGCTATTTGCCCTCACAGTTATGACCATCGGCAGCGATTCTGTCGCTGCGACTACCGATACTATAGCATAAATGTCTCTGAAAAACCAGTAAATCGTTTCTAAAGTTTCACTCTTTTACCCGGAACACAATCTTTCCCTTTTCCACTCCGACCGATATCTCCCCTCCGGCCACAGCGCGTCCGGAAAGGATTTCATCCGCAAGCGGATCCTCGATCTTCGCCTGTATCGCCCGGCGCAGCGGTCTCGCACCGTATTTGGGGTCATATCCCTCTTTCGCGATGAGCTGTTTCAAAGCCGCGCTGAAATGCAGCTTTACACCCGTCTGCTCTTCGCTTCTCTTTTTCAGCTCATCCAGTAAAAGACCAGTAATATCGCGCACATTCTCCTCGCTGAGCGCATGAAAAACAATGGTTTCATCGATACGATTCAGAAATTCCGGCTTAAAAATACGCCTTACTTCCTCCATCACGCTGCCCTTCATGGACTCATGATTCTTCTGCGCATCGTCTCCCGCGCCGAATCCAAGGTGTTTTGGTGTGATAATGGACTGCGCGCCGGCATTTGAGGTCATAATCAGGATCGTATTCTTAAAGTCGATCCTGCGCCCCTGCGCGTCGGTAATATGTCCCTCATCCAATACCTGAAGAAGAATATTAAAAATATCCGGATGCGCTTTCTCGATCTCGTCAAATAATACGACCGAATACGGGTTGCGCCGCACCTTTTCACTGAGCTGGCCGCCCTCATCGTATCCGACATATCCGGGCGGGGACCCCACCAGACGCGATACGCTGTGCTTTTCCATATACTCGGACATATCAAAGCGGATCAGCGCATTCGGCGTCCCGAATACCAGATCGGCAAGTGCCTTTGAAAGCTCGGTCTTGCCCACGCCGGTCGGCCCCAGAAACAGAAAAGAACCAATCGGGCGCCTGGGGCTTTTCAGACCGGAACGGCTTCGGCGGACCGCTTTGGCTACCGCCTGCACAGCCTCATCCTGGCCAATCACCCTGGAGTGAAGAAGCGAATCAAGCTTCAGAAGCTTCTTTCCCTCCTGCTCCGCGATTTTCTGCACGGGAATCTTTGTCCAAGTCGCGACAATGTCCGCGATATCCTGCTCCGACACGATCCGGGATTTCCCGCTCTGTCTGGAATTCTGCAGCTTTTTCTGCCGTTCCAGCTTCTTATTCAGCTGCTCCATCTCTTCATTCGCAGCCTTTGCCTGCGCGAAATCGCCTGCCTTGAGAGCCTTCTCTCGAAGCCCGTCCAGTTCCTCGTAGCGGCGCAGCTGCTCCGTCTGCGTCTCTGACGCATGATAATATCCCAGCTGACAGCGCGCAGCTGCCTCATCCATCAAATCAATCGCCTTGTCCGGCAGATAGCGGTCATTGATATAGCGTTTAGAAAGCTTCACAGCGGCAGAGAGAGCTTCATCTGTGATCCGGACGCCATGGTGCTGTTCATACTGGCTCCGCAGCCCTTTCAAAATCTCTACCGTCTCTTCCTCTGATGGCTCTTCCACCATCACCGGCTGGAAACGCCGCTCCAGGGCAGCGTCCTTTTCGATGTATTTCCGGTACTCATCAATCGTCGTCGCACCAATCAGCTGCAGCTCCCCGCGTGAAAGAGCCGGTTTTAAAATATTGGAAGCATCGAGCGCACCTTCCGCGCCTCCCGCCCCGATAATCGTATGCAGTTCATCCACAAACAACAGTACATCGCCGCTGTCTATGACCTCGCTGATAATGCGCTTGATGCGCTCCTCAAATTCACCGCGGTATTTGCTTCCCGCGACCATGCCGGCCATATCCAGCGTCACCACACGCTTTCCCTGCATGGGCTCCGGCACCTGGCCATTCACAATCCTCTGCGCCAGACCTTCTACAATCGCGGTCTTTCCCACGCCCGGCTCTCCGATCAGGCACGGGTTGTTTTTCGTCCTGCGGCTTAAGATCTGCATGATCCGCTCCGTCTCCTGTTCGCGCCCGACTGTAGCGTCCAGCTTATGCGCCTCTGCCAGCTCCGTCAGATCCCGGCTGTACTGGTCCAGCGTCGGAGTCGTACTGCCGCCGGAGCCCTCCGTGCGAACCTGCCTGGCCAGCTCGCGGTATTTCTCTTCCGAAATACCAGTCACCTCAATGATATCTGAAAAAAGCTTCTGAAGGTTGATCCCCATCGTGTGAAGCAGCCGTGTCGCCACGCATTCAATATCCTTCAGCATTGCCAGAAGAATATGCTCTGTTCCGATTTCCCGGTTATCAAAAAATGCTGCCAGCTGCGCGCTTTCTTCCAAAATAGACGCTGTCCGCGGCGTCAGCCCGGACGGCTCTTTTACCATTGTATCCCCTTCCGGCGTAATCAGCTGGTCAATCAGGGAACGCAGCTTTTCTTCCTCCACATGGTTCTCCCGCAGGATTACCCCCGCAGAGCCCTGCTGCTCTTTCAGCAGGCCGAGCAGCAGATGCTCTGACCCAACATAGCTGTGGCCGCAGCTTTTCGCGGCTTTCTCCGCCAGCTGCTGCGCCTTAAGGGCGCTTTCCGTATATTTTAACTGCATGAAATGTCCGTCGAGCAGGCATTCTCGGCATTCCTTTCTTTCATATTGAATACTTAAAACAGTATGTCTCCGTGAGCCGTCTGCCTTCTGACGCCCACAGCAAATATAGTAAAGGTGTCACTTATCAGTCTCTGCGCTCGTTTACCAGCCGCAGGATCTCCGCCACCACTTCCTCAATGGTCATGTCAGACGAATCGATCCGCACTGCATCCTCCGCCTGCTTCAATGGCGCCGTCTCGCGGTGGGAATCGCGGTAGTCCCGCTCGCGGATGTCGCTCTCAATCTCTTCGAGACTGCACGTCTCTCCCTTCTGCGCCTGTTCCAGGTAACGGCGCCGCGCGCGGGTCTCCACGCTTGCCGTCAGATAAATCTTCAGATCCGCATCCGGCAGAATCATCGTACCGATGTCCCGTCCATCCATCAGCACATCCTCGCGCCGCGCCAGATCCCTCTGCAGATTCGTCAGCTTGGCGCGCACCTGCGGGATCGCGGAAGCGCGGCTCGTCATGTCGCTCACCGTCTCTGTGCGGATCAGGGATGAAACATCCTCCCCGTTCAGATAGACGCGCTGCTCCCCGTCCACATAGCGGATACCGACCTCTATCTCCCCCAGTGCCGCTGTAAGTGCAGTCTCATCCTCAATATCTGTATCTCTGCGGAGCAAGCCAAGCGCAATCGCCCGGTACATAGCTCCTGTATCAACATAAATAAAAGACAGCTCTCGCGCCGCGCGCTTCGCGATTGTGCTTTTGCCCGCGCCGGCAGGACCGTCAATTGCAATGTTAAAGCTCATAAAAATATCCCTCCATATCAGACGGATGCTCCGGCGGCATAGCCCGTAGACCAGGCGATCTGAAGATTGAAGCCGCCGGTCACGGCATCTACATCCAGCACCTCCCCCGCGAAATAAAGACCTTTGACCTTTTTCGATTCCATGGTCGCCGGATTGATCTCTTTGACGCTGACACCGCCCCGCGTGATGATTGCTTCATTATAATCTCGAAGCCGCAGCAATGTCAATGGAAATTGTTTTGTAATCTGGATCAGATTTTTGCGCTCCTCCCGTGTGATTTCATGGATTGGGCGCTCGCCGGGGATACCGCTTTTCTGAGCGATCACCGGAATCATTTTTGAAGGAAATAACGTTCCGAGCACGTTTTTATACTGTTTGTTCTTAGCAGCTTCAAATTCACGCAGGATGCGCGCGTCCAGCTGCTCTTCTGAAAGCGCCGGTTTCAGATCAAGAATCAGAGAAAGCGGGTGCTCCCTCAGGCGCTTCTGAATCTGGCAGCTGGCTGTGAGAATCACAGGTCCCGTCACTCCGTAATGCGTAAACATCATCTCGCCAAATTCCCGGTACAGCTCCTTTTTTCCATCAAAGATTGCCGCCTCGACATTCCGCAGGGATAATCCCTGCATCTGCTGTGCTTCCGTTCCGTCTGTCTCGATCGGAACCAGTGACGGAGAAAGCTCACTCACCTGATGCCCGCTCTCTCTGGCAAAGCGGTAGCCGTCTCCGGTCGAGCCGGTCGTCTGATAAGAAAGTCCGCCGGTCGCGACAATCACCGCGTCCGCCATTTCCCGCCGCCCGGATGCCAGAAGGATCCCCTGCATCCTGGATTTCCCGTCTTCCTCCTGATCCATCAGCAGACGCCTCACCTCCTGATTCAGGTATATTTTCACGCCAGACCTTTTCAGCTTCCGCGTCAGCGCCGCGATCACATCTGAGGAATGATCCGACACCGGAAATACCCTTCTGCCCCGCTCCGTTTTGGTCGGCATTCCTTCTTCCTCAAAAAAGCGGATCGTACTTTGAGAGTCAAAACCATAAAAAGCGCTGTAGAGGAACTTCCGGTTTACACATACCGCCTGTAAAAGCTCCTCCACACCGCAGTTATTCGTCAGATTACACCGCCCTTTTCCGGTGATGTAAATCTTCTTTCCCAGCTTTTCGTTTTTTTCATAAAGGCGGACCTCATGCCCGCCCTGTGCGGCGGCCACCGCAGCCATCATGCCTGCCGCGCCGCCGCCAATCACAATTACCGAACTCATTTTTCTCCGTCTCCTCTGCTTCTTTCGTAACTGTTCCGTACCTTCACAGTTACTTTCCTTCTTACTGCGGTCTCCACTCGCCGTCGCATACGTCCGAGTCCGCCTCTTCCGGTTCCAGCCTTTTTGCTTTCCGTTCCGCGGCGCTGCCCGTTACGCTCTGGGCTGCGTCGGCACGGCGCGATACGTCGCCGCAGCGCAGTTCAAACCAGAATGCCACGCCATCCTCCCGGTTTTCCACGCCATACGCCTGGTGAAAGGACTCCATAATCGCCTTCACAATAGATAATCCTACCCCGCTTCCGCCGTATTCGCGCGTCCGCGCCTTATCAACCTTATAAAACTTATCCCAGATCTGCCCGATATCCTCCACGGGAATTTGCTCTCCGGTGTTAAATACTGTGACGCGAACCTTCTGGTCTTTCCCGGTCTCACCCTCGCAAACCTGCGCAGCAACCTCTATTTTCCCGGTGCCGCTCACATGGTTCAGGGCGTTGCTCACGTAATTATTCACAACCTCTTCCACTTTGAACTCATCGCCCCAGGCAAAGAGCGAATCCTCACCGGAATACGTAATCTCCGCATTCTTCTGCTGCGCAAGGATGCTGACCGCCTGTATCTTGTTGCGGATCAGCAGCGCCAGGTCAAACCGTTCCATCACTACCTCGTCGTTGCCAAATTCCAGCTGATTCAGTGTCAAAAGCTTCTGCACCAGCGTATTCATCTTGGACGCCTCGTCCATAATGACCTCACAGTAAAATTCCCGGCTCTCCGGATCATCATTGATACACTCCTGCAGCCCTTCCGCGTATCCCTGAATTAGGGCAATCGGCGTTTTCAGCTCATGCGACACATTCGAGAGGAATTCCTTGCGCATATCGTCAATCTTCTCTTTTTTGGCGATATCGCGCTGCAGCTCATTATTTGCCGTCATCAGCTGCGCGTAAGCCTGCTCCAGCTTCTGGGACATCTCATTAAAATACTCGCCCAGCTGACCGATCTCATCGGTACCGCCGCTCGTATATTTGGCGTTAAAATCCAGATCCGCCATGCGTTTGGATAGTTCTGTCAGCTCATTCAGCGGCCGCGTGACACGTTTCGTCACAACCCACACAAGAATCGCCGTCAGAATCACGCCGATGATGCAGATGTACTTGATGAATTCGTTCGATATCCGGACGCTATCGCGAATCCCTTCGATATTAATACGCATGATAAAATAGAAGCCTTCATCCAGAATCCCCCACATTTCCAGATAGTTCAGGCCAATTTCCGAATCGTATTTCACCTGGATCGTGTAGCTGTCGTTTGAATCCAGCACCTTTACATTGTCCGTATCCACACCGATGCCGTATCCGTTCAGGCGTCCTTTCATAATACTGGCATAGAAATTCGATTTCGAGCCAAGTACCTCATTGTAACTCATATCCGTCACCAGATAAGAAAGTCCGTTCTCATTGCAGATCTCATCGAGCGCATCGGATTGCTCCTCACCCAGGTTGCCCATCGAATCCATGTTTTCATTCAGAATCCGATACGCTTCGATGAGCACCTCCTGCTTTTTCGTATAATAAAAGCTTTCCAGGAAGAATGAGTTGACGAGATAATTTGCCAGAAACATCGCCGCTATCAGAACACTGAATATAACTGTGAGCTGTTTCCTCAAAGAATGCTTCATCTGTTATTCCACCTCAAATTTATAACCCATCCCCCAGATTGTGCGGATATAATCTCCTTTGTCTCCCAGCTTGCTGCGGAGCTTTTTCACATGGGTATCGATCGTCCTGGCATCCCCAAAATAATCATAATTCCAGACACTGTTCAGAATCTTCTCTCTCGAAAGCGCGATCCCCTGATTTTCCACAAAATAAGTCAGCAGCTCGAATTCCTTAAAGCTGAGTTCTACATTCTTTCCGTCGATCGTAACCTCATGCGCTGCTTTATTGATCTCAATCGCCCCGGCGCGGAGCACGTCATCCGCAGAAAATCCGCTCGTTCTGCGCAGGATTGCCTCTACACGCGCTACCAGAATTTTCGGGGAAAACGGTTTCGAAATATATTCATCTACGCCCAGTTCAAAACCAAGCAGCTCGTCCCGCTCATCGCTCTTCGCTGTCAGCATAATGATCGGCACCGTCGAATAGGCGCGTATCTCCCGGCAGACCTGCCATCCGTCCATCTTCGGCATCATCACGTCCAGAATTACCAGCGCGATATCCTTCTGTCCAAAGAAGATATCAATCGCCTGCGCCCCGTCCTCAGCTTCCAGCACATCGAAATCCTTTTTCACCAGAAAATCGCGCACCAGCTTACGCATCCTGCTTTCATCGTCTACCACAAGTATTTTTAAGCGTTCCATAAGATTTCTCCTTTCTCCTGCCGGATGTCCCGCATTACATTTTTAAATTGATAGTAACATCGAATTATGATAATCCTGTGAAAGCAGCTGCGGGAAATTATGTAATTTCTGTGTAGGGTTTTCCATAAGTATACCGATTCCTCCCCGATTTGTAAACAGAGGGTTTTATCAATTTTCCTGTTGTATAAAATTCAAAAAGACGGTATACTGTATTTGCTTAAAGCGCATGAAGCCGCTTACAGCAGGCCAACAGCGCAGAAAGCCGGAATAACATCCGCATCCTCACGATTCCGTTTAAAGAGCATTCGCTTGCGGAAATACGACAGAACAGGAGAATACACTTTGCGGTTATGGAATAAAATCCGGGAAAAAATCAGCCAGGAATCCCTTTTTGACAATGAATCACAGCGAATCATTGTTTTATTGCGTTGCGTTTATCTGGTTCTGATTCTGTATTATGCGATTTTCTTCGTGCTGATGACGTTCTGCAGCCAGGCAGAGGATGAATTTTTTCGGGTTTCCTGGATTGCCCTCCTGTCCATTTGCGCTACCATTGGGCTGCTCTGGCTCTCCTATCGGCAGAGGATCCGCCGAAACCTGATTCTTTTTATTGCCATGGAAATCCTGTGGCTGACTGGTTTTATCGCTGTGTTTGGCTGGAGCTGCGGGGCACAGCAGATCATGTTTGTTTTAGTGGTACTGGTTTATTTTTCTTTCTATGATGCCCTTCTTCAGAAAGCAGTCTTTACGGTCGGGCTTTTTCTTCTCCGTTTTGTACTTTTTGTTGTTTCACAGAAATATGGAGCCTACGCAGAGCTGCACGGCAGACTGCTGATCCTTTTACAGGTATGGAGTTCTCTTTCTTTCTTCACGCTGATGGGGCTTATCTGCGGATTTTTCAGTTCCAACATTGAAACCGCGGACAAAAATCTTGTTCTCTACAATCAGCTGCTGCGGGAACAGGCCTCGACCGATTCGCTGACCGGCATCTGGAACCGGCGCCGCATGCGCGCATACCTCTCCGACAATATCAGGCAGTATCCGCAAATGCCTTTTTCACTTGGAATGGGCGATATTGACCTCTTCAAACGAGTGAATGATACCTATGGGCATGACTGCGGGGACGCAGTATTAAAATGGCTGACGGAGCTGCTGCAAAAAACCATGGACGGAAAAGGGCATCTCTGCCGCTGGGGCGGAGAGGAATTCCTTCTGTATTTTCCTGAGATGAATGGAGATGAGGCATCGCACCTGCTCATTGATTTTCTGCTGGTGCTGAGAAAGACGCCTTTTTTGTGGAAGGAAAAAAAAATACAGATTTCCATGACCTTCGGTGTGGAAGAATATGATTTTTACTCAGAACCGGAGGTGCTGATCAAACGGGCAGATGAAAAGCTGTATATAGGCAAAGAAAAAGGACGCAATCAGGTGGTATTCTGAGCGTCCCCGCAAATGGAGCAGACGGGAATCGAACCCGTGTCCGAAAGCCGATCCACTGTACTTCTACTATCATAGTCAGTTATTTGACATTCCCTCCGGCAGGCGGCAGCTGACAGTCTCCTGCTTTTAGTAGCTTCATGATACGCCCATATGCGCAAAGCTTAACATATGTCGTTTCCCGCATCGTCGATGCCTGGATCACAAAGTGCGGGTGCCCTGTGTCAGACAGCTGCCTCAGGCAGCGAGTGCTAAATTATCTTCAGCGTTTAATTTTAATTTGTGATTTGACGCATCACCTGCGGATAGCTTCTCCAGATTCACAGCCCCCGTCGAAACCTTTACTACCCCGGAAGCCGTGTTTTCAAAAATGAAAACACGGACTTTGCTTTCTTTTTGCTACTATAGTCGTTTTTCTCTGATTTGTCAAGGTGTTTTTGCCGACCGTTTTCCCCTACCCATTTATCACGATTGATTTTACGCTGCTCCAGGCGGAATAATATTTCTTTCCCGCGCTGTTTTTGTAATAAGTACGTATCCTCACATAATACGTATTACCGCCTGTCAAACCGGTAATCGCCCTGCTTATCTGTGTGCGAGACTTTATCCACACCGTTTTATATGAGGAAAAGGATGAGCTGGTCGAATACTGGATCTGGTAACCGCTTCCCTTAGAGACCTTATTCCAGGTTACCAGTATACTGCCGGAAGCATCATTCGTAACAGAGGAAATCGCCGGTTTATTCAGGCGAACCGTCTTTCTGGCTGTACCTGACCCGGTTGAGGTGCCTCCGTATGCGACAACCTTATAAACATAGGTCGTCCCATACTTACTTTTCACACTGGTATCGACATATTTCAGCGTGGAAGCATCCGTGATCGTCGCAATCACCTTATAGCTGCCATCGCTCGTCCGGCGTTTCACATAATAGCCTTCCGCACCGATAACCTTCTTCCATTTTACCTTAATCCCTTTGGCGGTATTGGTCAGACTGGAAATCCTGCATTTCGCCAGCTTAACCCTGATTTTTACGGTTTTGCTCGCAGAGGCAGTCGTACTGTTCCCTGCCGCGGTTACCGTAATCGTCACACTGCCTGCCTTTTTCCCGGTCACCACACCTTTGCTGCTGACCTTCGCAATCGACGTATCGCCTGAGCTGTATGTGATTGTCCCGGTGCCGCTTGCCGTAATCGTCGCCTGGGAACCGGCGGTAATGGTGGAAGCGGATGTGCTCACACTCAGACTCTGGCTGATCTTATTAATCGTAAAGCTCACCGTCGCCGTGCTGCCGCTGTAATCCCCTTTTCCCGTCAGTGTAACCGTCGCTGTGCCCGGTTTTTTATTATTGCTGTACCCTGATACCGTATAATCCGTACCGACTGTCAGCACTGTACTGCCGTCCTTTACCGTCACCGCTGGTTTTTTCGCGGTTCCGTCATAGGTATAGCTGGTCTGGGAAAGTGTGATCGTACACGCGCCAAGGGCATAGTAAACCGCCGCTGATGTCAGAGGCTCATTGTAAGACTCTGCGCTGACCGAAGCCCAGGCAGTCTTTGTTCCCTTATAGTACACCGCTGCAAGGCTGGTGCATTTATAAAAAGCCCTCTCCCCAATCGTCGTCACACCCTCAGGAATTGTCACACTGGTCAGCCCGCTGCAGTATTCAAACAGATATGCTTCGATCGAAGTCACCCCGCTGCCGATCACAGCGGTTTTCAGACTCGTACATCCATAAAACGCGCAGGCGCCCAGCGAGGTCACGCTGTCCGGAATCGCTACGCCGGTCAGCCCGCTGCAGCTGTCAAACGCGTATTCTCCAATCGTCGTCACAGTATCCGGAATCGAAATGGATGTGAGCTGGCAGCCGCAGAACGCTCCGTCCGCTATCGTCGTCACACCGGACGGGATTGTGTAGGATGTCCCTGTCTTTGCGGCCGGATACAGGATCAGCCTTGTCTTTGCCTTATTAAATAAGACTCCGTCCACAGAAGAGTAAACCGTGTTCCCCGATGCCACCGTAACCGCAGTAAGAGCCGGGCAGTCCGATAACGCCCATTCACTGATCGCCGTCACACTGGCCGGTATCCTGATGGATGTCAGGCTGTCGCAATAAGCAAACGCGCTCATGGCGATGGAAGTAACCTTTCCCGGAATCGTGATCGAAGACAGGCTGCTGCAGCCGGCAAACATGCACGTCGTAATCGCGGTGAGACTGCTTGAGAGGGTAACCGATTTCAGACTGCTGCAATAAAAAATGCGTATGAGCCAATCGTCGTCACACTGTCCGGAATCGTGATCGTGGTAAGCGCAGTGCATTCATAAAACGCCCGCGCGCCAATCGAAGTCACCGTGTCCGGAATGGATATTGACGTCAGCGCGGTGCAATGCATAAAAGCATACGCGCCGATCGAGGTCACCCCGCTTTTGATGACTACGGAGGTAATCGAATCGTTATAGCTAAACCAGGGAGGATTCGTCGATGAAGTCGTTACAGAGGTCGTACTCACCGAATAGGCCGCCATGGCGCCAGTGCCGCTGATCGTCAGGACACCATTCTCCAGTACCCAGGTCAGGTTCGAGGTGCTCGCTCCGCAGGTGCCGGAAGCCGTCGTGCTGGCCACTGCTTCTGCCTCCGTCTCCTCCGATGTATCTGTTTCCTCTTCTGAAGCGTCCGCAGACCTGTCTTCTTCTGATGTGTCCGCATCCACTGACATATCATCGTTGTCTGACATATCCGACGAATTTGCGCCCGTGCTGCTGCTTTCCGTACCGCTTTCTGTACTGCTCTCAGACGACTCCGTCTCATCCTTCGAGGCATCATCCTCTTCTGAGGCATCCGCATCCACCGACATATCGTC
>JAJPXX010000188.1:21282-71919 GCA_021205225.1 Lachnospiraceae bacterium
GAGGCATCCGCATCCACCGACATATCGTCATCATCCAGCATATCTGATGCATTTGCACTGACAGACGCGGCTTCCTCTTCCTCATCCGACCAGATGATCTCCACAGAAGTGCCTGTCTCCGAAGCCAGAATCGCGTCAGCCGGCATTGCCGCTGTCATCATGGCTGCCATCAAAAGCGCCAATATTTTTTTCTTCATAAGGTTCCCTCCAAATTTCTGGTGCGTTTCTCATCCGTTTTTCTGATGAGCTTTTCCGTTACCGCAATCTCCAGATATAGCAAACGACGTAAGTCGTTTTACTTTGCGTGTCCGTGCAGGAAAGAGATTTCTATGCCTAATCTTAGCACAAAAATATCACAAAAACAATTCATATTGTCATTCTATTTTGGAAACAATCACACGAATATACAATATGTGTTCAATTGTAACTGTACGATTCTCCTGCTTTGGCTCAATCAGGACAAAATTTCATCTCTTGACAATCCGCAATATTCTGATAAACTAAGCAGAGTGGTCTGGCCTGTTTCACACCGGCCGTCCCATCCGTCTGTTCGTAACCATCCAGACGTAAAATAAAACTAAGGAGAAAAAGAAAATGAAGAACCAAAAAGTCCAGTCAGGAAACATTCTGTTCCTGACACATGCGGCTGTCATCGCCGCTCTCTATGTCGTGCTGACATATCTCGCAAACGCGCTCGGTCTCGCAAACGGCAATATTCAGGTACGTTTTTCTGAAGCGCTCACCATCCTGCCCTTTTTCACACCGGCTGCCATTCCGGGGCTGTATATCGGCTGCCTGCTCGCCAACATTCTCACCGGCTGCGCGCTGCCTGATATCATCTTTGGCCCTGTCGCCACTCTGGCCGGCGCGCTTGGCACCTGGCTGCTCCGCCGCCACAGCAAATGGCTCGCCCCGATACCTCCGGTTCTGGCAAATGCCATTGTTGTACCGCTTGTGCTGCTCTACGGCTATGGCATTCGCCCGCTCTGGTTCTCGGTCGTGACGGTTACCATTGGCGAAGTGATCTCCTGTGGAATCTTTGGCATGATTCTGCTCTTTGCACTCTTAAAATACCGCAGCCAGCTGTTCCCAGAGTAAAGAGCAATTCTAAATCGGGCAGGAAGCGGCCTTCTGACTCCTGCCCGCCGCGCGGGTCAGGTGCGGCATAAGCCGCAGAATACCTTGCCCGACCCTGCACATACAGAAATGGCCGCTTAGAAAGCGACCATTTCTTCAGCTCTCAAATTTTTTCAGCACCTGCTCCAGCTCCGGATCCGCCTTCTCATAAACAACCGTCAGATTCTGCGTAAGATCCAGGCTCATCACTCCCATAATTGATTTTGCGTCAATCAAGGTCAATCCATTCTGAATGTCTACGCGAAAGCTGCGTTTATCCGCCGCTTTCACAAACTCCCGGACGTCGTCTACCGTCCTTAGCCGAATCTTTTTCGTAAACATAAAAACCCTTCTTCCCTTCTCTTCTGCGAAAACATGATGCTCTCCCTTTTGGATAAAATAGAATCCCGCCTTGCGGGATTCTCGCGCTGCCGCGCGTCTGCGCAAGCAGACGGTTTCCTCTGCGCGGCATGTGCATCCCCCGGAGGGTTTTTGTCTAATAGGGAAGTTCGGAGAACTTTCCTATTAGATAAAAAAGCCGCGGCAGAGCCGATCCCCAATATCTGCTCCATCGCGGCTCTCTTTTAATTCAGAAAATCCTTTAACCGTTTGCTTCTGGACGGATGACGCAGCTTGCGCAGTGCCTTCGCCTCAATCTGACGGATACGCTCTCGCGTAACATTAAATTCCTTGCCCACTTCTTCCAGCGTCCTGGCACAGCCGTCTTCCAGGCCAAAACGCAGCTTCACCACCTGGCGTTCCCGCTCGGTCAGAGATTCGAGAGCCGTCGACAGTTCCTCGCGCAGCATGGAAAATGCCGCCGAATCCGCCGGTGACAGCGCTGTATCGTCCTCTATAAAATCTCCAAGATGAGAATCGTCCTCTTCTCCGATCGGAGTATCGAGCGATACCGGATCTCTTGAAATCTTCAGCACCTCGCGCACACGGCTGACCGGCACATTCAGCCGCTCCGCCACTTCCTCCGGCGTCGGCTCACGCCCCAGCTCCTGCAGAAGTGTGCGGGTCATACGCAATGTCTTATTAATTGTCTCGACCATATGTACCGGCACCCGGATCGTTCTTCCCGTATCCGCAATGCCTCTTGTGATCGCCTGACGAATCCACCAGGTCGCATAGGTACTGAATTTATAACCCTTGGTATAATCAAACTTGTCAACGGCCTTCATCAGACCCATATTGCCCTCCTGGATCAAATCCAGAAACGGCATCCCTCTGCCTACATACTTCTTGGCAATGCTCACCACGAGACGGAGATTCGCTTCGGTCAGTTTTTTCTTGGCTTCTTCATCGCCCTGCTCTACTCTTTTGGCCAGCTCAATCTCTTCCTCTCCGGAAAGAAGGGGAACATTACCGATTTCCTTCAGATACAAACGGACAGGATCTTCTGTGCTCACACCTTCGAGCACATCCACATCATTGATCAGCTCAATCTCCTCATGATCCGACATAAGAATATCGTCTTCCGGCTCAAGGAGCAGATCATCTGCGTTGTCATCGGGAGCCTCATCCGGCATCTTTCCCTGCACAACATCGATATGGTTCTTTTCAAGATATTCCAGAATCATATCCATCTTGTTTTCGGTGAGTTCTATCCCCGGAAACGCATTCATGATATCATCATATTTGACGGTATTCTTCTGTGACCTGGCATATGTCTTCAGGTTCTCAAGCGATTTCAGAAACTGTTCCTGTACTTCATTCATAAACAATCCCCTCACTGTATGTCCCGGTTTACAAAGTGAATCGAGAATAAAGCCATACCTGCTGCCCGTAAACAGAAAAACCGTCCGCGGTCCTATGGCTTCTCAATTCCGTTTGTTCATAATAGAGACGTTCTTTAATTACAATACCATTTTTGTCGTTTCGTGTCAATGCAAAGAAAAAATTGTTAAATAGAATCCCGCAGCGTAATTCCAGGCCCGCCGGTATGCTCAATATATTCTCTTGTAATCCGAACACTGCCGATATTATCATCCTTCGGGATTTCGTACATAATATCCAGCATAAACTCCTCTATAATCGCGCGCAGCGCACGCGCACCGGTTTTCTTTTTCAGCGCCTTCTCTGCGATTGCCTCCAGGGCTCCATCGTCAAAGGTCAGCTCTACCTCATCCAGCGCGAGCAGCTTCTGATACTGGCGGATAATCGCATTACGCGGTTCCTTCAGAATACGCACCAGCATCTCCTTCGTCAGCGACTGCAGCGGACAGATAATCGGCAGCCGTCCCAGGAATTCCGGAATCATGCCAAACGTGCGCAGGTCCTCTACCTCTGCCTTCATCAGCAGATCCGGATCCTCATCGTATTTATCCCTCAAATCGGAGAAAAACCCAATTGCCGCCTGCTTATTCAGACGCTCCTTAATGATCTCCTCAAGCCCCGGAAAAGCGCCGCCGCAGATAAAAAGGATATTACTTGTGTCCACAGTCGCCATCGGCACCATCGCATTTTTACTCGCAGCTCCGACCGGAACCTCCACCTCACTGCCCTCTAACAGCTTCAGCATTCCCTGCTGCACGGCTTCGCCGCTGACATCCCGCTGATGGGCGTTCTGTTTGCGCGCAATTTTATCGATTTCATCAATAAAGATAATCCCCTGCTCGGCGCGCGCCACATCATTGTCGGCAGCGGAAAGCAAACGGGTAACTACGCTCTCAATATCATCGCCAATGTAACCGGCCTCCGTCAGGGAAGTCGCATCCGCAATCGCAAGCGGCACATCCAGCAAACGCGCCAGTGTCTTCACCAGATAGGTCTTGCCGCAGCCGGTCGGGCCAAGCAGAAGCATATTCGATTTTTCAATCTCCACATCGTCAAAGGAAACCAGAGAGCGGCTGGAAAGCTCTTCCCCGGTGAGGATATTTCCTTCCCCGGCATTATCTGCTTTTTCCGCCTTCGCCTTTTCCCGTTCTTCAAAGGAAGCAATTCTTTTATAATGATTGTATACCGCCACCGAAATCACTTTTTTCGCGTGTTCCTGCCCCACCACATACTCATCAAGGCTCGCCTTGATTTTATGCGGAGCCGGAATGTGGGCGATATCAAGCTCTTTCTGGGGCTGTTTCTCCTTTGGCTTTTTCCGGATCTGCTGCTGCTGGCGCGGCATACCAAAATTTCCAAACAGATCGCCCAGATTAATCATGCTGATCGTCGGGATCCGAAAATTCCTGTGATTCCCATTGTTTGCGGACTTTTCGTCATTTCCGCTCTCACCGGCTCCTTCATTCGCTTCCGTCCCGCCGTCCGCGTCAGTTACTTCAATGACCGCGTCGGCTCCGTCGGTTTCCGGCTGGTCCTTTTCTTTCTTTCCATCCGCAGTTTCTTTTTCCTTTTCAGAAGCATTGTCTTTCACACCTTTCGCCAGCTGTTCCGCCATCCGCTGCGCATCCTCCTGCGTAATGCCTGCGGACTGCATGGTATTAAATGCTTTCTGAATACAATCCGGGCAGACACAAATGCCGCCCGGCATCTCTATCACCTTACCCGCGACGCCTTCTGGGCGGCCGCACAGCATACAGAATTTCTCATATCCGTCTTTATCGTCTTTTTTATTATTCATCTTTCTCCTTTGCATCTCCCTGTATATCAGGAAACGACATACCTCGTTTCACTTTGCGCCGAACGCCAGGCTGCGGAAGCAGCCATTCCTCTTGCATCCATGCGCGTCCTTTCCATTCCGATTATTTACCAAATGGCGCCATACCTCCAAACGGACTGTCCCGTTCCGGCGTGTCATCTTCCTCCGGCTGTGCGGAAAAAGTAACGCTCACCGTCTTAGATATATAGCTTCCCGATGATGAAGTCAGGATTTCCATCGTGACCGTCTCATAAGCCTGATAGTAAGTCAGAAGCTCCTCAAACCCGTCTGAAGAGGAAACATTCACACCGTCCATGGCGCTGATGATGTCTCCCTGCTGCAGCCCCGCTTCTTCCGCCGGAGAGCCGCTCTCGACGTGAATAATATAAACGCCGCTCGGTATGCCATACAGCTCCCGCGCCTCAGAGGAAATATCCTGTGTGTACACCCCAAGATACGCCCGTTCGGACTCATCTGCCTTTTCCCTGGTCTCACGCTCCATCAGCTGCGCCAGAATCGGCTGTGCTTCGTCAATCGGGATCGCGTAGCCCATACCTTCCACGCCGGAGGCGGAAACCTTTGCGGAATTAATTCCGATCACCTCTCCATCCGCATTCAGCAGCGTCCCTCCGCTGTTTCCGGCATTGATCGCCGCATCCGTCTGGATGTAAACGCCCACCACTCCGTCTACCTCAATCGTGCGGTTCAGAGCACTGACAATCCCCAGCGTGACGCTCTGTCCATAGCCGAGCGCATTGCCGATCGCGATCGCTGTCTCGCCGACTACCAGATTAGCCGAGGAACCCATCTGGGCGATTCCGATCTGCTCCAGCACCTCATCCGGGATCTCTTCAAGCGTCACCGCAAGCACCGCCAGATCATATTCCTCGTCACTGCCTTTTACCACTGCCTGGACAATCGCGTCCTCCTCGTTTTCTGTCTCCACTGAAAAACATACCGTCAATGTCGAGGCGTCCGCGATCACATGATAATTCGTCGCAATCAGCAGTTCCGTATCATTCTTCCCGATAATAAAACCAGAGCCGCTGCTCTCACTCTCAATTTCCACCGTGCCGCGGTACATATAGGAGACTTCCTGTATGGATTTGTTTGTAATCGCGACAATCGACGGCATTGCCTTTTTTACAACAGCCACAACGTCCACCGAAGACTGTGTGTCCAGGGTTCGATCCGCAGACACTTCGCTGTCCGCAGGCAAGACCTCCTCCTGCCGGCTTTCTTCTTTTTCCGTCCCATATGCCGCATCCGGCGTTTCTTCCGTCTCTGTCTCCCGCACGAGAACTTCCGTCCGGTCGAGGACATACCGCACTGCGCCAACTCCAAGATAAATCCCGCCGGCCAGAATCATCAGCGTCAGGAAAACGATCAGTACCAGCAATGGCGTATTATTATGATTTTTCTGATATCTGTCATCCTTCACGTCCATTCCTCCTCCCGCCGCAAATTCCCTGTCCGTCGCACCCTCACAATAAGCGCATATGAGAAATGCCGGTCCAGGACTCCGATTCACGGGATCTCAACATAGTTGATGCTTAGTCTAGCAGAGAAATGTGTCGAATTTGTGTTATGCAGCTCTCCGGTGCGCAGAAGAAGCATTAATTTCCCCCGCGTTCCCAGTAAGCTTTATTCATAGAAAATCTGCGCACAAGAGCGTCCGGCAGACGGCGGTAGCTTTTCCCCAGGCGATAGCCAAGATATTTGCAGCAGCTCTGCCAGATCAGGGAAATAATCAGCCAGGGTTTCCCTTTCCGAATCAGATATTTTGCGCTTTCTTCGATCAGCCGCATTCCTTCGCTCTCCGAGCGAGCGCAGGAAAAAATCTCCGGGTGCTCTGCCTGAGAGACGCCCAGGTCAAAATTCCGGTGGAACTGCTGGATCCCATTGTAATTATGCGAATGAACCACTTCCGCGTCCGCGCAGTAAGCAATTGCTTTTTGGGATTGAATCAGCTTTCCGGCAAAAATCATGTCTTCGTTAAAAATCGTATGCCGTTCAAAGCCGCCTGCTTCTTCATAGGCACTTCTGCGATACATCGCGCAGACATTGGAACAGAAGAATGTCTTAATCCCCATCGTCTGCAAATCCTCATCCGTCTTGATCCGGCTCTGGGGCGGATAATTAAACTTTCTCGAATACCGCTCCACCTCTTTGCAGTCTGCCCTGGGCAGCTGACGCGCGTACGCGGCGCAAACCTGCGGATTCTCAAATGGAGCCAGAAGGCGCTCGATCAGGTACCGGTTGGCAGGCAGGACATCCTGCGTCAGAAAAAGGATTCTCTCTCCGTGCAGCAGAGACGCCGCCATATGGCGGGTACCGCCGTGGTCAAACTCCTCTTTTCGGATATGCAAAAGCCAGATCGTAGGCTGCATATCCGTTTTTTCCCCAGAGTCAGGGTTCTGTCTGTGATTTGGACAGAAAGAACCGTCCGATTCACCCCGATGAAATTCTTTACCCGAAATTTCCGTAACCGTAAACCCGTCCAGCAGGTGCAGATCCAGCAATTCCCGTTCTGTATTTACCAGCAGGATATGAGCCGGCCGCACACTCTGGTCAAGCAGCATCCGCAGCAACCCGGTAAGCCGCGCATCCGGCCTGAAGACCGGTATAATCACATCCACTGCCGGAGCTTCCAGATTGGTTTTTTCTCTCTGGTGAAGAACGGATGCTTCCATATTCCGCTCCATAACGCCTCCTATGAAATCCCCGTCGCTGAGACGATCGAGCTGCTGATCTCCTGCACCGTGGAAGACGGCGTATAGTCTGTTGTGCCAAACAGCAATTCATGCAGCTCGGCCACATTCGACGCCAGCGTCTGCGGCACCACACAGTCCCCGGCGGAAAGATTCGCCGTGGTACTCGTAAACGGAAAGCCCTGCGAATCCACAATCTCATATTTCGAAATTCCGGTCGCGAGGGAAATCAGCTCCGTATTGTCCAGACTCGTCGATATATACGGGATCAAATTATTGACAATCGCCAGCAGTCCGGTCACTCCCTGCTGCTGCGCCCTTTTCAGAATCTGTGTCAGCACAGTTCTCTGGCGCTCGGTTCGTTTATAATCCCAGCCGGTCGTGTAGCGGATCCGGCAGTATGCCATCGCCTGGATACCGGTCAGTGTCTGCGTACCCGATGAGGTCACTTCCGTGTAGGAGCGGCCGGTCACTTCAGAGGTTTCCACAAGATAAGCGTTCAGCCAGTAGACCTCTTCATCATCCAGCGTCACCTCAATACCGCCCAGCTCATCGACCACCTCAATCACTGCCTCAAAATCCACCGTCACATAATCCTCTATATCCAGGTCCAGATTCTTATTCAGCATATTGACAGCGAGGCTCGCGCCGCCGTAGGCATACGCCTCTGTCGCCTTGCGGTAGGAACCGTCCGTATTATCCAGATACGTATCCCGGTAAACGGAGACCAGCTTAATATCCCCCGTTCTCTTATTGATGCTCGCAATGATAATCGTATCGCTCCGGGTGCCGCTCTCCAGCTCACCCTCACGGGAATCCACGCCAAAAATCGCAATGTTCCGATAGCCGGAGGAGGTCACTCCGCTGTTTACCAGAATATCAGTCAGCTTTTCCCGGTCCAGCTGGCCCAGCACACCCAGCCCTGCAAGCCCGACCGCGGCAATCAGCAGAACCAGAATTCCAAGCACCCAGAAAATCTTTCTTTTTTTCCGTTTCTGTTTTTTCTGCTTTCCTCTCTTTTCCCTGCGGCCGCCGCCATTTTCCGGCGCCGGCGCGCCATAAGCGCCCTGGCCATAGTTTCCCCGGAAATGATCCTGCTGATTGTAATAATTCCCCTGCGGACCATAATAGCTTGGCTCCTGCTGCGCGTTATCCGACTGCCCGTAATATTGGCCGTCATAGTACCCGCCGTCAGCGTCATTTCCCTGCCAGCCATCATACTGCCCATCAAAGGACGGAGCATCCCCCCCATCATCCGGGACGTTATAATACTGCTCTCCGCCTGCATAATCGCCTGGATCATTCTCCAGCCAGTCCCCATACTCCTGTCCGCCCTGATAATTGCTCTGCTGACCGCTCTCCTGATCCCTGCTTTTGCTCTTTCTCATAATATGTTCCCCTTTCTCTGGCTCCTCACACCATTCTCCCCTCAACCGAAAAAAACTTCACCCATCTTCTTCTCAAAAACAAGATATACGTAATCAATACGCATTCTTATTCACAAAACCTTTAAACAACGTCATACACAGTATTTTGACATCCAGACTCATTGTCCAGTTCTCGATATAATAGAGATCATAATCAATTCTTTTCCGAATGGAAGTATTTCCGCGGTATCCATGCACCTGCGCCCATCCGGTCATACCCGGCCTTACCTGGTGCTTGACCATATAGCGCGGAATCTCTTCGCGGAACTTCTCCACATACTGCGGGCGCTCCGGCCTTGGGCCGACCAGCGACATATCCCCCTTTAAGACATTAAAAAACTGCGGCATCTCATCAATGCTGGTACGCCGGATCAGCTTCCCCACAGAAGTCACGCGGGGATCATTCCGCGTCGTCCAGCCGCGCTGCTCCTCTGCGTCCGTCTGCTGCTCCATGGAGCGAAACTTGTACATCCGAAACGGCCGGTTGTGCAGCCCGACTCTCTCCTGAGAGAAAATAACCGATCCTTTTGAGGTAGCCTTGATCGCCGCCGCCGTAATCAGCATAACCGGGGAAAATAAAACAATACAGAAAACAGAGCCAATAATATCCACAATCCGCTTCATCGCCGCGTTAAACGTATTCGAAAGCGGGACATGGCGGATGTTGATCACAGGAAGCCCCAGAATATCCTCTGTATAAGGCTTTGTCGGAATAATATTGCTGTAATCCGGAATAAATTTGGTATGAACGCCGGATTTTTCACACATCGCCACGATCCGCTCCAGCTTGTAATATTCATTCAGGCCGACTGTAATCGCAATCTCATCCGGAGTATGATAGGTCAAAAGAGTATTCAGGCTGCCGATCGGGCCTAACACTTCCACGCCCTGATAGCGCGTCCCGGCCTCGGTGTCATCGCTCAGGATCCCCAGCACCTGATAGCCCCACTGCGGGTTCTGCACGATACGGTCGATGTACTCCTCCGCCGCGCGGCTGTAGCCCACAAGCAGGATGTATCTCTGGTTCCTGCCCAGCGCGCGGGCGCGCATCAGCAGCATCCGTACTATATTGCGCTCCAGGACCGTCAGTGTCACATTCAGAACCAGAAAGACAGAAAGCAGCATACGGGAGACATCCATCTGCCGGATCATGAAAAGCATAGCCATAGCAGCCAGCCCGCCGACCGCATTTGCCTTAACAATATTGCTGCCTTCCCGGCGCCTCCCCTCCAGGCGGTTCGGCACATACAGATTAAACGCATAATAGAGTATCAGAAAAAAAGGCACGATCGCGACAAGTGCCATAAAATAGATTTCCCGCGGCAAAACGCCGATCCCGACGCGCCGTGAGTAGGATACCATGACAGACCATCCCGTCATATACGAGAAGATAATCACGATCGCGTCCAGTACGACCTGAAGCCGGTTAAAATATTTTTCGTTTTCCTTCAAACGTCAGTGCCTCCCCTGCTCTGCCTTCCTTTCCCCAGTCACGGACAGAAAGCTTTACAGCAGTCTGCGGAACAGATTGACCCACAATTCAATCTGAATCCGGCCATAGTGCTTCAGATTTTTCCACTGAAAAACCACTTTTTTATCCGGGCGGCAGAGCGCTCCCCCCGCTCCAAGCCCCCTGACATATTCCCTCAGGTATCCCTTCCGGGCAAAAAACAGCATCTTTATCAGAAATCCTGCCAGCAAAAACGGAAAATTTAATATGATCTGCGGCCAGGGCATATTTTTATACACCAGATAGACGCTGTTCCGGGAAGAATAGCGTATCTTGAATTCATTGTACAGAGAACCGCTTGTCGCGCTGCCTACGTGCCATACCACCGCTTTCGGGGCATAATAATTGCGATAGCCCGCAATTCTTGCACGGTACGCAACGTCCGTATCCTCCAGATACGCAAAATGTGTCTCATCAAACAGGCCAATCTCGTCAAAAACCGCCCGGCGGTAGATGGCCGCGGCCGCGCAGCAGGCAAAAATCTCCCGCTCCCTGTCATAGCGCACGGCAGGCTTCCCCTTCCCATAGGCGTAAGCCCAGCCAAGGGCGCAGTAATAATCACCGGCATTGTCCATCCGATCCGGATCGCTCATCTGCACCATTTTTGCAGCGCAGGAAAACGTCTGCGCTGCAGCCGCATTCCGGGGCATTTCCATCGCCCGTACCAGTTCTTCCACAAAGGTCTCGCCGCAGACCGTATCATTGTTCAGAAGTATCACATACGGCGTCCGGCTTTGCCGGATTCCTTCATTGACCGCGCGGCAAAAGCCCTCATTGCGTTCAAACTGGCAGACCGTCACCTCCGGAAAATGTTTTTCCACAAATTCCACGCTCGCGTCCTGTGAACCATTGTCTATCAAAATTACCGAAAAATCCTGCCTGCTCTGTCTCATCAGCGATTCCAGACACGGACCGAGATATTGCAGCCCATTATAATTCGGTATCACAATTGTCGCAATCTGCATTATTTCCCTTTTCTCTCACTGCTTCGCAGCGAATAGTTCCATTTGCTCAGAGAAAGATTCGGATTATAATAAGGATCTCCCTTTTTCAAAATCTGAATCCACCGTGTGCGCATATACTCAATCTCGGTCTGAAAGCGCCTTGCTTTCTCCTCCGTATCTTCCGCGCCTCGCGTCTTAGACTCATAATGGTAAAGCTCCGCGTAAGGATCATAAACGACCAGGTAACCGGCCTCGCGCAGCTTCAGGCAGAAATCCACATCATTAAACGCAATCGCCAGCCGCTCTTCAAAGCCGCCCACCGCGTCATACGCTTCCCTTTTGATCATCATACAGGCCGCAGTCACAGCGCTCAGATCCTGCTGAAGCGACTCACGGTGCATATAGCCGGTATGCCCGCGCTTCATATTCACAAATACGCTGCCCGCCACTCCGCCGATCCCGATGATGATACCGGCATGCTGGATCGTATCATCCGGATAGTATAAAAGCGCGCCTGCCGCGCCGGTACCGGGGCGCTGGCAGTGTCCCAGAAGCTCCGTCATCCAGTCCGGGGAAATCACCTCGATATCATTGTTCAGGCAGAGGATATAATCTCCCTTCGCGTGCCGGATCCCGAAATTATTGATCGCGGAGTAATTGAATTCCCCGTCCCAATATACAACATGAACGCCGTTTCGTCCATCAATTTCTTTATAGTACTCAAAAATTTCACAGGATTCGCTGTTATTTTCTACAATAATTATCTCATAGTTCTTCCACGTTGTCTTCTCAAAAACAGAGGTCAGACATTTCTTCAGCGTCTCTGTCTCGTCTCTGTTCGGAATCACAACAGACACAAGCGGCTCGCCCTGCACCGGATAGGTTACGCGATAACAGCCAAAATCTTTTTTGCGGGAAACCTCTCCCGCAAGCCCCACACGCGCCAGATGCGCCTCGATCGCCTGCTTCCCGGACTCATAAGCATGCTCCTTGCTGATCGGGTTGTCAGCCGTCGACTGCGCAGAGATTCGCCAGTGATACAGGATGCGCGGGACATGGCAGATTCCGTCTGCTTTCTCCGTACAGCGCAGGATGAAATCGTAATCCTGCGCCCCCTCGTATCTGGCGTCAAGACCCCCCACCCGCTCATAGAGGCTTTTCGCAAATACAAGGAAATGACAGATATAATTATTCGAGCGCAGCAGATCCGGGGAAAAATCCGGCTTCAGGTTCGGCTGAAAATGCCGGCTCAGATCTGACTCGACCTTGTCCTCGTCCGTATAGAGAAGCTCTGGCTTCCGCCCGGTATCCTTCTCTTCCTCCGCAATCGCCGCGGCAATCTCATAGAGCGCGTCCGGCGCAAGCAGATCGTCATGATCCAGAAAGCCAATATAATCCCCCTTCGCCATCCCAAGCGCCGCGTTTGTATTGCCCGCGATCCCCAGATTCTCCGGCAGGGTCTTTACACGAATCCGCGAATCCCCCGCATAAGCCAAAAGCGCGAGAGAGAGCTTCTCATCCTCCGGGCTGCCATTGACCAGGCAAAGCTCCCAGTGCGGATAGGACTGCCGCTTCACAGAGTCAATCATCTGTTCCAGATATGGCAGAGGCGTCCGGTAGATCGGCACCGCGATACTGATCAAAAGCGGATGCTTCCACTTTTTCCCCCGCTGCCGCTCCAATTCCGCTTCGCTCGCCCTGTGCTGCTCATACCATGGCTCATAAGGCACCTCTTCCGGCTCTATGCGGTCGCTCAGGCGAATCAGAAATTCTTTTGGGCCAAAATGCTGAAGGTACCGGATTCCTTTCTTTATCGTATATAAATTCAGTTTTCGGATCAGTCTGAATACTGTACTCGACACTGTGGGTTCTCCGTCTCATTTTTTATTTTGATGCTGTTCTGAACTGGTTTACACATTTGTAACTATTCAGAACAGCAGGCCGCAGACCGCCTGCTACGCAGGCTATATGCCGCTAACGCGTCATATGTCTGTGGCTGATCTGAACTGGTTTACACATTTTAGCATATCCGCCAAAAGCTGTAAATAAGCAAAAGACTTTCTATTATTTCCTCTTGAGAGATTTTTGTGACTATGGTAGAATCAGAAACGTGTAAATGCGGCCGGCACAGAGAAATGTCCGGCGTGTTTTTCAGCAAATTCATACACAGGAGATTAGAAAATGGGAAAAATCACAGTAGAAACATATGAAATTGAAGGCCTGAAAGTGATCACCCCGGCCGTTTTCGGGGATGCGCGTGGCTATTTTATGGAAACCTATAATTACAACGACTTTGCGGCAGCGGGTATTGATGTGGCCTTTGTCCAGGATAACCAGTCATCCTCCCGGAAGGGCGTCCTGCGCGGCCTGCATTTTCAGATTCACCATCCGCAGGACAAGCTGGTGCGCGTGGTGGCCGGCGAGGTGTTTGACGTAGCAGTCGATCTGCGGGAAGGATCCGCGACCTATGGAAAATGGTTCGGCGTCCTGCTTTCAGCGGAAAATAAAAAGCAGTTCTTTATCCCGAAGAATTTCGCGCACGGCTTTGTAGTGCTTTCTGACCAGGCAGAATTTGCTTATAAGTGTACGGACTTTTATCATCCCAATGATGAGGGCGGCATTGCCTGGAATGATCCCACCCTCGGCGTAAAGTGGCCCATCCCGGAGGGCATGGAGCTGGTTCTCTCTGAAAAAGACCAGAAGTGGGGTTCTTTCTCAGAATACACGGCAAGTCACCGCGTATGATATCCTGTGCGCGCAGAGAAGACATTATTATAATATGAAGAAAGAACATTTCAAACTACCAAAGGATCTGTATAAAAACAGACGCCTGCTGATAAAAATGGCAAAAAACGACCTCCGCAACCGGTTTGCAGGGTCATATTTCGGTACGATCTGGGCCTTCATCCAGCCCATTGTGACGATACTGGTCTATTATTTTGTATTTGGCGTAGCCATGCGCGGAGGAAGCTCCGCCGAAGGGGGGACGCCCTTTGTACTGTACCTGGTGGCGGGCATTATCCCCTGGCTTTTTTTCCAGGAAGGACTGACGAATTCCACAAACTCCTTTCTGGAATACAGCTACCTGGTGAAAAAGGTGGTCTTCGACATCGACATCCTGCCGATGGTAAAGCTGCTCTCGGCGGCTGTAGTCCACTGTTTTTTCCTCCTTTTCGTAATTATTTTGTTCGGATGCTATGGCCGCTTCCCGTCCGTCTATTATCTGGAGCTGATCTACTACGCGCTGTGTCTGTTTCTCCTGATTCTGGCTTTCGCGTATATCACCAGCTCCGTGGTTATCTTCTTCCGGGATCTCTCACAGATCGTCTCTATCGTGCTGCAGGTCGGCGTGTGGCTGACCCCGATCATGTGGGAGGAGAGTATGCTCAGCTCCTATTCCTGGGGACCGACCGCCCTGAAGATTCTGAGGCTGAATCCGGTCTATTATATTGTCCATGGCTACCGGAACGCCCTGATCAGTAAACGCTGGTTTTTTGAAGACCCGCTCTGGACACTCTATTTCTGGGTCTTTCTGGCTGCAAGCTTCGCGATCGGCACCTGGGTATTCAACCGGCTGAAGGGACATTTCGCGGACGTACTGTAACATATGAGAGAGGCAGGTATTTTTTTGGATAACAAGATTGCGATCCGTGTGGATCAGGTCAGCAAAGTCTATAAACTCTACAACAAGCCATCCGACCGCCTGAAGGAAGGGCTCGGGCTTACCCGGAAAAAACGCTACCGGGAGCACCGGGCGCTCGATCAGGTGAGCTTTACCGTGCGGGAAGGCGAAACGGTGGGAATTATCGGCGTGAATGGCTCCGGAAAGTCCACGATCCTCAAAATCATCACCGGCGTCCTCACCCCGACAGACGGTACCGTCACTGTGAACGGACGTATCTCTGCGCTTCTGGAGCTGGGCGCCGGCTTTAATATGGAATACACCGGCATTGAGAATGTCTATCTGAATGGCTCCATGCTCGGCTTTACGGATGAAGAAATCCGGCAGCGGCTCCCGGAGATCCTGCGCTTCGCGGATATCGGCGATTTTGTGAACCAGCCGGTAAAGACCTATTCCAGCGGAATGTTTGTACGCCTGGCTTTCGCAGTCGCCATCAATATTGACCCGGAGATCCTGATCGTCGACGAGGCGCTCTCTGTCGGCGACGTATTTTTCCAGGCCAAATGCTACCACAAATTCGAAGAATTCAAAAAGCAGGGAAAAACGATCCTCTTTGTCAGCCACGATCTGAGCAGCATCAGCAAATACTGCGACCGTGTGATCGTACTGAATCAGGGCGCCAAGCTGGACGAGGGCCGGCCAAAAGCCATGGTCGACCTCTATAAGCGTCTCCTGGTTCATCAGGAGGGAGAACAGCCGCAGGGAGCCGCCGCTAAAAGCGCCGGAGCCTGGAAGCAGTCCATTGAGGTCAACCCGGAGCTTCTGGAATATGGCGAAAAGCAGGCCGAGATCATCGACTTTGCCGTGGCGGACAACCGGGGGATACTGACCAATACGATCGAGAAAGGCAAGCTTTGCACAATCAAAATGCGGATTCGTTTCCATGAGGATTTACAGGAACCGGTCGCCGCTTTTACGATCAAGGACATGAAAGGAACGGAAATCACCGGCACCAACACCATGTATGAAAAGGTCGCCCTTCCCGCAAAAGCCGGAAGTGTCGCGGAGGTGGAATTCACCCAGGAGATGAACCTGCAGGGCGGAAGCTATCTGATTTCCTTCGGCTGCACCGGCTATATGGACGGTGAATTTCACGTATTTCACCGTCTTTATGATGCCTGCAATCTTACTGTCGTATCTGTAAAGGATACCGTTGGCTTTTATGACATGAATTCAGAAGTGACCGTCACAACATTGACGCAGGCATGAAACCGGCCGCATCCGGGGCGCCCTTCCATACAGGGCAGCAGGAGCCTGACGATGGGTCGGCATTTCAGAGGAGTTGATATTATGCAGGAAAAAATCGGCAGCGTCATTCTCGACGATACCTGTTATCCCGGCGAGGACCGGTACAGCGACGGCGCTATAGAACAAAAGCTGCTTGACATCGCGAAAAGCTGCAAAAGTGAGGCGGACTATAACGCAGTGATCGCCAGGGAAAAAAGCTGGCCTGTCATGTACCACTTTTCCCACATCCGCCACAATCTTCTCTCCTGGGCGCCTGTCACCGGAAATAATACGGTGCTTGAGATCGGCGCCGGCTGCGGAGCCGTTACCGGTGCGCTCGCCTCAAAGGCCAGAAGCGTCACCTGTGTGGATCTCTCCAGGCAGCGCAGTCTCGTCAATGCCTGGCGGCACCGAGATTATGACAATATCACAATTCTGCTCGGCGCCTTTGAGGATGTCGAGAAGCGTCTGACGGAAAAATACGACTATATCACGCTGATCGGTGTTTTCGAATACGCCGCGCTTTATACGAAAGAGAAAAATCCTTTTGTCCATATGCTTTCCACTATGGCGCGCCATCTGGCGCCCGGCGGGAAGATCGTGATCGCGATTGAAAACCGGCTGGGGCTCAAATACTGGGCCGGCTGCACGGAAGACCATGTCGGCAGGCTGTTTGAAGGGCTGGAAGGCTATCCCCGCACGCCCGCCTCCGGCGTCCGCACGTTTTCAAAGCCGGAGCTGGAAGCGCTTTTTGAGGAAGCCGGAAATTTCAAAGCCACATTTTACTACCCTTATCCGGACTATAAATTCCCGTTTTCCATCTACTCCGACCGCTATCTTCCGCGCAAAGGAGACCTGAAAAACAACCTGAACAATTACGACCGCCGACGGCTTCTTCTGTTTGATGAGGGAAAGGTATTTGACAGTCTCATCGCAAACGGACTGTTCCCGCAGTTTTCCAATTCCTTTTTAATTTTCCTGGAGCAGGAGGAAGCGCCATGAAAACCATCATCTATTCGAAATATTCCAATGAGAGGAGCCGGGCTTTTTCGATCCGCACCGATATTCTAGAGGAAGGGAATTTCCGCTGTGTCCGCAAGACCCCGGTATATCCGGAAGGCAAGGCGCATATACAGGCGCTTTACCGCCACTATCAGCTTCTCTCCGCTCTGACAGAGGGCACGCGGCTCTCCTGGAACCGCTGTGTACCGGCGGCGGATGGCGTAGATCTGGAATACATTGAAGGAGAATCCCTGGAAGAGCAGCTGCTTTTCACTCTGCACACCCAGGGGATCGACGTATGCGCCAGAGAATTTCTGGACTGCCTGCGCTTTATCCGCTCGCTCCATACCGGAGCCAGGTTTGCGCCCAGTGAGGAATTCTGCCAGGTTTTCGGGGACGCTTCGCTCCCGGTTGGAACCGAATGCGCGCCCTGTACAGACATCGATCTGCTCTGTGAAAATATCCTCGTCTCAGAAGGACGCTGGATCGCAATTGACTATGAATGGAGCTTTGCATTTCCCATCCCGGTAAATTTTCTCCTGTACCGCGTCATCCTGCATTTTACAGATAATGCAAACCGCGGAGAAGAGTTCCGGCGCTTCGATTTTATGGGACAGATGGGCATTACCGAAGAAGAAAAAACCGCTTTCGCGGCAATGGAAGCGCATTTTCAGCAATATATCCTTCAGGGCCACGTCCCCATCCGCAACCTCTATCCTGCCATCAGTGACGGATACTGGCTGCCGGAGGAGCATTTTTCCCCGGAGGATTTGCAGATTTATTTTGATTATGGCGACGGATTTCGCGAAGAGAATTCCGTTCTTTACCGTATGCAGGAGAAACCATACTGGCATCTGCGGCAGGAGATTCCCCTCCCGGACAACGTCAAAGCGCTCCGGGTTGATCCGGGGTATCATGCGTCCCTGGTTCACCTGAGCGAATTTCGCTTTGCTTCTGTGACCGGGCAGGCCGCTTTTTTCCTGCGTGAAGGCACTGTGCTCGGAGACTGGATTTATTTTTCGGAGTCGGATCCGAATATTTTTGTCACCGACATTCCCCAGGACGCCAAAAGCTTTCTTGTGACGCTGGAATCTTACCAGCCGGGTCAGGCTCCCTTAGAAGAAATCAACCGGCTGGCCAGGGAATATCAGGAGCTGAAGAATTCACGCCTGAAACGCTGGAAATCAACTGTATCCTCCGTCCTGAAGCCGCAGTAATTTTTATCCTGCGCGCAATGACATAGTTTTGTTCCCGGCCTGTCCGGGTTAGGAGAAAACCAGAATCATGAGTATAAAAAAATTAAGAATTGATCAGGAAACCTTCGGCTGGGAGCCAAAAGGCACATTCATTCTGCGCGGATGGAAGATCACAGATCCTGGCGATGCAGCCGTTTTTCAGGTACTTGATGAGTCCGGCGCGCCGGTAGAGGCAGAATGTCTCTCACTCCCGCGCCCGGACGTTGTCCGTCTTCATCCAGACTGTGCCGCAATGTCAGGCGAGCCTGGTTTTCAGATCACAGTACCGGACATCGAGCGTTTTTTTGAAGAACATCAAAAGCTGACTGTTTTGCTGCGCGCGGGCAGCGCAAGCCGCGTTGTCTGCACCCGAAGTACGGAAAAGCTGAAAAAAGCCTATTTTGACTCTTCTATCCAGTATTATCTGGATATCTGCGGATGCATCGACAATATGATTACCATCCGCGGCTGGGTTGTCGATATTACCGGAGAATGTTTTCCTCAAATGACGGATGAAACCGGGAAGTCTCTGCCCATCCAGCCGAAACGCTTCATCCGTCCGGATCTGGTGGATGCGCTGCACTTAAATCCGGATTTTTACCAGGAACGCTCCTGGGGATTCTCATTCGCAATGCCTATGAGCGATTTTCACGGCTCTGCTTTGCTGATCCGGATGCAAAACCCGTACACGGATAAAACCCTCCGGCTCTCCAGACAGCGTCTCATCTGGATGGGAACCAGCGCGGGGCGGTGCCTGATTCTGCTCACACGCTTCAGTCCGGGCCGTCTTGCAGATGAAATCCGCCGCAAAGGACCAAAGGGATTTCTTACACACCTGCGAAATGCAAGTGTGCTCACTGACGTTCCCTACGCGAACTGGCGCAAGCAGCATTGCGTCAGCCGCGCGGAGCTCCGCCGGCAGCGGAAGACACACTTTCCCTGCGAACCATTGCTCAGCATCGTTATCCCGCTTTACAACACGCCGGAGCGCTATCTGCAGGAGCTGCTGGATTCCATTCTCGCACAGACCTATTCTAACTTTGAGATCTGCCTGGCGGATGGAAGCACGCAGCCAGAGCCGGCCGCGCTTATCAAAAAACGCTATAGTCGGGAGGCACGGATCCGTCTGCTTCGCCTGGAAAAAAATAACGGTATCTCGGAAAATACGAACGCGGCCATCCGCATGGCAAAAGGAGAATTTCTGGTTTTCGCGGATCATGATGACCTGCTGGAGCCAAACGCGCTCTATGAGCTGGTAAAACGCCTGAATGAAAATCCGGCGCTGGATCTGATCTATACGGATGAGGATCTGACCGATGAGGGTTCAAAGCACTTTAGCAACCCCCGCTTCAAACCGGACTTCAACCCGGATTTTCTGCGGAGCATCAACTACATCTGCCATCTGACCATGGTGCGGACCTCCCTGGCTTTTGATGTGGGGCTTCTGCGAAAACAGTGTGACGGCGCGCAGGACCACGACTTTCTTCTGCGCTGCATTGAAAAGACAGACCGCGTCGGCCATATTCCGATGGTTCTTTACCACTGGCGCGCCTACAACGGCTCTACAGCCGGGAACCAGGACAGCAAGCAATACGCCATCGACGCCGGAAAACTGGCGCTTAGTGAGCACTACCAGCGCCTTGGCTACGAAGCTGAGGTAGAATACACGGATATTTTTATCATGTACCGGATGCGGCTGAAGGTAAAAGAAACTACTGCGTCCCTTGCCGCACAGTCCGCTTCCGGAACAGACAAAGCGGCGCCGGCGCTTCCGCTGGTTACTGTCCTGATCCCAAATAAGGATCATGTGAACCTTCTGGATGCCTGTGTGCAGTCTGTCTTTTCAAAAACAGATTACTGCAATTATGAGGTTCTTATCGTGGAAAACAACAGTGAAGAACCGGAAACCTTCGCATATTATGAAAAAATGAAACGTGAGCATCAGAATTTCCGCGTGGTGACCTGGCAGGGCGGCTTTAATTATTCCGCGATCAACAATTTTGGCGTCCGCCACGCGAACGGAGACTATCTGGTATTTCTGAACAATGACACGGAAGTAATCTCCCCCTCCTGGATCCGGGAAATGCTTGGATTCTGTCAGCGGGAGGATACGGCCGCGGTAGGAGCGAAGCTCTATTACGCAGACGGCCAGGTACAGCACGCAGGTGTTGTGATCGGCATCGGAGGCTTTGCCGGACATATCCATCCCTTCAGCAGCCGCGCAGATACCGGCTATATGGGCCGTTTGAAAGCGGTGCAGGACATCAGCGCGGTCACTGCGGCCTGCATGATGGTAAAGCGTTCTGTCTTTGAAGCCATTGACGGCTTCGACGAAGACTTTGTGGTCGCTTTGAATGATGTAGATCTCTGCCTGCGCATCCGCGAAAAGGGCTATCTGATCGTGATGGACCCCAATGTAGAGCTCTACCACTATGAATCCAAATCGCGGGGCTATGAGGATACGCCGGAAAAGCAGGAGAGATTTCAAAAAGAGATCCGCCGTTTCCAAAGCCGCTGGAGGGACTTTCTGGAAGCGGGTGATCCCTACTACAGCCCGCACCTGACCCTTCTGGACGGCGGCTGCCAGATCCGCCAGGAGCAGGAAGGAAAAGCGGGCAGCAGAACGGCCGGAATTTCCTGAGCAGCCATACGCATAAAAATAGAATCCCGCCTTGCGGGATTCTCGCGCTGCCGCGCGTCTGCGTAAGCAGACAGTTTCCTCTAGCGCGGCATGTGCATCCCCCGGAGGGTTTTTGTCCGATAGGGAAGTTCGGAGAACTTTCCTATTGGATAAGAAAAAGCCAGGCGAGCATCTGCCGGATGTCCGCCTGGTTTTCTTTACGCTAAAATATCTGTCCCTATTTTATTTGTCTTTATACATCTCGTCGTAGTATTTCTGATAGTCGCCGCTGGTGACATTCGCCATCCAGTCTTCGTGCTCGAAGAACCAGCGGATTGTGAGGCGGATGCCATCTTCAAACTTCGTCTCCGGCTCCCAGCCTACCTCTGCGCGAATCTTATCGGGAGCGATTGCGTAGCGGCGGTCGTGTCCCTTTCGGTCAGTCACATAGGTAATCAGCTTTTCGCTGACCAGTGCCTTGCGCGGATCGTCGTCCGGAAGCATTTCCTGCAGGGTGTCCAGAATAATATGGATGATCTGGATATTCTGCCGCTCATTGTGTCCGCCGATATTATAGGTCTCAAACAGGCGGCCCTTCTCCTGTACCATATCAATGCCTTTCGCGTGATCCTCTACATAAAGCCAGTCACGGACATTTTTGCCATCGCCATACACCGGCAGCGGCTTGCCCTGGAGCGCGTTATTGATAATCAGTGGAATCAGCTTCTCCGGAAACTGATACGGGCCATAGTTGTTGCTGCAGTTCGTGATGTTCGCAGGAAAATGATAGGTATCCATATAAGCCTTTACCAGCATATCCGAGGAAGCTTTGCTTGCGGAATAGGGGCTGTGCGGCGCGTAGGGAGTCGTCTCATAAAAATACTCTCCTTCATTTTCCAGAGAGCCATATACCTCGTCCGTCGATACATGAAGGAATTTTTTCCCTTCCTGAAAGGAACCGTCCGGAAGCTCCCAGGCCGCCTTCGCCGCGTTCAGCATTACCAGTGTGCCAAGCACATTCGTCTTCACAAATACCTCCGGGTCACGGATACTCCGGTCCACATGGCTCTCAGCAGCGAAATGAACGACGCGGTCGATTTCATTCTCCTCAAAGATCCGGTTGATCGCCTCTGTGTCACAGATATCGGCGCGGATAAATGTATAGTTTTCCCGGTTCTCCACATCACGCAGATTCTCAAGATTCCCCGCATAAGTCAGCTTGTCCACATTGATAATGCGGATCTCATCCCCATATTTGCGGAACATGTAGTGAATGTAGTTTGAGCCAATGAAACCAGCTCCTCCTGTTACAAGGTATGTTCTCATAATTCTCCTCCAGATTTTATGATGTATATTTATTCGGAAGCTGCTCTTTATGCAGCGCCCGTTTTTACAACGCTTATTCCGCCGCAGACGAGCTGTCGTCCCCGTCTCCGCTGCCCTCATCCGACGATCCATACTCAGAGCTCATCGTCCCGGCCGCGCTTGTAAGTTCAGCCACCGTATCCGGGCGCAGCGAATCCCACACTTCACTCACATTAAAGAGATCCGAGAGCAAGTCGGCATTGTAATACATCCGGTAGCCGTCAATGTTTCTCCTGCCCATACGCATGGACGTACCGTTAAACTGCACCCAATACTGGGTCGAGTCCACGCAGCAGAAGATGTTATAACCCTGTCCTTTCAGATAAATATAATACTCATTATCCTCCGAGTATTCCGTCCAGTCGCTGATATCCGCGCCAAACGCAAAGATAATAATATCCGTCTCGCCGACAATTGTCGCGACATTATTCTTCCACCGCTCTGTGTCCGTCTTTGTCCCGTCCAGGCCTTTCACCATCGGGTCGATATGCCCCCAGGTATGGCTCGCGAATTCCCAGCCGTCGGCTTTCAGCGCATCCGCGACTGCCGTAGCCGCATCTACCTCAGCCTGCCAGGCTTCTTCATCGAAATCCGGGTTTTCTTCCAGATATTCCTTCTGCCAGCTTGTCAGCCGGTCCTCATCGCGCGTCAGATAAACCTCATCTGTCCGGTAGCCGAGCACACCTTCATATCCGGTCAGCGCGATCGTCCCCTTATGCCCGTGATAGGAAAAATCCGGATGCAAATCCACAAACGTATCAATCCACGGAATCAGATCGTAATCACCGACAGAAACCGTGCCGTCGTCCTCGATGTACTCTGCCTTCACATCTCCATTCTCATCCAGAACCAGCCGGGAGGCAAACCCGTCTCCATCCATATAATGGTAGTAATTCACGTCATCCTGTGAAAGCACGAAAGGCGTCTTCCCTTCGGGGAGCAGGATTTCTTTGCGCGTCACCGTACCATCATCATTCACCTCACACATATCGTGCATGCTGACCATTACATAGCCTTCTTCATACATGGTCTCCATGATCGCGGAAAACTCGTCCATCGTCACCATGTACTGATTGTATCCTTCTGCGTAAAGATCCCCGTCAAATGCTTTGGACGCATCCCAGATAATCATGTGGAAAAAGATGTGCGTCACTTCCTCCGGCGACCACGAAACACAGTTTGCTTTCGTCTTCTCATAGCTGGAGGCCGCCAGCTGCAGCTCCTCGCTCGCTTCATAATATTCCGACGCCTGCACACAGGCAATCGCCTCGTCATAATCATACATGGCGGCCAGACTCTCCGCCTCCATCAGCACGGCGTCAATCTCTGCCTCCTCAGCAGTCGTAAATGTATCGTCGTCCGTATCTGACGCATTGGATTCTGACTCATTCTGAGCCGTGGCAGACGCGCCGTCGTCTGACGCAGCTGCGGAATCACCGGTCTGTGAGTCCTCATCCTCCGTCAGGCTGCCCGTCTCCGCGCCGCCCTGTGACTGGTTTCCGGACGAAGTCAGTTTCACCACTTCAGGAATTGCCACTTCTTTGACAAGCAATACTCCCATCACAACCAGAGCCAGCACAAGCACCGATATCACACATTTCATAATCAGCTCATTTTTCCGCCGCTTCGTGCGCCGCTCCTGCGGATTATCATCCCGTTTTCCCATTTTCCCCTCCTTAATCAAATCTTCTGCCCGCGCCAGGTACTCCCCTCCTGCACCGGGTCTCCACACTTTGGCTAGCCGATTGTCTCTGTTTCCGAATCATCCCCCATCCGGCTCTCCTGCTCCGTGTCGTCTTCTTCTGTCTGGGCGGAAAGCTCACTCTCCTGCACGTTCATCCCCATACGCTCCGAACCGGTCTCCAGGCTGCCATATCCCAGTATGATCTCATAGAAAATCGCTGCAACCAGTATCACAATCAATACAATGAGCGTGCTCCAGAGCAGGTGCATCTTCGCGTCCGTCTCTACATCCCTGCGGCGGCGTCCGGGCGGCTGTGAGAGACGTCCCTTCGGCGCTGTTCTGGCTGGCTGCGCGCGTCTGCTGCTTCTGTCCCTTTCTGGTGCCTCCCCGGACTCACTGTCGTCCGAATTCCCTGTATAGACCCGGGAACGCCCCAGCGTCTTTCTCTGTTCATCCATGTCTATTCTCCATTCCAAGCTGTCAGAAACAGGATGCCGCCACGCCCTGCTCTGGCTGACGCAGCAACAACCCAATTCAATAAATTAGTATATCATGACATTGACTTTGTTTCAACGACCCAATCTTATTTTTTTACTAATTCCGAACAGCGTCGAACAGCAAATTCCCCACTTTACGAAATTCGATTCCAATGATATACTTTCTCGTATGGGTTGGCCGTGTTTCCTTTCACTGACAGACAGGCTGGCACAGTAAGGAGGTGGTCTCTGATGTCTGAACCTGTTACACTCTATAAACTGATCATTCTGTATATGCTGGACAAGGCGGATTTTCCGCTGACAGACGCACAGATCTCTGATTTCATCCTGAATCAGGGTTATACAGATTATTTCACACTCCATTCGGTACTTGGCGATCTGGAAGACAGTCAGATGATTCACAGTAAGACCATCCAGGATTGTGTATACTATTCTATCAGAGAGTCCGGCACGGAAGCTCTGAAGTACTTCCGCCACCGCATCTCACCTTCCATCCGTCAGGAAGCAGACCGGTATATGTCAGAAAACAGGGTCCGGATGCGCGATGAAGTCTCCGTCCTCGCGGATTACTGCAAAACCACGAGCGGGGATTACTCCGTGCGCTGCCTTGTAAAAGAAAAATTTTCCAACCCAATCGACCTGACCATCACGGTCGCGACGGAGAGCCAGGCGAAAGCCGCCTGCCGCAGCTGGCGTGAACACAGCCAGCGCATTTATCAATTCATTATGGAGGAGTTATTATGAAAGATATGTATGTTTCCGACTCTGTCGCCTATGTCGGTGTGGACGATACCACACTTGACCTGTTCGAGAGTCAATACAAAATCCCCTATGGTGTTTCTTACAACTCATACATCATTTTTGATGAAAAAATCGCCGTTATGGACACCGTAGACCCGCGCGGTACAGAAAAATGGCTGGCTAACGTACACGCTGCGCTCGACGGGCGAAAGCCGGATTTTCTCGTTGTGCAGCACCTGGAGCCGGATCATTCCGGCAGTATCCGCCGCTTCGTGGAGGAATACCCGGATGTTACCCTCGTAGGCAACCAGAAGACCTTCCCCATGATTGAGCAGTTTTTCGGAATAAAGCCGGACACAGCCGGAGACGCCGCAAATACGTCAGCGGAGGCCGTCTCATCTGTAAAGACGCTCACAGTCAGCGAAGGCAGCACGCTCTCCCTTGGCAGCCATACGCTTCAGTTCTTCATGGCGCCATTTGTACACTGGCCGGAGGTCATGGTTACATATGAGCAGACAGAAAAGCTCCTGTTCTCCGCAGACGGCTTCGGCACCTTCGACGCGCTGAGCTCAGACATCGACTGGATTACAGAAGCCAGACGCTACTATATCAACATTGTCGGGAAATACGGCACACAGGTACAGACCCTCTTAAAAAAGGCCTCCGGTCTTTCCATCGCTGCGATTCTCCCGCTGCACGGACCGGTTCTGAAGGAAAATCTTGGCTATTACATTGACAAATACCTTACCTGGAGCAGCTACACGCCGGAGGAAGATGGTGTCGTAATCGCTTATGCCTCCCTGCACGGTAATACGGCAAAGGCTGCGCACCGCCTGGAAGAGATGCTCCGAATGAAGGGCGTGGAAAATATAGCCGTATTTGATTTAAACCGCGACGATATGTCCGTGGCAGTCGAGTACGCATACCGTTATGACCGCCTTGTCCTTGCCTCCGTCACCTACGACGCCTCACTCTTTCCGGCCATGGAGGACTTTCTGTACCACCTGAAGATCAAAAATTTCCAGAACCGCAGGGTCGGCTACATTCAGAACGGTACCTGGGCTCCGGCGTCCGCAAAATTGATGAAGACGCACATCGCCGGAATGAAAAATATCACTGAAATCGAGCCTGTTGTAACGATCCGCTCCGCGCTTAGCGCCGATAGCCTCGCAGAGCTTGAGGCCCTGGCGGACGCCCTGTTATAAAACACGCCCGCATTTCCAGAAAAAAAGCAGCCAAAACGCTGCTTTTTTTCGATTCCATCAACTGTTGTCAGAGAATGGAATCGTATCCCCTATATTCTGCCATTACCCCCAGCATTTTCTCCACATTCGCGGCACGATCGCCGCTAAATACCGCAGAGCCGGCCACGCAGACATTCGCGCCGGCTTCAAGGACCGTCCGCAGCGTCCGGTCATTTACGCCGCCGTCCACCTCGATGTCCAGGGAAAGCCCCAGTTCCAGCGCTTTACGGCGAAGGGCACGGATTTTTCCGGTCATTTCAGGAATATAAGCCTGCCCGCCATAGCCCGGATTCACGGTCATAATCAGTACCATATCGAGGTACGGAAGCACATAATCCAGGACATTTAACGGCGTTGCCGGGTTGAGTGCAACGCCCGCACGCAGCCCAAGACTTTTGATATCGTGAAGAATACGCTGCAAATGCCTTGCCGTCTCAGCATGTACGGTGATGCTGTCCGCACCGCAGGCAGCGAAGTCCGCGATGTATTTCTCCGGCTCCGTGATCATCAGATGGACGTCGAAAACACTGTCAGTCGCACTGCGAATCGAAGAAATAACAGGCATGCCAAAAGAAATGCTCGGCACAAAAACGCCGTCCATCACATCGATATGCAGATATCCGGCACCTGCCTTCGCCACAGTCTCCACTTCATTGCCCAGGTGTTTAAAATCAGCCGCCAGAATCGATGGTGCCAGTATATTTTTCCGCTCCATGTTTGTTCTCCCTGTATTTTAATCCTTTTCGTTTTCTGATAAATGCTGCGTTCCCCGCACTTCTTCTCAAAATGTGTTTCAGGCCAGGCTGCCTGCAGCTGCGTCTTATTCCCTGCGCTTCAATACTTCCGCCGCTCTTTCAGCTCCTCTGCCAGCAGCACATAGCTCTCATATCTCGCGCGATGGATTTTCCCCTGTTCTACGGCTTCTTTCACAGCACAGTCCGGCTCCTTCAGGTGCATACAGCCCTGAAACCGGCAGTTAGGCTCACAGGGGGCAAATTCATAAAAATAATCCTTCAGTTCTTCATATTCAATGTCCTGTAAATATAAAGAGCTGAAACCGGGCGTATCCAGAATATAACTGTTGCCATGGAAGCTTTTCTCCGAATGCTCCTTTGTCGCATAAGGCTTCAGTACCAGAAGCTCCGTGTGCCGGGTGGTATGCTTTCCGCGATCAATTTTCCGGCTGATTTCTCCAACCTCCATGCGTTCTTCCGGCAAAAAGCAATTCGTCAGGGACGACTTGCCGACTCCGGAAGGACCTGCCAGCACAGTCGTCTTCGCCTCCAGAAGAGCGCGGACTTCGTCTAGCCCTTCCTTGCACGCGGCGCTTACAAAGCGCACTTCGCAGCCGCAGTCCCGGTAAATCTGCTCCAGATGCCGCGCCTGCTCTCCGTCAGCCAGATCCACCTTATTAAAACAGATAATAACCGGAATCTCCTGGCGATTCATAAGAATCAGAAAACGATCCAGCAGATTCAGGTTCGGTTTGGGCTGTGTCAGGGCAAATACCACCATCGCCTGATCTACGTTAGCCGCTGCCGGCCGGATCAGCATATTTTTCCGCGGCAGCAGCCGGTCAACGTTTCCGGTCCGTTCTTTTTCATCCAGCACAGAAATCTCGACGTCGTCACCGACCAGAGGCTTTACCTTTTCCTTCCGGAAAATTCCCTTTGCCCTGCATTCATAGACCGTGCCATCCCCTGTGTGCACATAATAAAATCCGCCGACTCCCCTGATTATCTTTCCACGCATTCACCCTCCGCAGGATTGCTTTCAATCCTGAATGATTCTGACAGGGCAATCCCCGCCCTTACGAACTGACCTCACTGAATGTAATCCCGGAATACTCGATCTTGCTGATCACCTCACCGCTGTCCTCATCCAGCAAATAAACATATGCAATCCCCGTAGACACTCCGCTCGCTCCTTCTACCTGAAGCGTATATGGAAATGTCGTCGTTCCCTCAAAGATGGTCGTCTCCGTGCCATTCTGGTAAAGTGTAATCCGCACAGGCTGTCCGGTATAGCCGGATGGCGCCGTCAGGGACGCATTACACATCCAGGTGCCGCTTGCCGTCGCATCTGAAGAAGAGGTCGTGCCGGCACTGTCCTCTATCGTGATATTATCACTGTCATCCGATGAACCGGATGACGTATCCGGTCCCGTACTGATATAGATCGTAACCGTACTTCCTTCCGGAACCTGATTATCCGTATCCTCCGCGCTCGTCCGCGTCACCATGCCCTCACTGATCGTATCACTGGCCTCATACGCATAAGCAGCGGTCAGCCCAAGCATTTCCAGAGCTTCCTCCGCCCGTTCCACCGTATAGCCGGTCAGATCCCACAGCGTCTTATATACCGTGACCGTATCCTCTGTCTCCTCCGGTCCCTGGCTGACATAAAGGGTGATCGTGTCGCCCGTGCTTACCAGCTCTCCATATTCGGGATCCGTTGATATAATGTAACCGCTCGCCACGGTATCGCTGTACTGCGTCTGGTCTACCGTGTATTTCAGACCCTTTGTGATCAGAAACGCCTGCGCCTGCGAAAGCTCCATATTGCTGAGATTATCCAGGACAAACTCTGCGGCCTCGGACTCTGTCTCTGATTCCGTCTCAGACTCTGTCTCAGGCTCCGTTTCCGATTCTGTCTGCTCCTCTGTCGCTGTCTCAGACTCAGAAGAGGTCTCTATCACGATATCCTCCCCATCCGAATCCGATTTCCTGCTGCCGGAAAAATTCATCAGGCCAAATGCTTTCGCCAGAAGCACCAGAAAAACAATCCCGACAATCACAGCGACAATGATTCCGCCTAATGTCACAGCCTTCTCCAGCTTCGGATTCAGATCACTGTCTGTATCATCCTCCTCTTTCCTGCGCGTGCGGGGCGGTTCAAATGTCTCATCCAGCTCATATCCATTTTCCTGCTCCTTCTCCTCTGAATGAATGGTATCCGTTCCCCCATATAAACCGTCAGCAGAGCCATAATAACCGGAAGAATCCCCTTCATCAATCCGGTAGCCCGTCCTCCAGGAGCTGTCCATCGGTGAAACATCCTGGTACTGGCTCTTCTGATAATAACTGCCGGGCTGATAAGCACGGTTCTGTATGGATTCGGATTCCGTTCCCTGCGGGCGCAGATTTGCCGCCACGCCCACGTTCAGGGTCTCATCATAGGAGGGCATACGCTGTTCTGCCTTGATCTGCTCCGCCTTAATCTGTTCCATCTCTTCTTTCGACATCACGATAGTCTTTGAAGTCCGATCCGGTACCACCCAGGTCACAAAATCTCCTTCCGGATTAACCAGGGATTCCCGCAGATCACGAATCAGTTCGGCCATATTCGGATAACGGCGGTCCGCGCTTTTCTGTGTGCATTTCAGAACAATCTGATTTGTGCTGTATGGAATCTCCGGAAACTCTTCCTTCGGTCCATGCAGCTCATCCTGTAAATGATGCAGCGCTACCGCTACCGCTGAATCCCCGTCAAACGGGACATGTCCGGTCAGCATCTCGTACATGGTGATACCAAGCGAATAAATATCGCTCTTCTCATCACTGTACCCGCCTCTCGCCTGTTCCGGCGAGCTGTAATGCACAGACCCCATCATATTGGACGTGATCGTATTCGAAGACGCCGCGCGCGCGATCCCGAAATCTGCCACCTTTACCTTGCCGTCCGTGGAAATAATAATATTCTGCGGCTTCACGTCCCGGTGAATGATCCCATTGTTGTGCGCGGCCTCCAGACCAGCGGAAATCTGCAGCGCAATACTGGTCATCTCTCTCGCTGACAGATGCCCCTTACTTGCGATATACTCTTTCAGTGTAATGCCTTCGACCAGTTCCATCACAAAATAATTGATCCCGGCCTCTTCCCCGACATCATAAATATTGGCAATATTCCCATGCGCCAGGCCTGCGGCTGCCTGCGCCTCCGCCCGAAATTTAGAAACCAGCACCTTGTCGTCCCGAAATTCGTCCTTCAGCACCTTCACCGCCACAAAACGGTTCAGCTTATGGTCCTTTGCCTTATATACATCCGCCATGCCGCCGGAACCGATTCGCGACATGATCTCATACCTGCTCTGAATAAACACTCCTGCACTTAACATATCTTCTCCCTCTAAACCTCAGCGAGAACCACAGAGATATTATCTTTTCCCCCGTTTTTGTTTGCCTCATTCACCAGATGCTGCGCCGCCTCCTTCGGTGAACGGTATTTTTTGACAATCTCCAGAATTTCCGCGTCCTCGACCATATTGGTAAGACCGTCTGAGCAGAGCAGAATACGGTCGCCTGGTTCCAGCTTGACATCGAAGAAATCTACCCGCACGGGCGATTTTACCCCGATTGCCCTGGTAATGACATTCTTATCCGGATGGGTGCGCGCGTCCTTACGCTGCAGTTCTCCCATCTGCACCATCTCTTCCACCAGAGAATGGTCTCTGGTAATCTGTGAAATCTCCCGATCCATCAGATAAAGCCTGCTGTCGCCGACATTTGCCACATACAGATATCCGTCCCGGACCACTGCGGCCACCACAGTCGTCCCCATACCTTCCAGCGCCTTATCCGTCGAAGCTTTCTCAATAACCCGGTCGTTCGCAAAATGAATCGCCTCCGCGAGCAGCGGGATCGGTCTTTTTTCCTGCGCCTGTCCCAGATATTCAATCATAGATTCTACTGTATAGCGGGAAGCCAGATCTCCCGCATTATGTCCTCCCATCCCGTCAGCGACAATCATCAGGTTGGGAAGATTACCGACCGGCTGATCTGAGGCATAGATAAAATCCTGATTGGAGGCCCGCCTCCTGCCGGTGTCTGTGACGCTGTAAACCTTCATTCTGTCTGTCCTTTCTGTTATCCCTTTACAGGATTCCATCCTCCTTATGCGGCGCGTTTTTCTCCATGTATCCTTTGCGGAGCTGACCACAGGCGCCGCTTATGTCACGCCCCATCTCTCTTCTAATAGTAACATTTATTCCGTATTTTTCAAGTTTATTTTTAAAAGCAGCAATCACATTCTGGTCTGACTGCACATAATCTCTTTCTTTGATTGGATTAACCGGTATCAGATTGATGTGACAGTTCATTCCTCCGAGAAGCTTCGCAAGCTGCCAGGCGTCCTGGGGCGTATCATTCACACCGCCCACCAGGCTGTACTCAAACGTCATCCTCCGCCCGGTCTGTTCAAAATAATACCGGCAGGCATCGAGCACATCGCCAAGCTCGTACCGGTACGCGACCGGCATCAGCGCTTTGCGCTTTTCCTGTGAGGAAGCATGCAAAGAGAGCGCAAGCGTAATCTGCAGCCGCTCCTGCGCCAGATCGCGAATTCTTTCCACCAGCCCGCAGGTCGATACCGTTATGTTCCTCTGGCTGATGTTCAGGCCATTCTCATCCGTTAAAAGCCGGATAAAGCGAAGCAGATGATCGTAATTGTCCAGCGGCTCGCCGGTTCCCATAACCACCAGATGAGAAACCCGCTCTCCGGTCAGCCGCTGAATTGCGTAGACCTGATCGAGCATTTCCGAAGGAAGAAGATTTCTCGTAAGTCCCCCGATTGTCGAAGCGCAAAACCGGCAGCCCATCCGGCAGCCGACCTGAGAAGAGATACAGACCGAATTTCCGAAATGATAACGCATCAGCACGCTCTCGATCACATTGCCGTCTGAGAGTCCAAACAGATATTTTTCCGTCCCGTCTACTGCTGAAACACGGCGCTCCACCAGCGTATGCGAGGTATATGTATACTTTTCACGCAGCTTTTCCCGAAAGGCTTTCGGAAGATTCGTCATCTCATCGTAACCGCGGGCAAGCTTCTGGTGCATCCACTGATACAGCTGCTTCGCGCGGAACGGCTTTTCGCCAAGCGAAGCTACCTCTGCAAGAAGCTCTTCCTGCGTCAGTGATTTGATGTCTGAAGCCTTCAGCTCCGGGAGCAAAGGTTCTGCCATACCTCCACCAGCCATTTCTGTCATGACTCAATACCTCCTCAGCCGCGCGATAAAAAAGCCGTCTGAATGATGAATCCCCGGCAAAAGCTGGATGTAGCCTCCCGCCGTTGTACGGCTTTTCAGTTCCTCACAGAGATACGGGTCAATGCTTTCGAGGTAAAACGGAAAATTTTCCAGAAACCATTTGATATTATACTGATTTTCATCGGCTCCTACCGTGCAGGTGCTGTAAATCAGTGTCCCGCCCGGACGCACATATTCCTGCACGTTCTGCAGGATCCGCCGCTGCAGCCGGATAATATCCTGCTGCTGTTTCTCCGACATTTTATATTTGATATCCTGTTTTTTCCGGATCACGCCAAACCCGGAACAGGGAACATCTGCCAGAACGATATCCGCCTTCTCACGGGATTCCTCGTCCATCACCGTCGCGTCCATCCGCATCGCACGGATGTTGATCGCCTCTGTCCGCTCGATATTTTCCTGCATCATCTGTACCTTGCGCTCAGAGATATCCCGCGCCTCCACATAGCCGCTGCCCATCAGCTTATCTGCGATATGCAGGCTTTTCCCTCCGGGAGCCGCGCAGACGTCAATGCAGTAATCTCCCCAGTTCGGCGCCGCTATCTCTGCGACCAGCATCGAGCTGATGTCCTGCACCTGAATCCAGCCTTTACGGAACGCGGAAACCGCCCCGATATAATTATAATCCGAAATCTCCAGCGCGTAATCGAGATAAGGATGCTGCTTTACCGTGATATTCTGCGCGGTAAGCTCCTGTATGATTTCCTCTTTGGATGCCTTTGACAGATTGCAGCGCACCACCGTGCCTTTTCCGATATGGGAATCCCGGCACATGATCTCTGTCGTCTCATAGCCAAACTGAGACATCCACTTATTAATCATCCAGATTGGGAACGAATATTTGACCGACAGATACCGCATGGGTTCCCGCTGAGGATCCGGATAACGTACCTGGGATAACCGGCGCGCAATATTGCGCAGCACGCCGTTTACAAAGCCCTTCAGATTATAAAAGCCCTTTTTCTGCGCCAGACGGACCGCTTCATTGCAGACCGCGGAATCCGGCACGCTGTCCATGTATTTCAGCTGATACACAGACATCCGCAGCAGGTTGCGGATCAGCGGCTTCATATTATAAACCGGCACATTGGAAAACTGCTCTATGATATAATCAATCTGGATCATATGCTCCAGTGTGCCCTCTACGACTCTCGTAATAAATGCACGGTCCCGCTTTTCCAGATACTGGTATTTCTCCAGCGTCTCCCGCAGAACCACATGGCTGTAAGCCTCTTCCTCGGTAATCTCCATCAGCATACCAAGGCATATCTCACGAATATTCACCGGTTTCGTCATCTGCGTCGTCTCCCTCCCGACAAAAGCACCAGCCGCAGCAGCTGCAGCAGGGAAGCCGCCAGACTGGCTACATAAGTCAATGCCGCCGCCCCAAGTACCTTCCGGCCAGCCGCTATCTCCTGATCTCCCAAAATATGTGTATCCTCCAAAATCCGCAGCGCGCGGGAAGATGCGTTAAACTCTACCGGCAAAGTCACAAGCTGGAACAGCACCGCAAGCGTAAACAGTACAATTCCGGCCGTGATCAGCGGCTGAAAGGATAAAATCCATCCAAACAGGAAAACCGGCCACCCCAGTGAGGAACCGAAATTCGCTACCGGTACCAGAGAACTGCGAAAAGCCAGGGGAGCGTAGCCCACCTGGTCCTGCACCGCGTGTCCGCACTCGTGCGCCGCCACACAGACTGCCGCTACAGAATCTGATCCATAGGTACTGTTCGACAGCCGCAGCGTCTTCGTACGCGGATCGTAGTGATCCGTCAGCTCCCCGGACACCCGCTCAATCCGCACGTCATAAAGTCCGGCGCTTTGCAGCACCTTCTGCGCCGCCATCGCCCCGGTCAGGCTGCGCATACTGCGCACCTGGTCATATTTTCGGAACGTGTTCTTCACATGAGCCGACGCTGCCAGAGATAAAACCAGGCCTATGATTACCAGCAGATAAGTCCAGTCAAATCTGTAATATCCATAATACATCCCGCACTCCTCCCCTTTTCCTGCGAATAATCTACTCGTCTGCGCCGCTGCCAAGCGCCAGCGGCGCTCGTTTAGCAACGACCGAAGCGGTAGCGCAGACCCGCGTCTGGCGTCAGCCAGAAATATTCCCTGCGGGCCGTGCGCATAAACAGCAAAGCCGCCAGAAAACCGGCGGCCATACGCTTATGATATATTATCCTGATTATACCCACCTTTTCTTTTTCGCATTCAGAATATCACACCACATGAATTATTGCAAATATTTTTAGAGCCTCTCACCTGTTTTTACCGGATAACCGCGCAAAAATGCGTCGATGGGCATCCGCTTCTTTCCTTCCGGCTGCAATTCCAGAATCGAAAGGATGCCATCTCCGGTCTGCACAGAAAGAGCCGTTTTTGTAACCGCGCAGACAGTTCCGAAAACATCCTGATTCTGCGTTTCGTACTGCGGCTGCGCCTGTGCAAAGGAATCTTCCTCCACAATCTGCGGCTGTTTTTCTACAGGCTGTGGTTGTTCTTCTGCAGCCTCTGCCTTCCAGATTTTCAAAAGCTTCCCGTGGAATCTGGTCCATGCGCCCGGCCACGGATCCAGGCCGCGAATCTGGCATTCGATCGCATGCGCGCTCATGCTCCAGTCAATACGGCCGTCCTCCTTTGTCAGCATCGCCGCGTAAGGCGTCGGGCTGTCCTTGGGCTGTTTTTCAAAGCAGGCCGTTCCATTTTCAAGCGTCTCCAGCGTCTCCAGAAGCAATCCGGCGCCCGTCCCGCTCAGCTTGTCGAACAGGCTCCCGCCTGTCTCATCCTTATCCAGCGCCACGGTTTTTCGCAATATCATGTCTCCGGTGTCGAGTCCGGCGTCCATGCGCATCGTAGTCACGCCAGACTCCTTTTCGCCATTCATCACCGCCCACTGGATCGGCGCGGCCCCGCGGTATTTCGGGAGTAAAGACGCATGGACATTGATACAGCCATATTCCGGCAAATCAAGGATCGCCTGGGGAATAATCTGCCCAAACGCCACCACCACAATCACGTCCGGACACAATTCCTTTAAAAGCTCCAGCCACTGCGGCTCACGGATCTTCAGCGGCTGATACACCGGAATCCCGGCAGCAACCGCCGCTGCCTTCACCGGCGGCATCTGAAGCACCCCGCTGCGGCCTTTGGGCTTATCCGGCTGAGAAAAGACCGCCTGCACCTGGTATTTTTCTGACGCGATCAGCGCCTTTAGCGTTCCCACCGCGAAATCCGGCGTTCCCATAAAGACTACATTTTTCAGCATATCATTTTCACTCTTCTTCCTCATCGGTCACTTCAAAAAGGTCGCCTTCCACTTTTTCCACATACATAATTCCCTGCAGATGGTCACATTCATGACAGATTGCACGCGCCAGAAGCCCCCTGCCTTCCACCACAAATTCCTTCATATTCTCATCAAACGCTTTTACCTTTACGTATTCCGGGCGCGTCACCATTCCCGCCTGCCCCGGCAGGCTCAGGCAGCCTTCCTGCCCCGTCTGCTCACCGGATGTCTCCAGAATTTCCGGATTGATCATCACCAGCGGGCCGTCTCCGCAGCCGATTCCCGGCTCCATATCTTCTTCGCCCGCATCTCCGATATCGATCACTACGATCTGTTTTAAAATCCCGACCTGCGGCGCGGCCAGGCCGACACCATTCGCATCATACATCGTATCCAGCATATCCCGGATCAGCAGCTTCGTGCGCGGGCTTACAAATTGCACCGGGCGGCAAGCCTTTGCCAGTTTTTCATCTCCGTAAATTCTGATCTGTCTCAAAGCCATTGTTTTCAATCCTGCCTTTCAAAGTTTATCATAATATCGCAAAAACCGCTGTTCATCTCAATATACTGTTCCATATAATTTTTGATCGATGTCAGGGCTTTGGAATCCTTGTGCCTGATATATAAAACCATACGGTAAATATCCTTCACCTTCGCGATCGTTTCATCCGAAGGTCCCATCACGGCTGCGTGATATTTATCCGCCAGCTGGCCGGCAAACCGCGCCAGATAACTGACTGCCGCCGCCAGACGCTCCTTATCCCCCGAAGCGCAATGCACCGACATCAGGCTCCCCGCCGGCGGGTAACCCGAAAGCGCGCGATAGCTCATCTCCTGCTCATAAAAAGGCTCATAGGTCTGCGCCGCCGAGCAGGTAATCGCGTAATGCTCCGGCAGATAGGTCTGAATCACCACCTCACCGGGGATCCGCCCGCGCCCGGCTCTGCCCGCGGCCTGCGCCAGAAGCTGGTAAGTCCGCTCCGCCGCCCGGAAATCACTGACATTCAGCGATAAATCCGCAGCCAGCGCGCCAACCAGAGCGACCTGTGGAAAATCATGTCCCTTGACGATCATCTGGGTGCCGATCAGAATATCGGCCTCATGGGCGCCGAACGCCCGCAGAATCTCCGCATGTCCGTCCTTCCCCCTCGTCGTGTCCGCGTCCATCCGCAAAATCCGCGCCCCAGGGAACGCGGCGGCCGCCACAGCCTCTATCTGCTGCGTCCCCGCCTTGAAGCCGCCGATAAAGGGCGAGCCGCAGACCGGACATTTTTTGACTGCCGGTTCCTCATACCCGCAATAATGGCAGATGAGGCGGCCGCCCTGATGAAGTGAGAGAGACACATCACAGTGCGGGCATTTCATCACATGGCCGCAGGAACGGCAGGAAACGAAGCCCGCATAGCCCCGGCGGTTAAGAAACAGCATACACTGCTGCCCCTGCTCCAGATGCGAGCGTATTTTTTCAAGCAGCGTGCGGCTTAAAATTGAACTGTTCCCATCCCGCAGCTCCTTGCGCATATCCACGACGGTCACATCCGCAAGCTGCCCGCCCGTCGGGCGATGCTTCATCGCAAGCAGGGTGCTTTTTCCACTTTGCGCCGCGTAATAGGATTCCAGAGAAGGAGTCGCAGAGCCAAGCACCAGAAGAGCGCCCTCCAGCGCCGCGCGCTTGCGCGCAACCTCTCTCGCATCATAACGCGGCGTCGTCTCACTTTTATAGGAAGGCTCATGCTCCTCATCAATAATGATCAGCCCCAGGCGTTCAAACGGCGTAAACAGCGCCGAGCGTGGTCCGATCATCACATCGATATCTCCCTCCTTCGCCCGCTCAAACTGATCATACCGTTCGGCCTGCGAAAGCCGCGAGTGTAAAACCGAAATCCGGTCGCCAAACGCATGGTAAAAACGAACGACATTCTGATATGTCAGCGAAATCTCCGGAATCAGCAGAATTGCCTGCTTTCCCTGCCGCAGTGCCTCCGCGATCAGCTCCATATAAACCGCTGTCTTGCCGCTGCCGGTCGCGCCGTGGATCAGGAATTCCACACAGCCGGCTGTGGCGTCTGCTTTACCCGAAAGCATTGATTCGGGATACTGTTCCATCCCCCGCCAGGACGCGCAGATCGTGTCCACCACATTTTGCTGCTCACTCGTCAGTGTGAAACCAGAAACTGATTTTAAACTCTCATTTATCGGAATCTCCTGCGCGAATCCGTCGTTAGAGCCCGATGGATTCTTTTGGTTAAATCCGGTATCTGTACCCGACAGATCAACATTCGCCAAATCTACCCGTCTGTCACACAATTTTTCCGGCTGCGAATTATGGCTGCCTTCCTGCATCTGGGTCCTCAGCTGCTCCAGCACCGCAGGAGTCCGATATACCTGCTCCGTCTCGCACCGGATGATTCCCATCTGTTCCATCGCGCGCAGTACCGGCTGCGTGATGCGGAGCGTCCCTGTCACCACTTCCTGCGGCAGCACCGGCTCATCCATCAGCGCCTCCAGAAGCCTTGCCCGCGCCGTCTGATGCTTTTTCCGCAATTCCTCCAGCTGCGCTTTCGCGTCCTCCGTACAAATCGCCAGAATGACACTTTTTTTCTTTTTCGGAGCCGCCTTATCCCGAAACGGGAGCACCGTACGCAGCGCCTGCACAGTCGTTGAGCCATAATAATCACGCATCCAGAGCGCCAGGGTGATCAGCTTCGACTGCGCGCCGCCCATCTCCGTCACGCGCCGACCGATCGTCTTAATCTTTTCCGGAGGACATTTCAGACTTGTCGAAATACGGAGCACATATCCTTTTTTCAGCCGATTCCCATTCCCAAACGGAAGCTCCACCACGTCCCCCGGCTCCAGAATGTCCGCAAGCTCCGGCGGAATCCGGTACTGAAACGTCTGATCCAGTTTGCTGTGGGAGATATCAATGATGATATCCGCGTACAAATCCATATGCTGTCCTCTCGGTAAATGCTTTGAATCGCTGCTTCTATTGCTTCGCCAGGCTCAAATTTCTTTCATCTTCCTCCAGAATCTCACGGATCAGCACCCGCTCATCCATCGGATACTGTACGCCGCAGATCTCCTGATAGTCCTCGTGCCCTTTGCCTGCCAGCACAATGATATCGCCCGGCTCCCCGTGGTGAATGGCCCAGGCAATCGCCTCCTTGCGGTCGGTAATCTTTATATACTTTCCATCCGTCTTCTCTATACCGGTCACAATATCCGCGATAATCGCTTCCGGCTCCTCAAAGCGCGGATTGTCTGACGTAATCACCGTCAGATCCGCAAGCCTGCCGGATACCTCTCCCATCTCATAGCGACGAAGCTTCGAGCGGTTCCCCCCGCAGCCAAACACACTGACCAGGCGGTGCGGATGATATTCCCGCAGCGTCTCCAGAAGACTCTGGAGCGCCATCGCGTTGTGCGCGTAATCAATCATCAGCGTAAATTCGTCGGAAACCTTTACCAGCTCCACGCGCCCCTTCACCTTCGCCCCTTTCAGCGCTTTCTGAATATCTTCGACTGCTACCTTAAAATGGCGGCAGATCGCAATCGCTGTCAGAGAATTATATACACTAAACTTGCCTGGAATGTCAATCTCTACATCAAAAGAAGTCTTATCCTTCTCTTTTCCGGCGTTCTCATTTTTCCACGAAACCGTATACGCGATTCCCAGATACCCCGGCCGCGATACCAGATTCAGGTTCTCCGCGCGCACACCGGCCTGTTCCGACAGGCCAAATGTCTCCACCTCACAGGTATGCCCTCTGAGAATCTCCGCCAGATGCGCGTCATCCGCATTCAGAATCCCGTATCTGCACTGTTTGAACAAACGGCTCTTGCATTCCAGATAGTCCTCAAAGCTTTCATGCTCCGCCGGTCCGATATGATCCGGTTCAATATTCGTAAAAATCCCGATCTCAAACGGAATCCCAGCCGTGCGCTCCAGCATCAGTCCCTGGGAAGAGACTTCCATCACCACCACCTGGCAGCCTGCATCCGCCATGCGGCGAAAATATTCCTGAATCGTATAAGACTCCGGCGTCGTATTGTGCGCCGGAATTTTCTCCCCGCCGATAATCGCCTCAATCGTCCCGATCAGGCCAACCTTATACCCGGCCGACTCCAGAATCGACTTCACCATATAGGTCGTCGTCGTCTTGCCCTTCGTACCAGTCACGCCAATGATGCGCATTTCATTCGCGGGATATCCAAAAAATGCCGCCGACATCAGCGCCATCGCATAGCGCGTATCCGTCACCCGGATCACCGTCACATCCTCCGGCGCCTCCACCGCATCCTGTACAACCAGCACACTTGCGCCCTTCGCCACCACATCCGGCACATACTTATGTCCGTCCGTCACTGCTCCCTTTATACAAAAAAACAGAGAACCCTTCTCGACCTTCCGCGAATTATTGACCAGTTTCCTCACATCCGTGTCAACTGTCCCCTGCAAGCACTCATATTCCATCCGCTCCAACAGCTTTTCCAGCTTCATCTCTTTGGTTCTCCTTCGTCTTTTCTTCCTTATTATAAATATGAAACAGGCGAGAGTCCAGTCACCTGCTGCCTGGAACTATTCAGAACAGCAGACGATATGCCGCCGCCTGTCTTTTCACTTTGATGCTGTTCCGAACGGCTGCTGACATTTTACCACGATAAGCAGAGTTGGACAAGAAGCAATTCAAAACATCAGAAAATCAAACGGTCTCCCTCCCTCATTGAAAAAATCTTACAAAACGATTTTCAGCGCTTCTTCTGGCATAATATAAAATCTTTTTTGGAAAACTTCATCTTTAGAAGTGTCCCGGTCTTCCAAATCAGTACAATGGAGTCCATATACTTCAACTATAGAAGTGGGAGATGCAGATAGCATGAAAATCTACTGGGACGGGAAAAGCAAAAATATCATCGGAACCAGACTGCGGGAATTGCGAAACAAAGAAGGCATTTCTCAAAAGACACTGGCTGCACAGCTGCAGACCGAAGGGGCTGAATTCAACGAGCTGACCATTCTTCGAATCGAAAAAGGGCAGCGCTTCGTCAGTGATCTGGAGGTCGCAGCGCTTGCAAAGCATTTTCATGTATCTGCCGACTATCTGTTAGGACTTCCGGACAAAAAAGGAAAGGACACGTCAAAATGAGCGATTCAGAAAAACGTCTCGGAGAAATGATTAAAACAGCGCGCAAAGAACATCAGTGGACACAAAATCAGTTCGCCGAACAGCTCGGTGTATCTGCGTTTTACGTAAGGAACCTGGAGAGCGGAAAATGCGCGCCAAGTCTCAGGATATTCTGCAAGGCAATGAGACTGCTCAATCTTTCGGCAGACGAATATGTCTACCCGGAAAGAATGACAGATGCGCGTGAATAAGCAGACCGGGTTATCCCAGCTGCTTTTTCCGCGCAGGATCCAAAAGCACAGGCCTCACTCGCCCGCCAGAAACGCTTCCGCTGTCATACGAATCCCCTGTGCCATTCCCTGCACCCAACACTCTCTGCATTTTTGCTCTGTAATTCTATCCGAATAATCCTTATAAGCATCAAATAAATCCTCCGCACCAGCGGAAAGCTGCCCGCGCAGCTCCTCTTCGGCCGTGTCACATAATTCCAGAGTATCCTCATATTCATTCATCCAGGGAAAAAAGCCATCCCCTGACAGATATCTCTCATCAAAAAGCCGTCCCAGATCTGATTTCGAATCGTGCGCCATTTTCGATTTCCTCGCTTTCTATGCATAGCAGCTATTCGATATGCGTTCGTGTGCATCAAGTTCGTGCACATCAAATGATAGTGAGCGACAAATTCTTTTTGTCATTTACTATCATTATACATAGAAAAATGAATGTTGTCATCCAAGTTGTACTTGGAATCAATAACTAAATCACTCAATTCTGCCTCAATTGTGCCTCGATCGCCGCCTCATTCAGATTCTCGCCGATCACGATCAGGACTTCCTGCCCTGCCCGGATTGGGCTAAGCGTGATCTCGCTGCGGGTTGCATTCAGCTGAAGCCAAATATCCTCCTGCTTCCCCTCTTCACAAGGCACACGCAGAAATCCTTTTATGCGAAACACCTTCCCACAGGCATCTTCCCTGAATATTCGCCCAACCGCCGATCGCAGTTCGTCCTCAGACATACGGATGTTCATAAAATACACCGACGAAAATCGCTCATCCTCTGCGCTTCTTTTCTGAAAGCTCTCATTCCGGTAACCGCAGGAAAGAATTTTTTCAAAATTTTCCTCTGTAAACTGCTCCCAGTCACCGACTATCACATCAGAACCAAACCGGCGGCTGCACCGCGCCGTCTCCATCGCACGATTCAGGTGCCGAATCGTCTCCGCAATCTCCTCTTCCGACGCTTCCTGGCTTTTACTCATCACCACGCTGCCCGCATCAGCCACCTCCGACGCCAGAAGATATTCCGCCTCCTCTGACAAATCCGCTTCCAGCTTCGCATCCACAATCGCGATCACATTTCCAATCTCATACCATTGATCCAACGGCTCCTCATGGAGCACATCAAAAAACTCATCCACATCATAGATCCCGGACGGCTCCACCAGCACACGGTCATAGCCGCACATCCCCATCGCAATCAGCTTCGACTTAAAACGGCGCCGATGGCAATCCCGATGACAGCCCCCGGCTACCATCTCCAGCTCACAGTTATCTCCCATCAGATCCTGCAGCAGCATCATATCCACATTCACCGCTCCATAGTCATTTTCCAAAATGCCGATATTCATCCCTTTTCTTATCAGGAAATCTGCATACTTCTTCAGAAAAGTCGTCTTTCCTGCACCCAAAAAGCCTGTAATCAGATCAATCTTTATCATACCTATACCTCTGGCTTGTTTCAAACCTCATTTCACAAGGATAACTTCTTGCCCTTCAGTACCATATCATGATTTTTCATGTATTTCAAGCCAACTCACATAGCAGGAATGAATCTTTCTCTCAGATAATATGTTGACATCTTTTCAGTCTATACTTTCACAAGAAAATGTCTTCGTTCCTCAGAATTTATTCGATTTTCTGTTAATATCTATCACGTTTACAAAAATATAGGACACATACATTCCCACAGGAATGATGAATGATGCTATACATCATATTTCAATCCATGCTCCCTGTGCGGGGAGCGACCTCTATCGACAGCGACGACGCCGTCGGTTGAGATAATTTCAATTCACGCTCCCCATGCGGGGAGCGACCAAAATCGGTCGCGACTGGATGATCGACGATCAAATTTCAATCCACGCTCCCCATGCGGGGAGCGACATTTTTGCAATTTCAAATTGCATCTGGTATTTAAGCCTATTTCAATCCACGCTCCCCATGCGGGGAGCGACAATACATATTCTGTCTTCTTGTCCGGTAATATCCATTTCAATCCACGCTCCCCATGCGGGGAGCGACGGAAGTTCCGGCTGGAACATACCGTGTCAGCGTATTTCAATCCACGCTCCCCATGCGGGGAGCGACGCATTAGAATCTTGTGCTTCCCCTGTTGGTTCCTATTTCAATCCACGCTCCCCATGCGGGGAGCGACCTTTCCGTCTGGCGCGTTCGGCGCGTTTACCGTATTTCAATCCACGCTCCCCATGCGGGGAGCGACCTTCTTCTGTGATATTTTTTATCCTTACCGCATTAATTTCAATCCACGCTCCCCATGCGGGGAGCGACCCGTGATCATCCGGAAGAAACTGCTTCCAGTATGTATTTCAATCCACGCTCCCCATGCGGGGAGCGACTTGCACTGTCCCCGGTCTGACCAGATGCACCTGTGCATTTCAATCCACGCTCCCCATGCGGGGAGCGACTATCTGCGGGTGCGCCGCTTTGCTGCACCTCAGGCGATTTCAATCCACGCTCCCCATGCGGGGAGCGACCCGATCGGGAATCCAAAGCCATGCAGCCAGATAGGATTTCAATCCACGCTCCCCATGCGGGGAGCGACCATTAATCCGGACACTGATTCGCCAATGACGGCGGTGATTTCAATCCACGCTCCCCATGCGGGGAGCGACTGACAGTATCGCAAGTTTTCACGACAACACACAATTTCAATCCACGCTCCCCATGCGGGGAGCGACGCATCCTCTGCCAATCCAAAAGCGTTGATTTTACTGATTTCAATCCACGCTCCCCATGCGGGGAGCGACAACTTTTTAAAGCCGGATTTGAGTCGATTTTGTCATTTCAATCCACGCTCCCCATGCGGGGAGCGACATCCAACCTCATCGAAAAAGCTGTTTAAATTATTATTTCAATCCACGCTCCCCATGCGGGGAGCGACATGGTGATTATTGGGCAGAGTGCCAAGAGTGTGGTATTTCAATCCACGCTCCCCATGCGGGGAGCGACATCGTTCTGAATGACCGGGCGTATAGTCTACCGCTATTTCAATCCACGCTCCCCATGCGGGGAGCGACGGAAGCAAAAATCACTCACACGCGGCGCGGCAACCAATTTCAATCCACGCTCCCCATGCGGGGAGCGACCCTGCCGCAGTTTTGGTGCGTGGAGGCATCCGCAGAATTTCAATCCACGCTCCCCATGCGGGGAGCGACCTGCATGGCTGGCTCTTTTTTTTGGTGTTACAAAATTTCAATCCACGCTCCCCATGCGGGGAGCGACGACACGCGCGGTGGCGGCTGAGACTATGGATGCTCTATTTCAATCCACGCTCCCCATGCGGGGAGCGACCCGTCACTTTGGTTAGTCGAATCAATTCCAAAAAATTTCAATCCACGCTCCCCATGCGGGGAGCGACTCAGACGCAGGGCAGATGAAAACCTCGCCATGTTGATTTCAATCCACGCTCCCCATGCGGGGAGCGACTCACCACATCCGGCCAGACTTCCGTAACGGCTTCGTAATTTCAATCCACGCTCCCCATGCGGGGAGCGACTAAGCGGCGCGGAAGCCAATGTACGTGTGCGAGTTCATTTCAATCCACGCTCCCCATGCGGGGAGCGACTTGATTTTCAAAATCATTTGTGCTAATCTCTTCTTTATTTCAATCCACGCTCCCCATGCGGGGAGCGACCCGGAGGGCGCGCTTCTCTCTTGTATGTCCATGTGGAATTTCAATCCACGCTCCCCATGCGGGGAGCGACCCTGATCCGGTTCGTAAATAAAAATTGCGGGATAATTTCAATCCACGCTCCCCATGCGGGGAGCGACTCCCAGAAGTGGACGGATAAGAGCAAACGGATCCGCATTTCAATCCACGCTCCCCATGCGGGGAGCGACATTGGCTGCGATGATTTATTCGCTATTCGGACATAATTTCAATCCACGCTCCCCATGCGGGGAGCGACGATACTTGGGGACAGCCTGACCCTGGATGAGCAGATTATTTCAATCCACGCTCCCCATGCGGGGAGCGACCGAAGATGAGGAGAGTGAACGTCTACATAGGGACAGAATTTCAATCCACGCTCCCCATGCGGGGAGCGACGTGATCTTGTATACGTACAAAAACGTCAAGTGATTATTTCAATCCACGCTCCCCATGCGGGGAGCGACTTTGCAGCAGATTACCATGCCCGGCGTGATTTCTTTATTTCAATCCACGCTCCCCATGCGGGGAGCGACCCTGCTGCCCTATGCCGTTAACATAGGGCACATAATTTCAATCCACGCTCCCCATGCGGGGAGCGACTTTGAGAAGTTTCTTCTCGTCTGAATAGGTTCGGGATTTCAATCCACGCTCCCCATGCGGGGAGCGACCGTCAGCGGATACTCAATTTAAGGGGCAGTAGTGATTTCAATCCACGCTCCCCATGCGGGGAGCGACAGCTTGGGATGGTCAATCACATTCACTCTATATTAATTTCAATCCACGCTCCCCATGCGGGGAGCGACGTAGTAACAGTCAACCGTCTAATATGCCTATACCTATTTCAATCCACGCTCCCCATGCGGGGAGCGACATAGAACAGCCGCTTCAATGTATTCTGATGCTACAATTTCAATCCACGCTCCCCATGCGGGGAGCGACTGGATTGCTTTTAGAGGTTACTCAGGTGCCTCAGAATTTCAATCCACGCTCCCCATGCGGGGAGCGACATTGTAAGAGGATTAATAATCTGCTCTTCATTATTATTTCAATCCACGCTCCCCATGCGGGGAGCGACTAACCACGTGCCACAAATTTCAACATCTATATTGATTTCAATCCACGCTCCCCATGCGGGGAGCGACGTCAAAGTTTCCATATTTTAAAGCATACCAGATATTTCAATCCACGCTCCCCATGCGGGGAGCGACTAGGACTTTGTGCAAGTCACTACTTGCGGGGTATTTCAATCCACGCTCCCCATGCGGGGAGCGACGGCGGCACATTCAAGGTAAATTATGCAGCTGTTAATATTTCAATCCACGCTCCCCATGCGGGGAGCGACGATAACACCTGATGGAAATTGCCTGATTAACAGGTATATTTCAATCCACGCTCCCCATGCGGGGAGCGACTACTACCTCTTTGCACTGTAAATCCTTAAATCGATTTCAATCCACGCTCCCCATGCGGGGAGCGACGTTCCGCTTACCTTCTCGACAATGCCAACATGGTCGATTTCAATCCACGCTCCCCATGCGGGGAGCGACGCAGTAATGCCCGCATTCTGACGCCGCCCGCAGATTTCAATCCACGCTCCCCATGCGGGGAGCGACCGGCGCGGCTATAACGTGGATCAAAACGCGATCCGATTTCAATCCACGCTCCCCATGCGGGGAGCGACCGTATTTATTTAACGGCGATCTGCAGGAAGAAATCATTTCAATCCACGCTCCCCATGCGGGGAGCGACTAAACTGCCCGCCGAATGCGATCACTAACGCTTTCCATTTCAATCCACGCTCCCCATGCGGGGAGCGACTTTTTCCGTGGGGAGTTTTCTCCGTAAATGAGGGATTTCAATCCACGCTCCCCATGCGGGGAGCGACGTGTGACGTGATACCGTTTCGTCTGATCTCCGTTAATTTCAATCCACGCTCCCCATGCGGGGAGCGACATCGAAGCGGAGCGGATCCGCCAGAACACCGTGCAATTTCAATCCACGCTCCCCATGCGGGGAGCGACCGCGGCCTGGAATGCAGGCGTATGTATCCGAAATATTTCAATCCACGCTCCCCATGCGGGGAGCGACAGCACTCGGGGTGGATAAATTCGAGGTTTTGAGGATTTCAATCCACGCTCCCCATGCGGGGAGCGACTTCCGTCCGCAAGATATTCTTCTAATGATTCGCAATTTCAATCCACGCTCCCCATGCGGGGAGCGACAATCAGCGACTTCCGCGTCAATATCAATATCAGCTATTTCAATCCACGCTCCCCATGCGGGGAGCGACGATCCGCCGTATAACGTAGATTATCAGGATAAACAGATTTCAATCCACGCTCCCCATGCGGGGAGCGACATTGAATCCGTTTCGGAGACATGGGACGAAATCTGATTTCAATCCACGCTCCCCATGCGGGGAGCGACAATTCCCGTAATACGCCGCCAAAATGCCATTTAAATTTCAATCCACGCTCCCCATGCGGGGAGCGACAGCAATAATAGACAAAAAAGCAGCAAACATACATCAAGCTTCATCATTTTTATACAAATCGATTCGACCATTTGCCTACTTCTGTCTGATTATTTCATTTATTACTTTAAATTTCGCCGTGCGAACCCCCCGCCTTTTTCGTGTAAGCTTCCTATTCGCATGGCTTCAGTTACATCATTAGAATACCTTCTGCCTCATAAGTATTCTTAGCACCAAAGTGTTCTATTTTTGTTTTATAATTATTCCCAAGATAGTAAAAACGCAGGCTGTCTTTCTCAGGATCAATGAGTTTTAACAGCGCGTCTTTCAAAAGCAGCGATTGCGACGCATCAACAACGCATTCAAACACGGAATTCTGAACTCTCTGTCCATAATTCACACATTCTTTCGCCACTTTGCGAAGACGTCTGCGTCCAGCCCCATCCACTGTACTGACATCATACGTAATCAACACCAGCATTTTTTCACCTCATGTCATTTCCAGAAAAACGGCGGATACTCGTCCAAATCTCCACGTATGGTTCGCGCCAGAAGCAGTGCCTGTACATATGGCACAAGTCCCCATTCTATCTTCTCTTTTAAATAAGGATGGGTGATTTGTTCTCTTTTTCGCGCCTGCCATTCGCTGAAAAAAATCTTTCTTCCCTTTTCATTTAAATAAACTGCTCCATCCTTTTGTGTCTCAAAATGCGAGCCATTTATTTTTCTCATATTAATCAGTGTCAGTACAAATCTGTCTCCCGAAATAGCGCGAAGTTCCTCCATCAAGTCTAATGCCAGTGATTTCCGACCCGGACGATCACGATGCATAAATCCCACATACGGATCCAAGCCGACCCCCTCCAACGCATTTGCACAGTCATTAGCCAGAACAGTATATGTAAAAGAAAGCAACGCATTCACATTATCAAGCGGAGGCCTTCGATTTCGGTTTTTGAAAACAAATTCTTCTTTCTGGTTCAGTATCAATTCATCAAAGACTCCGAAGTAACATTCTGCCAGTTTTCCCTCTTTTCCCCTTAATTCTTCCATATCCTGAATGAGAGGAATATTCTGGTAGCCATCCTTTAATGTCTGTGCTGTAGTACGCAGCTTATCCACATCAACTCTTAATGCATGGTCTCTTATGGTTCTTTCAATATTCCATCGGCTATTATATACCTTGCCCAGAATCATATTTTTTGCATAAGTCGTGCTTCTTTCCAGGGAATCCGAGATACGATACTGCTCTTTACGCAGCAGAACATTTCCATACTCTTTTCCTTTAACTCTTGCAAGAAATTTTCCCGTCGGAGAATAAAAGCATAAACTGATCTTCCTGTCCGCACATGCTCCCATAAAGGCAGGGGATGCTCCCTTATATGTAAAGCAGATAATGTTCTCCAACGTATGCAGCGGAACTCTTCCGAGTACCGTATCTCCATTCACTACCACAACGTTTTCACCATCCAGAGTCAGATAGGCGTTTTCCGTCATGATATACAAAGTATTTAGTAATTTTCTCGTATTCAATCCCCCTTATCTGCATCGTCATCTGTAATATAAGTCTCAATATATTTGCTGACAGACCCCTTTTTGTTCAGTTTCGGCACGCACAGATTCGCCAAAGAACAGGATCGACATTTCGTAGCAGGCTTCACTTTCGGAGTATACCCGCGCCCAAAATAATCATGCATTTCCAGAGAACACTGGCGCACATAGTCCCGCAATTCATCTTCAAAAAGCACACGTGTACGGTGTTTTGTCTCTCCATAATAGAGAAATCCCTCATCAATTTGTGTCAAAAACATTTCTTCCAGGCACATCGCCTGCGCGCAAAGCTGTACTTCGTCTTCTTTGCCTTCTTTCGCCTTTCCACGTTTATACTCTACAGGAATGATTTTCCAACATCCCTCGTATCCGAAAACGCTGACGCCTTCTGCTGCCTTATGAAATTCGACCACATCACACTGCCCGGTCAATCCCAGTTGTGGCGAAGCAATGCGCAGTCCACGGGCGATCATGGTATTTCCACGTTTTTCAAATCTGTTTTCATCATGAGCATTCTTATGCATCAGTTCGCCAGCAGTGGTCTGATAATTTTCAGCCCACTGCTGCTCAATATGAATTAGCGCCCACTGTCTTCGGCAGAACACAAAATGCTGCAAACCGGAAAGCATTAAATAATCGTCTTCTTTATACGCCATAGATTAATCCCTGCAAATGCAAGTAACTCCTTGCGGCAATTCTGAAGGTATTGTCAAACTGTAATCTTCAAAGCTTCTTGGCACATCGACGCCGTCTTTCTTAACAACCTTTATGCTATCAAAAAGTCTATAAGACGGAGCATTGCCCAATTCACTGTCATGTTTAAAAATAATCAGTTTTCGAACTGCCATCTTTCCCCTCGCAGCCGAATGATCATTCTCAAACATATTCAAAATACTTTGCCAGAGCAACTCAAGATCTTCTTCTGAGAATCCAGTCACTTTCCGTGCCAAATTTGCAGACACATAGCCTTCTGCCCGATACAGTCCATATGGTACAATATATTTTCGTCCCATCTCTGTATTCTTTTTTTCAGCATCGTCCTTCGTTGTTATAGCAATTCTCGTGATAGTAATTTCTTGTGGTATAATTGGGTCTACAGAACGCGCAAACCCGATCTGGACCGGTCCGCGAACCTGCCCACAGTTCAAATTATCCTTAACAAATGTAGTCATAACTGCACCAAAAGTTCTAATATCGTAAAAATTCCCACACATAAAATCACGGATTTTTATATCTAAATCCGGATCATCTTTTTTCTTTGCTTTTATCTGCCCTGATTCAATTCCAAGCGAATCATATGCTTCTCTATCACTAGAGTTCAAAGGGACATTTTCTTTAATATAAATACGATATCCAGTGCTATCTTCTTTCACCATTTCTACATAATTTCTGATTTTTCTTTTTAGGCATACATCTGTCACAAGACCATATCCACTTTCCGGATCCACTCTCGGCATATTGCCTGCATCCGGATCACCATTCGGATTCCCATTTTCCACGTCGAATAAAATCACAAAATCATATTTATTTTTAATTGCTTCACTCATTTACTTTTCCTCCTTTTTCTGATAGCGTTTCTGTGTTTGAT
>JAJPXX010000041.1 GCA_021205225.1 Lachnospiraceae bacterium
TGCATATTATGCTCAAATTGTTTATAATATACAACAGAAAGGATATACAACTTTTGAAAGGAGGGGACATATCGCTGCCAGGCTGTACTTCCCAATTATAGTACAAATCGTATACCCTTTCTGCCACAACCTCAACTGTAGTATAATAAAGATTTACGGAAATTGCAATAGGAAAGAAAAAGAAAAACCGGGCAGAAATACCGGGAATATATCACACGCACCTCCATTCATTTCTGTCCGTGAAGAAGGAGAAAATTGAACAGACAGACGAAACCGCAAAACAGTAACAAAGCAGCCGCGTCTCTGAAGAAGGAACTGCGCGGCTATGAGCGGGCAGGAACCCGGCTCTACCTGGAAGGGCGGCGCTGTCACGCAGACGAAATCGTCAGCGCATGCCTGTTTGCCGAAGATTTCGCGTATATGCGGGATTTTATCGGGAATGACCAGGAAACGATTACAGGAATCAATTTTGTCAAAATTCGTCTGGATCGGCCCTGAGGCTCGAAAAGCCGAGAGGCAGGAAGCTATAAGCCATCTGGCGCATATGTTTACGCAAAAAGATAAAAAGAAGGGAGGGGCGTCAGAGCCGCTGTTTTCCCGCAAAGGCCTGCGACTTCTTAATCTTTTTTGAAAATTGGGTTAAAATCATGACGGATTTTGCGGAACCTGTTATACTGGCTGATAAGAAAAACGCGCTGCGGATTTTGTACTGGAACCGTGGCTGGCGAAAGGGGAAGTACAGCGAATGAATTATAAGAATAAAATTTTTCGGCGGCTGGCGGCACTGATCATTGCCGTCGGTCTGCTGTCCATCGCGCTTGTATGTGTGCAGAAATTCATGCCGACCTCCGAGCGTATGCCTTCCGATACTTATTTTGGGTTTGCGGAAGGAACGACAGAACCATCGCTTGGAATTGAGGGAGAGACAGTCGCTGCCGTCGTGATTGATGATTACATAGCGCAGGAGCGTGCGTTGATTGTGAGCGGAAACGTATACATCGACTACACGCTTGTTCAGAGTACGCTGAACTCCGCGTTTTACTGGGATTCCTCCGAGGCGGTGATGCTGCTTACCACTGCGGATCAGATCATCGAGATTCCGGTGAACAGCTCCGTCTATACCATTGACGGGGAAAGCTTCGATGCCGGTTATGAGATCGTGAAGACAACCTCCTCCGGTATGTTTCTGGCAATGAACTTTTTGCAGCAGTATTCGAACCTGCATTTTGAGACCTATGAATCTCCGGCGCGCGTCGTGATCACGACCGGCAGTGTAACGGTGACCGTTGCCGAGGTGAAAAAGGACGGCGTTGTGCGCTACCGCGGCGGCATTAAAAGTGCGATCCTGACGGACGTGACCGCCGGTGATACGCTGACTGTGCTGGAGCAGCTGGAGAACTGGACACAGGTACTGACCGCGGATGGCTACATTGGCTATATTAAATCGAATAACCTTATTAATATAGAAGAAACGGTGCGAGATACCTACTATCAGGCCGACTATTCCAGTATCAGCCTGGACGGGCGGGTGAATCTGGTGTTCCATCAAATTAATTACACTGCGATGAATGACAATCTGTCAGAGGATATTTCTTCTGTGACTGGTGTGAATGTTATCTCGCCGACCTGGTATTATTTAAGTGATAACAGCGGGAGCATTCTGTCCTATGCCAGCGCCTCTTATGTTGAGGAAGCGCATGAGGCAGGGCTGCAGGTGTGGGCGCTCGTCAGCAATTTCAGCGAAGATGTCAGCACATCCACCCTTCTTGCGACCCGTTCCTCCCGTCAGGCTGTGCAGAATTATCTGATTGAGCAGGCGCTTGAACTGGGCTTTGACGGTATCAACATTGATTTTGAGGGCATCGCACAGGAATCCGGATATGATTATGTGCAGTTTCTGCGCGAATTGTCAATCCTCTGCCGGAAGAACGGTATCATCCTGTCCGTCGACGTTCCGGTGCCGACCGAATACTCGACCCAATATTATAGGAAGGAACTCGGTATCATCTGTGATTATATCATCATGATGGGCTATGACGAGCATTATTCCGGTTCCGACGCCGGAAGCGTCGCTTCTATGGACTTCGAGGAGACCGGCATTCAGAATATGCTGCTTGAGGTGCCCAAAGAAAAGATGATCAGCGCGATTCCATTCTATTCCAGGCTGTGGTATACGGAGACGCTGTCCGATGGCACCACCAATGTCACGAGCGAGGTCGTTACGATGGGTGAGGCTCAGGAGATTCTTGCCGACGCAGGCGTTACATCCACTTACGATGAGAGGACCGGCCAGCAGTATGCCGAGTGGACCGTTTCTGACGGCCGCCTCTGCCAGATCTGGATCGAGGACGCCGATTCGGTTGCTGCCCGCGCTGCGCTTATCAGTGAGTATGAGCTTGGCGGCATCGCTGCCTGGCGGCTTGGCTATGAGACCGACGACGTATGGAGCGCTATTACGGGGAGTATCTCTTAGATGAAGAAAAACTATTCAGAACGGCATGCCGCAACGGTTCTGGACTGTTATCAAAATGTAATGAAAAGGGGCTTGCTTTTTTGCCGATATGATGTTATGGTTTAGATGCTCATACAACTGACGGAAGTGGGGAACCACAGGGGAGTATGGGTGTAGAGGAGTCGACCGTCTGGGCAAAGGAGAAGTTTTTTGCCGGGCGGTTTTTCTTTTTTAAGGAGGACGAACATGGAGCTGCTTAGTTTGGAAACAGATTTAAAGGCGAACAGTTACCCAGGACGGGGCATTGTGATTGGCAGGACGAAGGATGGCGCGAAAGCGGCAGTCGCCTATTTTATCATGGGCAGGAGCGGAAACAGCAGGAACCGGGTGTTTGTAGAGGATGGCGAGGGGATTCGCACACAGGCATTTGACCCGGCGAAGCTGGAGGATCCGAGCCTGATTATCTATGCGCCGGTGCGGGTGCTGGGAAACAAGACGATTGTGACGAATGGCGACCAGACGGATACGATTTATGATGGGATGGACAGGCAGCTGACGTTTGAGCAGTCGCTGCGCAGCCGTGAGTTTGAGCCGGATGCACCGAATTATACACCGCGGATTTCAGGAATTCTTCATATCGAAAATGGGCATTTTAATTTTGCAATGTCAATTCTGAAGAGCGCGGATGGGAATCCGGCCGCATGCAACCGTTATACGTATGCTTACGAAAATTGTGTGGCTGGGGAAGGACGGTTCATTCATACGTATATGGGTGATGGGCAGTCCGGCCCTGCGCGAAGCGCATCGGAATGGGCAGGACAAGCTGCCGCCGAACGAAGTGAGGGGGCGTCTCCGCTTGGGCTTCCGAGCTTTGAGGGCGAACCGAAGCGTGTGGCGATTCCGGATGGGATTGACGAGTGTACAAAGCTGCTCTGGAGCAGCCTGAATGAGGATAATAAGGTGTCGCTGTTTGTACGGTATATTGATATCGCGGCGGGTACGTATGAGACAAGGATTGTGAATAAGAATCGTGAATAAGAATCGGTAAATATAAATATCTGAGACGAAAGAAGCAGAGGAAACGACGGAAGTTGCTTTACGGATATTGATAAAACAGGAAACAGAGGAAAAGCTGGGAAAGAGACCGAAAACCAGATGGAATCGTTGTAAGAAAGGATGAACTCTCATGAAAGAATTAGCTTTGAAATATGGATGCAACCCGAATCAGAAGCCTTCCCGTATTTATATGGCAGATGGGAGTGAGCTGCCGATCGAGGTACTCTCAGGGCGGCCGGGATATATTAATTTTCTGGATGCATTTAACGGCTGGCAGCTGGTATGCGAGCTGAAGGCGGCGACGGGACTTCCGGCGGCGACTTCCTTTAAGCATGTGTCTCCGGCCGGTGCGGCGGTGGGTCTGCCGCTCACGGAGACACTGGCGAAGATTTACTGGGTGGATGACTATGAGAATCTGTCGCCGCTGGCGTGCGCTTACGCGCGGGCGAGGGGCGCGGATCGGATGTCTTCGTTTGGAGATTTTATCGCGCTTTCGGATGTGTGCGACCGTGATACGGCGCTGCTGATCAAGCGTGAGGTGTCGGACGGTGTGATTGCTCCGGGATACACACAGGAAGCGCTGGATATTCTGGCACAGAAGAAAAAGGGCAATTATAACGTGATTCAGATTGATGAGAATTACCGTCCGGCTCCTATCGAGCATAAGCAGGTATACGGCGTAACCTTTGAGCAGGGCCGCCAGGAGCTGCCGATCGATGACGCGCTGCTTTCAAATATTGTGACAGAGAATAAGGATATCCCGGCGGAAGCGCTTGCGGATATGAAGATTGCGCTGATTGTACTGAAGTATACGCAGTCGAATTCCGTCTGCTACGTGAAAGGCGGACAGGCGATTGGCATTGGCGCCGGCCAGCAGTCGAGAGTACACTGCACGAGACTGGCGGGACAGAAGGCGGATAACTGGTTTTTACGCCAGTGCCCGAAGGTGCTGAATCTGCCGTTTTCCGACAAGATTACACGCGCGGAGCGCGACAATGCGATAGATGTCTATATCGGCGCGGAGTATATGGATGTACTTGCGGATGGCGCATGGGAGAAGGTCTTTACTGAGAAGCCGGAGGTATTTACGGAGGCGGAGAAACGGGCCTGGCTAGATCAGATGCAGGATGTGACGCTTGGTTCAGACGCGTTTTTCCCATTCAGTGATAATATTGAACGCGCACACAAGTCCGGCGTGAAATACGTCGCAGAGCCGGGAGGATCTGTGCGCGACGCGGACGTGATCGCGACCTGCGATAAATACGGGATGGCGATGGCGTTTACGGGGATTCGCCTGTTCCACCATTGAATCGAACCTTATATCCTGCGCAGCAGGCGGCGCTGAACGTCCAGTGGACGTTCGCTTAGCGCCGACCGAAGCGAAGTGTAGACCTGCGGCCTGCTGTTCTGAATAGTTGCATATCGGGCGACATGGTAATTACCATGAGCTGCAGGGGCAGAAAGGAGAAGATGTGTGATGATTTATGATGTCATTATCGTTGGATCGGGACCGGCGGGGCTGTCGGCGGCGATTTACGCGGTGCGCGCGCAGCTGTCCGTGCTGGTATTGGAAAAGGAATATATGAGCGGCGGACAGATGCTGAATACGTATGAGGTGGACAACTACCCTGGCCTGCCGGGAATCGGCGGCTTTGAACTGGGTGTGAAGTTTCGTGAACACGCGGAAAAGCTGGGTGTGAAGTTTATTAATATAGAAGTAAGGCATATTGGCGAGGAAGAAGAAGGCCGTGTCAAGGTGCTGTATACGAACAGGGAAGAATTCCGCGCCCGTGCGCTTGTACTGGCAATGGGGGCGCGGCACAGCTCGCTGGGCGTTCCCGGAGAGAAAGAGCTTGCGGGTATGGGGGTTTCGTACTGCGCGACCTGCGACGGTGCGTTTTTCAAGGGGCGGACAGTCGCAGTTGTGGGCGGCGGAGATGCCGCGGTTGAGGATGCTCTTTTTCTGGCCCGCGGCTGTGAGAAAGTGTATTTGGTGCATCGGCGGGATGAGCTGCGTGCCGCGCGGCTTTTGCAGGAGAATCTGAAAAAGTGCGGGAATGTGGAATTCATCTGGGATTCGGAGGTGACTGCCATCCGCGGAGAGGAGCAGGTGGAATGCGCTGTGATCCGCAATAAAAAGAGTGGGACAGAGCGTGTCCTGGATCTGGATGGCGTCTTTATCGCGGTTGGAATGAAGCCGAATACGGAAATTATTACCAATATATTACAGCTTGATAAGAATGGTTATATATGTGCTTCTGAGGATGGGATCACAGAAAAACCGGGCATTTTTGCCGCCGGAGACATCCGGACGAAGCATCTGCGCCAGATTGTAACTGCGGTTTCAGATGGGGCGAATGTCATTTCTTCTGTGGAAACATATCTGGAAGGGATGCTGTAAAAAC
>JAJPXX010000213.1 GCA_021205225.1 Lachnospiraceae bacterium
CTTTCATTGCTATTTGTGCCGCCAACCGAAGGGCGGCGGAATGGAGATTAAAATGAAAAAGAAATTGGCGGTATGCGCACTTGCGGCGACAATGGCAGCTATGACGGTGTCCGGAACAGCGATGGCGGAGGAGTATAAGGTAGGAATCCTGAAACTTATGGATCACGCTTCTCTGGATCAGATTGAGGATGCGATTCTTGCAGAGCTGGACGCGCTTTCTGAGGAAGGCGAAGACACTTATGTCTATGAAGGCTACGTTTACAGCGGCAACGCGGATTCTTCTACAATGATGCAGCAGGCGTCTCAGCTGGTAAATGACGATGATGTCGATATCGTTATCCCGATTGCCACGATGCCGGTGAGCATTTTGCAGGAAGAGATCGAGGATTCGGGCAAGGATATCCCGATCGTATTTGCGGCGGTATCGGATCCGGTGGGCTCTGAGCTGGTAGATTCGATGGAAGAACCGGGCGGAACGATTACGGGAACCAGCGACGCGCTGAATACAGAAGCCATTCTTGACCTGATGTTTATCGCGAATCCGGATCTTTCTAAGGTAGGTCTTCTGTACAGCCTCTCTGAGGACTCTTCGGAGCAGCCGATTGCGGACGCAAAGGCTTATCTGGACGAAAAGGGCATTGAATACTATGAAGCGACCGGAACCAGCACCGCGGAAATTCAGCAGGCGGTAGAGTCTCTGATCGCGGATGGCGTAGAAGCAATCTTTACACCGACGGACAACACGGTAATGTCTGCGGAGCTTTCCATTTATGAAACATTGATCGAGGCAGGCATCCCGCATTACACCGGCGCGGATTCATTCGCGGTAAACGGCGCGTTTGTCGGCTATGGCGTAGACTATGAGCTGCTCGGAAAAGAGACCGCTGATCTGGCTGTTTCGATTCTGCAGGGCGCTGACCCGGCAGAGACCGCAGTTGTTACCTTTGACAATGGTATCGTCACCGTCAATACTGAGACCGCAGAGGCACTTGGCATTGACTACAGCGGATTTGAAGAAGTGGCGACGCAGATCGTTGAGGTTGTGACGGCTGAGAGCATGGAGTGACGCCAGTGATTCAGCCTTGAAGCTATGACGTGTGCCTGAGTCAGAAAAAGATGAATACTGAAAAATAAAAGCTCGCCTGGGACAGACCTGAAAAGCCCAGGCGGGCTACTGTCTTATTTTTACTGTTTGTTTTATGGCATATTTTGTCTCAGTTACCAATTTGTACGTGGCAGACAGGGGTGCAAACATGCCTCTGGTTAATTAGAGAAAGGAATCGGAATTTTCATGAGTTCAATTATAACACTCTCGGTAGTGACGAATGCCTTGGAACTGGGAATTATCTATGGGCTGATCGCGCTGGCTCTGTTTCTGAGTTATTCCATCTTAAATATCGCGGATCTGTCAACGGACGGCTGTTTTACTCTGGGCTGCGCCGTCGGCGCGCAGGTGGCCATCATGGGGCATCCGATTCTGGCGCTGTTTGCGGCTATGGCGGCGGGCGTCTGCTCCGGCTTTATCATGGCGTCACTGCAGACCAGGCTGGGAGTAGAACCTATCCTTTCCGGAATTATCGTAAATACAGGGCTTTACACGGTCAACCTGGCCGTAATGGGTTTTTCCTCGAATCTTTCGATTTTCAAAAAAGACACGATTTACAGCCTGTGCAAGGATTTTTTCGGGGCGACCTGGTATAAGCTGATCGTATCGGCGATTATTGTACTGGTTATCTGCCTGATCCTCGCGTGGTTTCTGGGGACGCGCCTTGGGCTTTCCATCCGCGCGACCGGCGACAATGAAGATATGGTGCGCGCTTCCAGTATTAATCCAGGCTTTACGGTGACAGTAGGCCTGTGCATCTCCGGTTCCCTGACAGCGCTTTCCGGCTGCCTGATCGGACAGTATCAGAAGTCCTGTGACATCAACATGGGCACCGGCATGGTGACCATTGCTCTCGCGAGCCTGATTATTGGCGAAACTCTGCTCGGAAAACGCTCCATTCCGCGGCGCATCGTCGGCGTGATCGTCGGCAGCTGCGTTTACCGTTTTGTCATTGCGATTGCCCTGCGGCTCCATGTGCCAGCGGAGGCGATGAAGCTGGTATCCGCGATTATTGTGGCGATCGCCATCGCCGCTCCGTATCTGAAAGAGCGGGTCGCGCTTCAGAAGCGGAAGATCGCGAACTCGGCGCCAGAGAAAGGGGGAAGCCAGTCGTGAAAACAGAAACACGGATTTCTGCGGAAAAGAAGGATGTGCGACGGATTCCTGCCATGAGAGAATTCTGCCGGACAGATATGGCGCTGAATGCAGCGGAAAATGGAGGTGAGCGGTTATGCTGAAAATAACAAATGTGAAGAAGGTTTTCAATCCGGGGACAGTGAATGAAAAAACCGCTCTGGCCGGCGTGACGCTGACCGTCAATGACGGCGACTTCGCGACCATCATCGGCAGCAACGGCGCCGGTAAATCGACCCTGTTTAACTGCATTGGCGGGAGCTTTTTTCCGGACGAAGGGCATATCTATCTCGATGACCGTGATATTACCTATGTGCCGGAATACAAGCGCGCGGTCGATATCGGCCGTCTGTTTCAGGATCCGATGAAAGGAACCGCCCCGCACATGACGATTGAGGAAAACCTGGCGCTTGCCTACCTGCGTGTGGCGAAGAAGAAGGCCGTTTTTTCCAGGATCTCCACGGCTGAGCGGAAAATGTTTCAGGAGAGACTCGCCCTTCTCAATATGGGGCTGGAGGATCGGATGAAGCAGCCGGTGGGGCTTCTTTCCGGCGGACAGCGGCAGGCTCTTACTCTTCTGATGGCGACTCTCGTGCCGCCCAAAATCCTGCTGCTTGACGAGCACACGGCGGCGCTCGACCCGGCTACAGCGGATAAGGTTATCGATATTACAAAGCGTGTTGTGGAAGAAAATCATCTGGCCTGCCTGATGATTACGCATAATATGCATTCCGCGCTTGACATGGGAAACCGGACGCTGATGATGGATTCCGGGCGCATCGTACTTGATATCAGCGGCAAAGAACGCGCCGGACTGACCGTAGACGGACTTCTTGAGAAATTCCGCACCGGTGCAGGCAAAGAGCTTGACAATGACCGGATCTTATTTTCAAAAGTGGAGTGAAATGAAACATAAAAAATATCTGGACTTGAAAGGGAAAACCGTGTATGATAGAGGAAGACATTTAAGAAGAGAAGGAGGATCTTATTCTTATGTTGGAAGAACTGAAGAAGCAGGTTTATGAGGCAAATATGGAGCTTCCGAAGCGTGGACTGGTGACATATACGTGGGGGAATGTGAGCGGTCTTGACCGGGAGAGCGGGTATTTCGTGATTAAGCCAAGCGGTGTGGATTATGAGGCACTGTCTCCGGAGGATATGGTGGTCATGGATCTGAATTGCAATAAGATCGAGGGCCGCTACAAGCCGTCGTCGGACACAGCGACACACGCGGAGCTGTACAAGGCATTCCCGGAGCTTGGGGGAGTAGTTCACACACATTCTCCGTGGGCGACCTCGTGGGCGCAGGCCGGACGGGACATCCCTTGCTATGGTACGACGCATGCGGACTATATGTATGGGCCGATTCCGTGCGCCAGGAGCCTGACGCCGGAGGAGATCAATGGCGAGTACGAGAAGAATACCGGGCTTGTGATTATTGAGACATTCCGGGAGCGCGGGATCAACCCGGTTTATGTTCCGGCGGTACTCTGCTCGAATCATGGTCCCTTCACCTGGGGCAAGGATGCGGCGGAAGCAGTACATAATGCGGTAGTTCTGGAGGAAGTGGCAAAGATGGCCTGCCGCACGGAACTGATTAATCCGCGTGTGACGCCCGCTCCGGACTCGATCAAAGAAAAGCATTTTATGAGGAAACATGGCGCAAACGCATATTACGGGCAGAACTGATCCGGGATGGGCAGGGTTTGCACTGCCCGCTGATATTTGAGAAAGGAATTTATCATGACAATTCTTGAACTTCAAAAAATGGCGAACGAGGTTCGCAAGGGCATTGTGACAGGCGTTCACAGTGCGAAGGCGGGGCATCCGGGCGGATCGCTCTCGTCTGCCGATGTATTTACGTATCTGTATTTTCAGGAGATGAATATTGACCCGAAGAATCCGAAGGATCCGGATCGCGACCGCTTCGTGCTTTCTAAGGGACATAACGCGCCGGGGTATTATTCTGCGATGGCGCACAGAGGATATTTCCCGGTAGAGGATCTGGTGACACTGCGTCATCTTGGCTCTCATTTGCAGGGACATCCGTGTATGCAGCACATTGACGGTATTGATATGTCCTCCGGTTCTCTTGGACAGGGCATTTCAGCAGCTGTAGGCATGGCGCTCGCGGGCAAGATGGATCAGAAGTCTTACCGCGTGTATACGCTGCTCGGCGATGGCGAGATCGAGGAAGGGCAGGTATGGGAGGCGGCGATGTTTGCCGGTCACCGCAAGCTGGATAATCTCTGCGTGATCGTGGACAACAATGGCCTGCAGATTGATGGAAAAATTGAAGACGTCTGCTCTCCGTATCCGATTGACAAAAAGTTTGAAGCATTTAATTTCCATGTGATCAATGTGGCGGACGGCAATGACATGCAGCAGCTGGCGGATGCCTTCGCTGAAGCGCGCACGGTGAAGGGTATGCCGACCGCGATTATCATGAAGACACTCAAGGGCAAGGGCGTTTCCTTCATGGAAGGCCAGGCAGGCTGGCATGGCAAGGCGCCGAATGATGAAGAATACGCGATCGCAATGGCTGATCTGGAGAAAGTGGGGGAAGCATTATGTCAGAAGTAAAGAAAATCGCTACGAGACAGAGCTATGGAAATGCGCTGGTGGAGCTCGGCAAAGAGCATGACAATCTCCTGGTTCTGGATGCCGACCTCGCAAACGCTACCAAAACAGACACATTCAAAAAGGTATTTCCGGAGCGCCACATCGACTGCGGTATCGCCGAAGCCAATATGATGGGGATCGCCGCAGGACTTTCGACAACAGGAAAGGTTCCGTTTGTCAGCACCTTTGCCATGTTTGCTTCCGGCCGCGCATTTGAGCAGGTCAGGAATTCCATCGGCTATCCGCACCTGAATGTTAAGATTGGCGCGACGCATGCGGGTATTTCCGTCGGCGAGGACGGCGCGTCCCATCAGGCGAATGAGGATATGGCGCTGATGCGCACGATTCCGGGGATGGTAATTATCAATCCGTCAGATGATGTAGAGGCGAAAGCGGCTGTAAAGGCTGCCTACGAGCACGAGGGTCCGGTTTATCTGCGCTTTGGCCGTCTGGCTGTGCCGGTGATCAATGACCGTCCAGATTATAAGTTTGAGATTGGCAAGGGCGTTGTGCTTAAGGATGGTACGGATGTGACGATTATCGCGACCGGCCTTTGCGTGAACAGCGCTTTGGAGGCGGCAGAAAAGCTTGCCGCGGACGGAATTTCCGCTCAGGTGGTCAATATCCATACGATTAAGCCGCTCGATGAAGAGCTGGTTGTCGCCTGCGCGAAGAAGACCGGCAAGATTGTGACGGTAGAAGAGCACTCCGTGATCGGCGGTCTTGGCGGCGCAGTCTGCGAGACACTTTGCGCGAAGGCTCCGACGCCGGTGCTGCGGATCGGGATGCAGGACGTCTTTGGCGAGTCTGGACCGGCTGTAGCGCTTCTCGCGAAGTACAAGCTTGACGGGGACGGCGTGTATGAGCAGGTAAAGGCCTGGGTATAAACAAACAGATATAATGGGGGGGCTGCATTCGCAGCCCCTTTTTGCGGCTTTATGCGCAGGGCTGCGCAAGGTATTTTCCGGCTGCCGCCGGACGCAGCCCGCGCGGCGAGTAGGATTCGGCA
>JAJPXX010000077.1 GCA_021205225.1 Lachnospiraceae bacterium
TCGGAGAAAATGGAGAAGACACCAGGTCTGAAAAAAAATATTTTAGAAGAAAATAAGTATACGAAATGGCTTTCCTATGATACAATAAAAAACAGTTTGCTGTTGCGGACGAGAAAAACGGGAGATTATCTGGTCATAAATGCCCAGGGAGGCACCAGAAAGCTGAAGGATTACTTTATTGACCAGAAAATTCCGAGAGAAAAGCGGGATCAGATCCTGTTGCTGGCGGACGGCTCTCATATTCTGTGGGTGGTCGGCTGGCGGATCAGTGAAGCGGCTAAAGTTACGAACGCGACAAAATACGTGATGAAAATCCGGATAGCTGCGGATAAATATCCTGAACTGGCAGATTGTATCGGAGAACCTTGTGCATAATGCGTAGAATGACGATACAGGCTACCGGGTATAGGATTGTGACCGGGGCAGGGAAGAATCTACAGCTTTCGATAACCAAAGGAGAGGCAAAATGAAAGAAAAAGTCAGAATCCTGCTGTCAGAGCAGGAGGTGGACCAGCGGATCGAAGAGATCGCGAAGCAGATCAGCGCCGACTATGCGGGAAAGAGTGTTCATCTGATCTGTGTACTCAAGGGAGCGGTATTTTTCATGTGTGAGCTTGCAAAGAGGATTACCGTTCCGGTCACGATGGACTTTATGTCCGTGAGCAGCTACGGAAATGATACGAAATCAAGCGGAGTCGTCCGTATTGTGAAAGACCTGGACGAGCCGCTGGACGGAAAAAATGTGTTAATCGTGGAGGATATCATCGACTCCGGCCGTACACTGAGTTATCTGATTCATATTTTAGAGGAACGTTCTCCCGCGTCACTGCGCCTGTGTACGCTTCTGGACAAGCCGGAGCGCCGGGTATCGCAGGTAGTGGTGGACTACACCTGTTTCAATATTCCCGATGAATTTGTGGTCGGATACGGGCTGGACTACGCGCAGAAATACCGGAACCTCCCCTTCATCGGAGTCGTCGAGTTTTCGGATTAATAAATTCTGAACGGCAGAAAAATGCAAAAACAGGTCGCGCAGGTTTACCTGCGGCGGACTGGATTTGCATTTTGAGCCGGGCAGAATGCCCGGCGAACCACAGGCATATGACGCGTAAGCGGCATATAGCTGCGAAGCAGCGGCCTGCGGTCTGTTGTTCAGAATTTATTATGAAGTTAAGGACGGCAGAAAAATGCAAACACAGCCCGCGCAGCCTCTCTGCGGCGGACTTAGACAGGAGATGTACGAAATTGACCAAAAATGCAAAGGGCCTGAGCCTTTACCTTGCGGGAGTGCTGATTATCCTGATCCTTCTCGCTGTATTTCGCGGCGGAGTGGAGGAGACCCAGACCTGGAATTACAGTGAGCTTGAGGAAGCTCTGGACAATGAGGAGGTTGTGAAAATCAGCATCACGCCAAACCAGGAGACGCCGACCGGTTCTCTGAAAGTTGTGCTGACCTCCGGCGATATCCGTTATGTGAATGTACTGAATGTTGAGACGACAGAGGCGGATCTTGAAGCGTACGAGGATGTCACGATCGAGGTGCTGGAGGTAGAGCGTGAGACGGATGTTCTGAGCTGGCTTTTGCCGACCATCATCATTGCGGCGGTCATGATGATGATGTTTGCCATGATGAACCGGCAGGCCGGCGGCGGTAATTCCAGAATGATGAATTTTGGGAAGAGCCGGGCGAAAATGGTTTCTCCGGACGCGAAGCGGGTGACATTTGAGAATGTGGCCGGGTTAAAAGAGGAAAAAGAGGATCTGGAGGAGATTATTTCCTTTTTAAAGGAGCCGTCCAAATTCATTCAGATTGGTGCGCGGATTCCGAAAGGAGTGATCCTGGTGGGTCCTCCGGGTACCGGCAAGACGCTGCTGGCGAAAGCAGTGGCGGGCGAGGCAGGGGTGCCGTTTTTCTCAATTTCCGGCTCCGATTTCGTGGAGATGTTTGTCGGCGTCGGCGCCTCGAGGGTGCGGGATCTTTTCGAGGAGGCGAAAAAGCATCAGCCCTGTATCGTATTTATTGATGAGATTGACGCTGTCGCAAGACGCCGCGGTACCGGTATGGGCGGCGGCCATGATGAACGTGAACAGACGCTGAACCAGCTGCTGGTTGAGATGGATGGCTTTGGCGTCAATGAGGGAATCATCGTTATGGCGGCGACCAACCGTGTCGATATTCTTGACCCGGCAATTCTTCGTCCGGGGCGCTTTGACCGGCAGGTAGCGGTGGGACGGCCGGATATCGGGGGCAGAGAAGACATTCTGCGGGTGCATACAAAGGGGAAGCCGCTGGCGGATGACGTGAGTCTGGCGGAAGTGGCCCGGACGACAGCGGGCTTTACAGGCGCGGATCTGGAGAACCTGATGAACGAAGCCGCGATCATGGCAGCCAGGGAGGATCGCGCCTATATCTGCCAGGCGGATATTAACCGCGCGTTTATTAAGGTGGGGATCGGTGCGGAGAAAAAAAGCCGCGTGATTTCCGAAAAGGAAAAGCGCATTACGGCCTATCATGAATCCGGACATGCGATCCTGTTCCACCTTTTGCCGGACGTCGGGCCGGTTTACACGGTTTCTATTATCCCGACGGGGCGCGGCGCCGCGGGCTATACCATGCCGCTTCCGGAAAAGGATGAGATGTTCCAGACGAAGGGGCAGATGGAGCAGAATATCATCGTAAGCCTTGGCGGCCGCGTCGCGGAGGAGCTGATCATCGGCGATGTGACGACGGGCGCTTCCCAGGACATTAAGCAGGCGACAGCGATTGCCCGTGCAATGGTCACCAAATACGGTATGTCTGACCGCGTCGGCCTGATCAATTATGACAACGATGATGATCAGGTTTTCATCGGGCGCGATCTTGCGCATACCCGCGCTTATGGAGAAGAGATCACGTCTCTGATCGATGAAGAGGTAAAGCGTATTGTTGACGAAGCCCATGAAAAAGCGCGTGAGATGATTACCGCTCATCTGGATGTGCTTCACGCCAGCGCGAAGCTTCTGGTCGAAAAAGAAAAGATCGGGCGTGAGGAATTTGAGGCGCTTTTTTCCTGAATCAGAACTGTTCCGTGCTTTCCTGAAAATGTGCACTTTATACAAAAACAGGGAGACGATTTTGTGAAATTTGTGCAGACTTATTTGAACACAGATGCTATAATAACAATCGTAAAACCCCCCAATACATTATATAGTTTTTGCTACACCCCATTTGAGAGATACCTTCTCCGAAAAAGGCAGCCGAAAGGCTGCTTTTTTCTGTCCAAAAAGCGGTTGCGAAGGGGGAGAATCTTGATTATAATGGTTCCCATCAGACAGCGTGATATTATAGTAAACGACGTAAGTCGTTTTACTTCGCGGTGGTCGCTCCTCGCACGGGGAGCGTGGATTGAAAGAAATATAGTCAGCTGCTAAGTCCCGGCGGCAGGAGCGGTTTTTCATTCTGCTGTACGCCGGATAAAAGATAACAGCCTGCCGAAGACTGAGAAAAGGATGACTGGTATGGATCAGAAAAAAAAGAAGTTGATGAAGAGGCTGGATTATTTTATCCATATGCGGCCGGTTTTTGATATTCAATCCCTGTTCAGCGACGGAACGGAGAATTATGTGATGCCGATGGAGCCAGATCCGGGCGATACAGTACGGATTCGCTTTCGCACGAAGAGGGACAATGTGGATTTTGTGTTTTTTATCAGTGGGGCACTGAAAAAGCCGATGGAGGTTGAGGCAAGCGATTCGCGCTTTGATTATTACGCGACGGAAATTAAGATTGGCGAGGCTCCGCTTTACTATTATTTTGAAGTGCAGGCAGGAAAAGCGCGCTGCTTTTACACGAGGCTTGGCGTGTCGCGGGATCTGAACCAGAGCCGCCTGTTTTGCCTTGTTCCGGGCTTTTCAACGCCGAACTGGGCGAAGGGCGCGGTCATGTACCAGATCTTTACAGAACGGTTTTGCAACGGCGATTCCTCTAATGATGTGCTGGATCGGGAATATCTGTATCTTGGGAAGCCGGTGAGCCGGATTGGAGACTGGAATCAGCTTCCGGCGGCGGATGATACGCGGGAATTCTATGGCGGCGACCTGAAGGGCATCTGGGATAAGCTGGATTATCTTCAGGAGCTGGGAGTGGAGGTTTTGTACCTGAATCCGGTCTTCGTCTCTCCGTCGAATCATAAATATGATACGCAGGATTATGATTACATTGACCCGCATATTGGGATAATCGTGACGGAGCAGGGGGCGCTGCTGCCACAGGCCGATGGAATAAAGTTAAGCAACCGTGACGCGACGCGCTATATCAGCCGGGTTACCGACCATCGGAACCTGGAGGCGAGCAATGCGTTTTTTGCAGAATTTGTGGAGGAGGTACACCGAAGAGGGATGCGTGTTATCCTGGACGGTGTATTTAACCATTGCGGTTCCTTTAATAAATGGATGGATCGGGAACGCATCTATGAAAAGCAGCCTGGTTATGAAAAGGGTGCTTATGTCTCGGCAGACAGCCCTTACCGCTCATTTTTTAGGTTTAATAATGAGCATGAGTGGCCGTACAATCCATATTATGAGGGCTGGTGGGACTATGAGACTCTGCCGAAGCTGAATTATGAGGCGTCACAGGAGCTGGAGGATTATATCCTGCGGATTGCGGCGAAATGGGTGTCCCCGCCCTACAATGTGGACGGCTGGCGTCTTGATGTGGCGGCGGATCTCGGTTTTTCCGCCGAGTATAATCACCGGTTCTGGAAAAAATTCCGCAATGCGGTGAAAGCAGCGAACCCGGACGCGATCATCCTGGCGGAGCATTACGAGGATGCGTCGCCCTGGCTGGGCGGCGATGAGTGGGATACGGTGATGAATTACCGCGCGTTTATGGAGCCGCTGACCTGGTTTTTTACCGGAATGGAAAAACACAGCGATGAATACAAAGAAGAGCTGCACGGGGACGCGCAGGCTTTTGTAAAATCTATGACGCAGAATATGACGGAATTTCTCACCCCGTCTTTGCAGGTGGCGATGAATGAACTTTCGAATCACGACCATTCCCGTTTCCTGACGCGCACCAGCAGCCGCCCCGGCCGGGTGGAAAAGCTGGGCGGGGCGGCCGCTTCTGAAGGCATCCGTCCCGAAATTATGCGGGAGGCGGTGGTCATGCAGATGACCTGGCCCGGCGCGCCGACGCTGTATTATGGCGATGAGGCCGGTGTCTGCGGATTTACAGACCCGGATAACCGCCGCACTTATCCCTGGGGGCGTGAGGATAAGCAGATGCTGGAATTCCACCGCCGCGTGATCGCAATGCACCGGCGCTACCCGGTATTCGCGCACGGCTCGCTGCGCTTTCTGGGCGGCAGGGACACTGCCTCGTTTTATGAAACGGCAACCCGCGGTACGAATTCCGATGCGCCGTATGCGGGGCAGCGCTGGCTGGCTTACGGAAGATTCAGCCGCAAAAGCCAGATGGTAGTTCTTTTTAATAACAGTGAAGAACGGCTGGAACTGACATTGCCGGTGTGGCCGGCAGGCATTACCAATGACTGCGTTCTGGAGCGGGTGTTTGAGACCACAAAGGAAGGATTTACCGAAGAATGCGCCGCTTATCCGCTGATTGGCGGCGAACTGAAGATTGTGCTTTCAGCGACGTCAGCGGTCGTGCTGGAGGCAAGGCCGCGGCTGGTGCCGGCGATTATTTGAGAGAAGCGGATTTGCTTCCGAATGGCAGGCGGATGGTGGCTATTCCGGATTATGGATGGCATTTTAAGAAAAAAACAATTTACTCTTAACGGAGCGTTCCTTTTATTATTTTGCTCTGCGTTATATGATGATACAAGGGACAAAAGGTCAGGAATGGAACGCTTGCGTTCCGATTCA
>JAJPXX010000013.1 GCA_021205225.1 Lachnospiraceae bacterium
TCTCTGTATGTTGCAATTCACGCGTTTTTTGTATCGCATATATCCCGCTTACCCATTTCACCGCCTGCCCGGTAACATCAGGCCTCCCGCTCCATATATTTCATATAGCTCACGACCATCATCGCAATCTTAAATGTCAGCGCGTCGTCGAACACCCGAATATCAAGACCTGTACTCTTCTCCAGCTTCTCCAGACGATAAACCAGCGTATTCCGATGGATATACAGCTGCCGCGCCGTCTCAGAAACATTCAGACTGTTTTCAAAAAATTTATTAATCGTCGTAATAATTTCTTCATCAAACGTATCCGGCGTTTCCTCACCGAACACTTCCTTCATAAACATCTGACACAGCGGAATCGGAAGCTGGTAAATCAGCCGCCCAATGCCCAGTGTATTGTAAGCGACAATCTGCTTTTCCTCATAAAAAATCTTTCCGACGTCCAGCGCCATCTTCGCCTCTTTATACGAGCGGGTCACCTGGCGGATCTCTTTCACAATCGTACCGTAAGCAATCTTTACATTCGACATTGCTTCCGTATTCAGCATATCGCGCAGCATCTTTGCCGTGCGCTCTACGTCCTCATACGTATCCTTTTCACCAAGCTCCTGCACCAGAATAATGCTCTTTTCATCAACTTCCGTGACAAAATCCTTCGCCTGATTTCCAAACAGCCCTTTCACGATCTCCTTCGCTGTGCTGTCCTTCTCATACTTCGTCTCAATCATATAGACAATCCTGCGTGCCTCCGCGTCGATGTGCAGCTTCTTCGCGCGATTATACACATCTACCATCAGCATATTATCTAACAGCAGGTTCTGAATAAAATTGTTCCGGTCATAGCGCTCCCGGTAAGCCACAATCAGATTCTGTACATGACTGACCGCTACCCGCCCCATCATATAAGCATCTTCTGTCTTTCCGCTCGCGATCAGGATATATTCCAGCTTCTTGTCATCAAACACCTTAAAAAAATGAGCACTCTGCACTACCTGGCTGTCTGCCGGAGAATTTACAAACTGTGAAACGGCCTCTGGCTTCACATCCTCCGCATCCATTGTCGAGACCACCTCATTCCCATCTGTATCAGTAATCAAAAAATCTACATGAGTAATAGAATGCAGCTCCTCAATTGTATTCTGTAAAATCTGGCTCGATATCATAATTGTTCATCCTTTTCTGTAAAAACAAGTCATTCATGCGCTTTCTGACATAATAAACTATTTTACGCTTTTTGACAAGAAAAAACCGTAAAAAAGACAGCCTTCCATCGGCAAAAAACCCGTGCAGGCTGTCTTTTCTTTTCCCATTTATGCTCCGCGGCCGCGCACATTACAGGCGGCACTGCCATCCCCTTCTGAGATTTCACACACGGGATTAAAACTTAAAAATTGCCACTCCATATCGCGGCAGGTCATACGCAAAGGAAAATGGCTTCCCGTCGCACTCCTGCTTTACAGCCTTATAAACCTCCGGCTGCTCCTTCCCCGTGCCGCCAAACTCTGCCGCATTGCTGTCAAGAACCAGCCTGTACTGTTTTCTGCGCATAACACCGACCCGGTAATCCGGACGGTCGACCGGCGTGAAATTGATAACAAAAAGCAGATTATTCTTCCCGTTTGCCGAATGACGCACAAAACTGAAAATACTGCGGAAATTATCATCCGGATTGATCCACTCGAAACCGGCAGGCTCGCAATCCAGCTCATACAGGCAGGCATTCTTACGGTAAAGCTTCAAAAGTGCGCGGAAATAATTCTGCATCTGCGCATGGCGCGGCTCCGAAAGCAGGAACCAGTCCAGCTCACGCTCCTCGCTCCACTCTCTGAGCTGTCCAAAATCCTGCCCCATGAAAAGAAGCTTCTTGCCCGGATGCCCAATCATAAAGGAATAGCCGCACTTCAGATTCTCAAATTTATCGTCATACAGTCCCGGCATCTTGTTCACCATCGAACACTTCAGATGAACTACTTCATCATGAGAAAGCGCCAGGATATACTTCTCCGAATACGCATAGGTCATCGCAAACGTCATCTTGTTATGGTTGTACTGACGGAAATACGGATCTAGCTTCATATATTCCAGGAAATCGTGCATCCAGCCCATATTCCACTTCATCGTAAAGCCAAGTCCGTCATTTTCCGGCCGGTCGGTCACCTTCGGCCACGCCGTTGATTCCTCCGCGATCATCATAAAACCAGGATACCGGCCCACCAGCACGCTGTTCAGATGCTTGAAAAATTCAATCGCCTCCAGGTTCTGGTTTCCGCCGTATTTATTCGCCACCCATGCTCCGTCACGTCTGCCGTAATCCAGATACAGCATCGACGCCACCGCGTCCACGCGCAGACCATCCACATGGAACTGCTCAATCCAGTAAATCGCGCTCGCGATCAGGAAATTTTTCACCTCATATTTGCTGTAGTCGAATACCTTCGTGCCCCAGTCCGGATGTTCGCCCTTGCGTGTGTCCGCGTACTCGTAAAGGCAGGTACCGTCAAACTCTGCGAGTCCCTGCGCATCGCGCGGAAAATGCGCCGGAACCCAGTCCAGAATCACACCAATCTTATTCTTATGCAGATAGTTCACTAAATAAGCAAAGTCCTCTGGCGTCCCATAACGCGACGTTGGCGCAAAATACCCTGTCACCTGATAGCCCCAGGAACCGTCAAACGGATGCTCCGAAATTCCCATCAGCTCTACATGCGTATAGCCCATATCCTTCACGTAAGCCGTCAGCTCATGAGCCAGTTCACGGTAATTGTAATAGCCGCTCTCATCCTCCCCATGCGGATGACGCTTCCAGCTGCCCGGATGTACTTCATAGATCGCGATCGGACTCTTATCCTGATCAAACTTCTTTTTATTTTCCTGCCATGTCAGATCTGACCACGAAATCTTTGTCAGATCCGCAACCCGCGATGCTGTACCCGGTCGATACTCCGCATAATTTGCAAACGGATCTGCCTTATAAAGCTTCCGGCCATCCGGAGTCACAATCAGATACTTATACAGTTCCCCGGCACCCACGCCCGGCATAAACAGCACATAGATCCCCAGCGGCTCCAGCCGTCTCATTGGATGACTATTCTCATCCCAATTATTAAATGAACCAATCAGCCGCACCTGCTGCGCATGCGGCGCCCACACCGCAAAATAAGTGCCCTCTTTTCCCTGCCAGGTCATCGGATGCGCGCCAAGCTTTTTATAAATATCATAATGCGCGCCCTGACCAAACAGATACTGGTCAAGCTCAGTGATAAATTCCATCTCTCTCACCCCGTCTGCCTTTTCCGATTCCACCGCCAAACTCTTTGTTTTCTCTGCCATAGCCGTACTTCTCCTTATTATTTATTTGAGGCATTATCTGTCAACATCCCCAATATACAGATCTTTCACTGCTTGTTAAACCGGAATAATTACAATTAATATACACTTTATTCCGCAATCACGCAACTGTTTCTGTGCAGTTTAGACAATTTCTCGCACCGATTGTTAACAGCATCCGGCCAACCAAACCGCTGCGCGATGGAGCCGAATGCCTGTTACCACTACATTTTCAACCCCGACCCCGCAGTAAGTGCGTGGTCGGGTTGTGGCCAGTAACCGTTATTTCATTATCACTCATCCCTCACGGCTCCAGAATAAAAATTCTTCCCTCGCCCGGCCCCACTTCAGCCGTCAATCTCCCGTTTTCCGCAAAATATGTCTCACCGGTTGCCAGCTCCGTAATCCGGTTTGCCGCACATGGCAGCGGAACCGAATGCGTTGCAGGATTCTCATCATTATTCACCATCACTATTGCTGACTCATCCTGCCCGATCCGTGCAAACGCGTACTGCCTTGTCGTCAGCATCAATTCCCGGTATATCCCCTCGCCAATCACCGGATGTTCCCGACGGCATCTCCCGAGAAACGTCACATATTCTGCCAGTCCAGTCACTGGCGGATTTGCCTCCATCTCTTCTAGGTTCAGGCAAGGCCGCAGCGCAGGATCACCGCCATTCGACTTACGTCCTTCCACACCCCATTCCGAACCATAATAAATGGAAGGCAGACCCGGCAGCGTATACAGAAGCGTATACACCGATTTTATATGCCGCCTGTCATTCAGCTTCGAAATAATCCGGTCGACATCATGATTATCTACAAATGAATACAGAATCCTGCCGCGGCACAGACCGCCGTTCCCGTCAAACAGACGCCGGATCGTATGTGCAATCTCAAAATAATTATGGTCATTATGTCCCGAATACAGCCCCTTATGAAGCTCATAATTCGTCACCGAATGCAGCATTTCCGGATTCACCCAGCGAGAATAATCACCATGAATCACCTCTCCCATCAGCCAGAAGTCCTGCTTCTCATTGCCCGTCATCCACCGCATTTCCCGCATAAAGTCAAAATCCAGGCAATCCGCGCAGTCCAGACGAATACCGTCAATATCAAACTCATGAATCCAGAAGCGGATCACATCAAACAGGTAATCCTTCACTTCCCGATTCTGCAGATTCAGATTCACCAGCTCAAAACAATTTCGCCATGCTTCATATCCAAAGCCATCATTATAAGGATTATTCCCCCAGAAATTAATCCCCTTATACCAGCCGCAATATCGCGAGCCCTCCCGGTTCCGCTGGATATCCTGAAACGCAAAAAACTCACGCCCTGTATGGTTAAACACACCATCCACCACGATCTTCAGCCCCAGTTCGTGCGCTTTTTTCACAAACCTCTTAAAATCGTCATTGTCTCCCAGACGACGATCCACCAGTTTATAATCCCGCGTATCATATCCGTGTGTCGTCGACTCAAACAGCGGTCCAATATAGATCGCCCCACATTCCAAAGCCCTGATATGCGGCAGCCACTTTTCCAGCTCCGCAAAACGATGAACTACCTGTCCCTCCCTGTTTTCAAACGGTGCGCCGCTCATCCCGAGCGGATACATATGATAAAAAACCGTGTTGTCATACCAGACTGACATAATCTCATTCCTCCGTAAAAATATTCTGTCGTAACCAGTGCAGTCTTTCCTCAATCTTTTATTGTATCTGCATATTTCCATTCGTATCAGATCACTGACAACTAAAATCACATTGATAAACTCCCGGCTTCAGGAGAAAATACCATACATGAACTGCTTCACCAGTGCTGCAATCTGCTGCCGATCCACTCTCTTGCATTCTTCCGGGTCATGTTCATAATGAAGCAGAAAATAGGAACTAATTGTCCCGACAAAGCCAATCGCAAACTGACGCTGCCGTCCATACATATTTCCCAACTGATCCGCTGCGCGGTCAAACACCCGCACCACCATATCATAAAACTCTACCATGTAGGGCTGGATTGTCTGATAAGCTTCATTCCCTCTCGCCGAATAGAATAACGCCATCATTAACATATAAAAATGCCGATCCTGTTCAAAAAACCCGCAAAAAATATCAGCCAGCCAATTCAGCGCTTCCTCAATCCGCAGATTTTCCCGCTCACTTAAGGCTCGATACATTCCGCGCAAACGTTCAAACCGTTCTGCAATCAACGCCTCCAGCAATCCTTTTTTACTGCCGAAATAATAATACAGAGTCGGCTTCGTCAGCCCTGCCCGCACTACAATTTCCTGTACACCGACCGCGTCATATCCCTTTTCATAAAACAGTTCATTTGCGCACTGTAAAAGTCGGCTTCGGTTATCCATGCTTTCCATATTCCCTGAAATATCTGTCTTTTCCATATTATCTCCAGCCTGCCGCATTTCTTTCTTATTATACCGTTCGGTATATAAAATGTCAA
>JAJPXX010000112.1 GCA_021205225.1 Lachnospiraceae bacterium
GTTACAATACTTCGTATCTTTTATAAATATGTATGTAATTATTCAGAACAACCGTCCGCAGGCCTGCGCTTTGTTTTCGCCTGAATGGCCGGATTGGTTACTGACAGAGGAGCGGACAGATGGATGAGGACGACCGGAAACTGAAAGACAGGATCAGAGATAAGATCCGGGAGGAGTCAGGAAAGCTGAAGCTGCTTTCGTGGAAAGGCAGACTGGCGTATGTGTGGGACTATTACAAGCCGCTGATGGTAGCGATCATCGTGATCATTTGCGCGATTAATCTGGGCATTACGATTTTTCACAATCTCCAGATGGACACTGTACTTTCTGTATACATGGTGAATTGCAATACCTACTACGCAGATCCGGAAGAAATGGTGGCGGATTACACCGAGTACATTGGAGGGATTGGGGATAAAGAGGAGATTTCATTTGATACCAGTGTGATTCTGGATGATGATGATTATACGTCAAACTATGCCTACCAGATGAAGTTTACGGCGGTTATCTCCGCGAAGATGGCGGATATCGTCCTTATGGATGTGGAGAAGTTTGAGGAATATGCCGGATGGAGCTATTTTTCAGATTTACGGGAAGTGCTGACGGACGAAGAACTCGAAAAATGGTCTGATCTGCTGGTCTGGCTGGAGAATGAAGACGGCGAGTCCATTCCGTGTGCGCTTGATCTGACGAATGCGGCGAAGATAGAAGGGTATATGATCTACAGTGACACGGTATATGGTGGAGTAGTAGTAAACACAGAGGCGGATATCGAGATGATCCGATCATTCCTGGAGTGGATTCTGGGTGAGTGAGGACTGATTGATGGTGATAATCCGTAACGATTCAGGCCGGGTTTTGCACCTGCCACGAAGGTTGAAGGGAAACGATAACCCTTTCAAAAGGGTATCATCGCGGAGAAGCTGATGTTTTCCGCGGATAAAGGAGGAAAAAGAAAATGGGTGACACGTACAGAGAGATTATGGTGAAGCCGGAGACATCGGCAGGGAAAAAGTTCCTGAAAGGCTTTTTTCCTGTTATGACCGGAATTTGCGTAGTATTTGGAGTGGTTCTGTGGCCGATCCTGATCCTTGCGCTGGTGTTCCTTCTGCTGACGATCTTTGTCGGACAGAAGATGGAGGTGGAGTATGAGTATCTTTATGTGAACGGCGAGCTGGACATCGACGCGATCTATTCCAAGCAGAAGCGCAAGAGAATCTGCAGCCACGACATGGAGCATCTGGAGGTTCTTGCGCCGATGAATTCACACGCGTTGGATTCCTATCTGAGCCGTCCGGGGACAAAGTATAATGACTATACATCCAAAAAAGAGCCGCAGAAGAGCTATATCCTGGTATTTAATGAGGAAAAAGGCCAGAAGATTATTGCAGTAGAGCTGGATGATGAGATCATTAATGATATCCGCCGCATTGCGCCGCGTAAGGTGAACCTGTATTAAGGATCTGTTACGAAATAACTTATGCATCTTGCACCGCCTAACGCGCGAATCGCAGGCCATAAAAGCCTCGACGCAGCCCGCTGCGCCTGCGTTTTTATAACCCGTGCTTCACACGTTATTCGGCACAATCTGCATATGTTATTTTCTAACAGTTCCTAAGGACAGAAAAAAGGTTGACATGATATCCGGGATTTGATAGACTAGCGGAATAACAATTCAGAGAAAGAGAGGAAAATGTCTTGGGAAAGATTATTGGCGAAGGAATTACGTTCGATGATGTACTGCTCGTGCCGTCTTATTCTGAGGTGATTCCGAATCAGGTGGATCTGACGACGCATCTGACAAAGAAGATTGTACTCAATATCCCGATGATGAGTGCCGGGATGGATACGGTTACAGAGCATCGCATGGCGATTGCGATGGCCCGGCAGGGAGGTATTGGCATCATTCACAAGAATATGTCGATTGAGCAGCAGGCGGAGGAAGTGGACAAGGTAAAGCGCTCCGAGAATGGCGTTATTACGGATCCGTTTTATCTCTCACCGGAGAACACTCTGGCGGACGCCGATGAGCTGATGGCGAAGTTCCGTATTTCCGGTGTTCCGATTACCGAAAATGGCAAGCTGGTTGGCATTCTGACAAATCGTGACCTCTTATTTGAAAAAGATTTCTCAAAGCAAATCAAAGATTCCATGACATCCGAAGGGCTGGTTACGGCGAAGGTTGGCGTGACACTGGAGGAAGCAAAGGAGATTCTCGCAAAATCCAGAAAAGAGAAGCTGCCGATCGTGGACGATGACTTTAATCTGAAGGGTCTTATTACAATAAAAGATATTGAAAAACAGATCAAATATCCGAACTCCGCGAAGGACGATAAAGGCAGGCTTCTGTGCGGTGCGGCGCTTGGCATTACCGCAAATGTGCTGGAACGCGCGGCGGCTCTGGTAGAGGCGCAGGTAGATGTGGTCGTGCTGGATTCCGCGCATGGGCATTCCGCAAATGTGCTGAACTGCGTGCGTATGATTAAAGAGAAGTTCCCGGATTTGCAGGTGATTGCGGGCAATGTAGCGACCGGAGAGGGTGCAAGGGCGCTGATCGAAGCAGGCGTCGATGCGGTAAAGGTAGGCATTGGTCCTGGCTCAATCTGCACTACCCGTATAGTGGCAGGCATCGGCGTACCGCAGGTGACGGCTGTGATGGACTGCTATGAGGTAGCGAAAGAATTTGGAATTCCGATCATTGCGGACGGCGGCATTAAATATTCCGGGGATATGACGAAAGCGATTGCGGCCGGTGCGAACGTCTGCATGATGGGCAGTCTGTTTGCAGGCTGTGACGAGAGCCCAGGAACCTTTGAACTGTACCAGGGCAGAAAATATAAAGTATACCGCGGCATGGGTTCGATCGCAGCGATGGAAAATGGCAGCAAAGACCGGTATTTCCAGTCGAACGCGAAAAAGCTTGTTCCGGAAGGCGTGGAGGGCCGTGTAGCTTACAAGGGCAGCGTGGAGGATACCGTCTTCCAGCTGGTCGGGGGCATCCGTTCCGGTATGGGATACTGCGGTACAAAAACGATCGAGGAACTGAAAGAAAACGGAAAATTCGTGAAGATATCGGCAGCGTCTCTGAAAGAGTCGCATCCGCATGACATTCACATTACAAAAGAAGCGCCGAACTACAGTGTAGAGCAATAGCATGGGGAAAGCCAGCTGAAGGTTTGGGCGGCTGTTAAGATGGGGAGCTTTCATATGGGTAAGAGAAAGAAAAAGGGAAAAATCAGAATAAGCCGTGTCCTGATCTGGGTGGCGGTAATCGTCTTTACAGCAGCTGCGGTTGGTCTTTTGCTTTCCCTGCTTCCCAAAGATGATATGGATATCGATGCGCTTCTGAATGAGACTCTTCTGATTGAAACGGAAGCACCGGAAACGGAGACAGAGACAGAAGCGCATGTGATGGTCGTGCCGGATCCGGGGATTGACGTACAGCTGCTGACTGTCAATGAATGGTCGCGGCCTGGGGAGTATTGTGACGAGATCACGAATATCGTGATTCATTATCTCGCCAATCCGCAGACCACCGCGCAGCAGAACCATGATTACTTTGAGAGCCTGAAGGATAATGGCACTCTGATTGAGAGCGGACAGATCACGGAGGATGAAGCGGTTTACATGAGCGCGAACTTTGTGGTCGGCATTGAAGGTGAGATTATTGAATGCGTACCGCCAGGCGAGATTGCCTATGCGTCCAACAGTGCGAACCATTATTCTGTCTCGATTGAGAACTGCCATCTGGACACGACGGGACAGTTTACAGAGGAAACGTATGAATCTCTGGTGAAGCTGACCGCGTACCTGGTTGATATGTATGACCTGGATCGCGATGCGATTATCCGCCATTACGATGTGACTGGAAAGCTATGTCCGCTTTATTATGTTGAGAATGAGGATAAGTGGGAAGCATTTAAGGATGATGTGATGGCATACATAGAGGAATGCCGCGAGGCGGCAGAGTGAAAAAAGAGCGGGGGTTCTGTCCGAAAAAGATTATGAAATTTTACTGCGGTCAGCGGCTTAAAGAGGACGGTCCGGGAGAAAATGTAGAGTATGGTCAGAGAATATTATGAAAAGGTCTGCGCAGGGGAAGGTATCAGAGAGAATCTTATTTCTCTGCGCGAGGAATTGAAAGAGGAAAAAGGTCGGCGCGAGTTTGCTTATCTTCTTGGGGGAGATTTTTCAAAGCTTTGCGAACTCCTTTCACATGAGGATCCGAAGGTTCGAAAAAATGCCGCGCTTGTGCTTGGAAAAATGGAATCGGAAGATTTGCTTCCGGTTCTTTTTGACGCTTACCAAAAGGAAAAAACACTTTTTATCCGTGCAGATTATCTGAAAGCGATGTCGGAGCTGGATTATCGGCCTTTCCTTACCGGGCTGGAGCAGCAGCTTGCGTCGCTGCGCGATGTGCAGGAATGGCAGCCGGAGGAATGGAAGCACGTATCGGAAGAAATTCGGATGCTGCAGACAATGGTACTTCGCTGCAGCGGTGTCCGCCATCACCGGTTTTCGGGTGAGAAGGAGCCGGAGGATGTGATTTTGCTTACGAACCGCCGCCAGAGAGAAGCGACTGCGGAGCAGATTCAAAAAGGAAAAATCACGATGCTTGCCGGCGGCGTCCGGGTGGATGGCGCTTCTTTGAAGGATATTCGTCAGATCCGTACCTACAGTGAACTGCTTTTTCCGGTGAAAACGAGAACACTTTTGGCGGATCATCCCGCGCAGTGCGGAGAGTTACTGGCCGGACCGATGCTTACGCTTCTTGACCGGATATACAATGGGGCGGGGGCGTTTCTTTTCCGCGTTGAACTAAGAGGGCAAAATACGGGCAGTTCCCCGCACAGTGAGCATTCCTTACGTGGGGAGCGCGGCGCCGCTTCCGGTGCAGATCTGTTCTGTGTGGGACAATATCAGGAGAAAAAGGGAGTTTATCTTCGCAAGTTCTCTGATGCCCTGGAAAAAGCATCAGGCACACGCCTGATCAATTCTGTGACCGACTATGAGGTGGAAGTGCGTCTGGTTTTGCGCAAGGACGGCACCTTTGCGGCTATGCTGAAGCCGTCTTCCTCGTTTGATGGCCGGTTTGATTACCGGAAAGAAGTTGTGGCGTCCTCTATCGCGCCTGTGAACGCAGCGCTGGCGGTTTATCTGGCTCGCCCCTGGCTGAAGGAGGGAGCGCAGATTCTGGATCCCTTCTGCGGAGTTGGGACAATGCTGATCGAGCGCAGCCGTGCCGTGAGAACCGGAACGATGTACGGCCTTGATTTATTTGGGGAAGCAATCGAGAAAGCGCGGCGCAACACACAGCGGGCCGGCTGTATTGTAAACTATGTGCATCGGGATTATTTTACCTTTACGCATGAATATCTTTTTGACGAGGTAATCACGGATATGCCGCAGAACGCGCCGGAAGGAACCAGGGCGGCACTGCGGGAACTCTATCACAGGTTCTTTGAAACGGTCGGTACACTTCTGAAAAAGGATGCGGTACTTGTGATCTATTCTTCAGAGCCAAATTATGTACTCGAATCTGTGCGCAGCCTCAGTGAATATCGTATCGAAAAACGATTTCTGCTCAATGAAAAAAATAACACGACGGTGTTTGTCATTCAAAGAGAGGCGGAATAAGTGAAAAATATCTGACTTCGCGCGGGGAATATCATTCTGGTATTTGGGTGTGATATTCCCCGCCGGAGAGGGTATATGTCCATAGTTGCGCGGGAATATTATTAC
>JAJPXX010000002.1 GCA_021205225.1 Lachnospiraceae bacterium
TTCATCTCAGTTTCCATTTTCTCCTACTTAAGTACTTTTTATTATACTATATACGTTTTATGATAGTACTTGTTTTCTCTTTTTTATATGCTACAATCATACTGTAAATGCGTAAATTTGTCAACACATTATGAGGAGAGAAAGACCATGATGATCCAAGTGCGATATTTTTCAAAAGGCGGAAATACGAAAAAACTGGCCGACTGCATTGCCCGGACGGCTGGTGTGCAGGCACAGCCCATTCGCAACGGGGCTTCTGACCAGGCTGACATTCTCTTTCTGGGAGCCTCCGTGTACTGGGGCGGGATTGACAGTCAGGTAAAAGAGTATATCAAACAGCTTGACCCTAAAAAGATCAGAAAAGTGGTCGTATTCTCCACTTCTGCTCTCGCGCAAAGGGCCTTTCCCAATATCCGGAAGCGGCTGGAGAAGAGAGGCATTCCCGTTGCCGAAGAAAACTTCTACTGCCGCGGTGAGTTCACAGCATTGCACAAAGGCCGTCCCAATGCAGACGATCTGAAAGCTGCCGGGAAATTTACCAGGGATATTTTGCACTGAAGAAACGGTTCGCTTTGCACAGGATGAATGCAATCTGAATTTCGCCTGATGGAGACGCATCGGAATTCGTGTGGTTCGGTGCCGTAGAATGCTTCTCATTAGAAAAGATGGAAAGGAAATGTTCTATGGATCATTTTATCAATCTTCTTGTTAAATTCTTTGTCTGGCTGTCCCGCTTTGCTCCTGTTTTCTCGAAGCTGGGTCTGATAGACTATAAAAGAATGAGCGATTTAAAAAATGATCCGAAGATGTACATCCTGCTGGTCGGTTACAACGGGGCCAGGAATACGGGGGCCGATGTACGGGTATCCGAAATCGTAAAGCAGCTTCAGGATCGTCTTGGCAAAGACGATGTGCAGATTTCAATCATGACATTGAATGAAGAAAATATTCGCTGCTACTTTCACTCAGATATCCGGTTAATCCACTTCAGTCCTGTCTTTTTCGCAAAAGTATTCAGGGCCTGCTGCGCCAATCAGGCCGTCATTCTTTGCGAAGGTTCGACGCTCAAAAGTAAATTTGCCAATGCCCTTACCTTATATTTCTGTGAAGCGGCCGGAATTATGAAAACTCAGCATAAGCCCTGCATCGCCTACGGTTCAGAGGCAGGTGAGATGGACGACTTTCTGGAGCGCACGGTAAAGCAGCTCTGCGCGGATACCTATTTTATCGCCAGAACCAAAAACTCCCTGGAAGAAATTCAAAGACTGGGACTTAATGGCCATCTTGGAACGGACGCCGCATGGAATTTTGACAGTTCCTCCCGTACCGGATGGGCTCTCACGCAGCTGTGTCAATCCGGATGGGACGGTACCACACCGCTTCTTGGCATTGCGCCTATCAATCCCTTTTGGTGGCCGGTCAAACCATCACTGGCCAAGTGGATGAAAGCGAAAATCACCGGGGATCACTCGTTACAGTTTCAGTTATGGTACTTTTTCAGCTGGTCCAGGAAACGAGAGCAGCAGTTTGAGTCCTATCTGGATGCCATCGCCCGATCAGTCAATGAATTTGCTTCAAAGCATTCCTGCCATGTAGTCCTGTTCGGTATGGAAAGACTGGATACAGATGCCTGCAGCAAAATGAAGGCAAAGCTTAAGGTGCCTGCTTCTGTCTTTTTATCCTCCGACCATGATGGCCGCGAAATGGCCGCCGTACTAAGACAGTTATCTTTGCTGGTCACCTCCAGATATCATGCAGAAGTACTGTCTATGAGTGCAAAAGTACCCGGCATTGCAATTTCCATGGACGAACGTCTGGACAATATCATGCAGGAGATGGATTTATGCCAGTATCAGCTTCTGCACGCAGATGATGCAGATCTGGCAGCCGAACTGAAAGGTGCTCTGGAATATATCGTTGTTCATCGGAAACAGATAAAAGAGCGACTCGGAAATCAGCTTATAAATTATCAAAACACACTGGATGAGATGGGCGATTTTTTGGTCTCATGGCTGCTTTCTCATGAAAGCCCGGCCTGATGCAGTATATACGGAGGAACTGCCAATGTACAATATATTTCTGACCGGTACAACTGGTTTTTTGGGAACGGAAATTATTTCTGAACTCATGCAGACAACCGACGATGTAGTCTATGGTCTCGTGAGAGCCGGTTCCGTCTCAGAAGCGGTCAATACTCTTTCTGCTCTCTGGTATGGACGTCCGGAGCTGACAGAGAACATCGGGAGCCGCATCCTGCCTGTGCCGGGGGATATCACAAAAGAGAATCTTGCCCTTTCTGATGCAGATCAGAACCTGCTGATTCAAAGCACGGACTATATCATCCACACGGCTGCTGTGATCGGCATCCGGCATTCCCGAAAACAGTTCCGGGATGTCAATGTGACCGGCACAGAGTATGTTCTGAATCTTGCCAGACGCATTCAGGCCGATCACCCGCTGAAACGTTTTTCTCATGTCTCTACTGCCTATGTGGCCGGAACCAGAAGCGGCCGGATTCTGGAAGATTCTCTGGAAGACGCGGGTTTTTCCAGTCTCTATGAGCAAAGTAAGTATGAGGGAGAGCGCCTTGTCGCGCAGGCAGTGGAGCAGCTCCCTGTCTCTGTTTTCCGCCCCGGTCAGATTGTTGGCGATTCCAGAACCGGACGGCTGAAGAATTTCAATACGCTCTACTACCCGCTGAAGCTGTACCTGAAACAGCAGATGTGCGTTTTCCCAATCAAAAAATCCCTGCGCGTCAACATGGTGCCGGTGGATTATGTCGCAAAGTCCATCGTCCACATCACTTACACGGATGGCGCGGCGGGAAAGACCTTTCACCTGACTGCACCGTCCACGGCACAGCCGACTGTGGTTGAGCTGATCAACGCTGTGCGGGACTGGGCAGAAAAGAATCTGTCAATAAAACTGCGGAAACCCCTGTTCCTCCCTGTTCCGTTCCTGGACAAAATCGGGGCGTCCCGCAACCTGTCAGAAAATAAACTTTCAGAGAAAAGCATCCTGACGAACATGCTGTCCCTGGCTCCTTATTTCACGGAAAATAAGACCTATGACACGGCAAACACCGAACGGTTTATGGGGGCATATCAGCTTGACTGGCGGGAGCATCTGCCGAATCTTTTAGCCTATGCCACCGGCAGAAACTTCCTCGACCATAACAGCCGAACCGTATTTGAACAAGTGCAATTTTGCCTGAACCGGAAGCATACATCTATTTCCTATTATGATGTGACGAATGATGGCATCCGGGAAAGCAGCGCCTCCTCTGTCAGTGCGCGTATTGAGGAGACGCGCAAAGCACTTCAGATACTCGGCATAGGTGTCGGCAGCAGAGTCGCCGTCAGCGGGATTAACAGCGTCACCTATTTTATTCTCGACGTTGCCATCGGACTGTCCGGCGCGACCAGCGTTCCGCTGTACTACACGACTCCTGCCAATGAGCTGGATGAACTGCTGCAGAAAAGCGGCGCTCAGTGGTTTTTCATCGGGGACAATCGTATTTTATCCCATGTCAGCCAGATGAATTTTTCAGGAATGATGATCTCCTTTACGGAAAATGAGACGCTCCCGAAGGACGATCGTCTGATATCCTGGGAAAAGTTTCTTTCTAATGGAAGCAAGCAGGAAATTACGCCTGTACAGGTTTCCTACCAGGATCTCGCCACGCTCCGCTACACCTCCGGCACCACCGGAAACTCCAAGGAAGTGGCATTTGCACATGGTCAGCTGCGGTGGATGGCAGAGACGATGGCCTCCCTGCTCAGCTTCAAGAGCCGCACCAAAGAGGCTATCTATCTGTCCTTTTTGCCGCTGAGCCATGTGGTGGAGGGAATACTGGGAGCTTACACGCCTTACTATCTGGGCGCACCAGCATCCCTCTACTTCCTCAATGATTTTGACAAGCTGGCGGAAACGCTGCCAAAGGTGCGGCCGACGATTTTCTTCTCGATTCCCAGATTCTACGAAAAAATCTGGGATCAGCTTGCCAAAAACAGGCTGGGGAGTATCTACATCTCCAGTGAAAGCGCTGCCCTGAGGCGCCTCCTGCGTCCGATACTGAAAAAATCTCTCCTGAAAAAAGCCGGTCTGGATCGGTGCGACCAGCTGATCGTTGGCTCCGCTCCGGTCAGCCAGAAGCTTCTAACAGATTTCAGAGAGCTGGGCATTGAAATTCACGATGCATACGGGCTGACGGAAGCGCCGCTGATCACGCTGAACCGGCTTGGCGCGAATGATATCACCACAGTGGGTCCTCCACTTCCGGATACAAGCGTGACTCTGGCGGACGACGGTGAGATTCTGGTATCCGGTCCCCAGGTCGCCATCCACTATGATGGACGCAGGGATGCCTGCTTACATACGGGAGATTTGGGGACGATCACGTCAGGCGGCCACCTTCAGATTATCGGGCGGAAAAAAGAAATCCTAATCAACGCCTACGGAAAAAACATCATTCTGCAAAAGGTGGAAACCCTCTTAAAAGATATTCCCGGCATCAGCGAGGCGATGCTGGTCGGAGAACAAAAGCCCTATTGTGTCGCCCTGCTCTGGCCAGAGGACATTCCGTCCGCCCCGGACAAAGAAGCGCTGACTGCTGCTGTTGGGGCGGCAAACGAGCAGCTCTCCCACCCGGAACAGATCAAGCGATACGCCCTGATGTCTGTGCCGCTGAAAATATCAACCGGAGAGCTGACTCCCAATCTGAAGCTGCGGCGCAACCAGATTGCCGGGCTGCATCAGCAGACCATTGAAGCTCTGTACGCACCCAAAGCCGCTGCTGCCGGTGATGTTCTTTTTATAGGAGTCCTCTGATGAACCGACTGATTTATCATCTATTATCCAGCAGGTTTGGCGCCCGTCTGGAAATACAGATCCTGATGCGGCAGACAGCCAAAGCATTCCGTGAGGATGGATGTGCTTCGAAATCACCGCTGTTCAGGAAACATTCCCGCGATTGCTGTCTGAACACTTACGCGCGCTTTACCGCCGATACAGCCAGACGGGCGATTAACAACGGTCAGGACATGAAACATCTGCATCACAGGCTCTATCACATGGCGCGCCATCTGGGAACTCAGTTGCGCAGACGGCTGAAACCAGAAAATGATCAGGAGTGTCAGGATATCATTGCTCTGCTCTACCGCAACATCGGGATTAACATAAAAGAATCCTCCCCCGGAGAATTCACGGTCCAAAAATGCTATTTCAGCACATTTTATACCCCGGATATCTGTGCCGTGATCTCAGCCATAGACCAGGGAATTTTTGCGGGAATTTATGGGCGAGGCAAGCTTACCTTCCAAGAACGCATCACGGAGGGCAGATATGCATGTAAGGCATTTTTATTCAGTAAATAGGTAAAAAAAACAGAAAGGATTTTTGAACTCATGAAAACAGCAATCGTGATCGGCTCCGGTGCCGGCGGCGCCATGGCGGCCAAAGAACTGCAGGGGCATTTTCAGGTGACGATCCTGGAGGCGGGCGACGAATTTCAGCCGTTTGCCCTCCGGTTTGACCGCATCGCCCGGCTTCGGAAAACCGGATTGTTTCTGGATGAGCGCATGATCTCCCTGCTCTTTCCGGCTATGCGTGTGCAAAAAGCATCCTCCGGCATGGTTCTGGTGCATGGCGAGGGTACAGGAGGCACTACCACCCTTGCCACCGGCAGCGCGATACGCTGTGACAAGGGGCTTAAAAAAATCGGGATCCATCTGGATCAGGAATTTGATGAGCTTTCACAGGAAATTCCTCTTTCTGCAGATCACCGTCAATACTGGTCCCCTCAGACCAATGCGCTCTATGATGTCTGCTCACAGCTTGGCTTTGCTCCAGCCCCCACACCCAAACTGATCAACTTCCGACGCTGTGTCCACTGCGGACGCTGTGTGTTAGGCTGCCGCACAGGAGCAAAATGGGACAGCCGCACACTCCTGTCAGAAGCTGTCTCTCATGGAGCCACGCTGAAAACAAACTGTAAAGTGACAAAGCTAGGCATCAACCACAGCGAAAATGCCGTACATACTGTCTATGCAAGAGAAAAGGGAAAACAGCAGACTTACCGCGCGGATCTGGTCGTCCTGGCTGCCGGAGGGCTGGGCACTCCGGTCATTCTGGAACGTTCCGGGATTACCTGCGAGACCACGCTGTTTGTCGATCCCGTGCTGTGTGTAGCCGCGCCTTATCCGGGAGCCGGTCAGGACCGTCATATTCCAATGCCCTTCCTCATGCAAAGAGACGGTTATATGCTCTCACCATACATGGACTATCTCAGTTTTTTCTTTAACAAATCCTGGAAACGGCCAGCCGGGGATATTCTCAGTATGATGATCAAGCTTTCTGACTCCGGTTATGGTGCCAGCCGCACCCGAAAGCCGCAAAAGGATCTGACGCGGACAGACGAAGACCGACTGAAAGCAGCCGTCTCCGACTGCAAACGGATCCTGAGAAAGATGGGTGTTTCCGAAGAGGATATCTTCCTCGGAACTATCAATGCCGGTCACCCCGGCGGAATGCTTCCTCTGACTGCCGAGGAAGCCGACACCCTGCACAACCGCCGCCTGCCGCAGAACCTGTATATCGCTGATGCTACCCTGTTGCCGGAATCGATGGGCAATCCCCCGATCTGGACGATTCTGGCTCTGGCTAAGCGCGTCGCAAAAATATGCACAGCTGCGATGGTGTGACAGTCAAAAAATGCGCTCACTACTCAGAACGAATATCAGACCCGATAAAATTATCAGGCCTGATATTTTTCCTTTCAGTCTATTTGCTATATCTGTCTGGACAGCCAGCCGCGTGAAGCCTACTTTGTCTGACCAAACAGCCAGTCGCGCACGGCTTCGATCGGATAAGTGATCTCCCATCCGCGCTGATGATACATGATTCCGAAATACTTTTTCCCATCATCCGGCAGACTGGATTCTTTGGTATAAATGGCGAGTTTAATGTTCGCGTCGCCGGAAAGATACTCTGCCATCGCAGCATTCAGCTCTTCCTTGCCCGCTCTGGCATTGAAAAACTGTTTCTCTACGCTCGCTCCGCGCTCCTTTAGCAAATCATACAGTTTGCTCATGGAGTCAAACTCGCCCAGTCCGCCTTCGCTTAAAGCGATCAGAAGCTTTTTCCCGGAAAGGGTATCGGCGATCTTTTTGGCATCCCAGTGTCCGGAAACCAGCAGGGCAGCTGCGAAATAGTCCGGATAGCGGATGTTCAGTTCAAAGGAAGCCATGCATCCCTGGGACTGCCCGGTGGTATAAATACGATCGGCATCAATGCTATATATCTCCCGCAGAGAATCCAGCAGTTCTTTGATGGTTTCCAGTTGCGGAGAGCAGGTGTAATCGTTGTTGGTCAGTGGTTCGCCGTCGATCTGCGGCGCCACGATAAAGCACGGATGCTTTTTCTGCTCAGCATCTGTCGCCCAGATGGTCGCTCCCATTCCCTGAATCAGTGTCCTGTCCTGCTCGGAGCCGTTTCCGGTCGCGTCCGGGATGAACAGAAGCATCGGATATTTTTGCGTCTCATCGTAGTCCTGCGGGATGAAAAGATTATATTTCATTCCATGGAATTCTCCCGCCTGGAAGCGATTTACTATCAGGTCCACTTCGCTGTCGCCCAAAACCATTCCTTCAAACGGCGCAATCTCAGAACCGTCTGCAGTCGGCAGGGCTTTTTTCTGAATCAGATGAAGCCGGGTGTCCTTTTTCTTCATGCCTATGAACTTCTTGCCGCCGGCGCCGGGGCCTCCCGGACCTCCCGGACCTCCTGCCGGACCTCCTGGGCCTCCTGCTGGGCCTCCTGGGCCTCCTGCCGGGCCTCCTGGACCTCCCGGACCTCCCGGACCGCCTGAGCCTCCCGGACCGCCGGGACCTCCTGGACCGCCTGAGCCTCCCGGACCGCCGGGACCTCCTGGACCGCCTGAGCCTCCCGGACCGCCGGGACCTCCTGGACCGCCAGGACCTCCTTTCGGGCCGCGATTCTGGATATATACCTTCTGCATGAGGCGGCTGCTCTCGTCTTCGCTGGAGAGTCGGAAAATCACATAGTTTCCATCTGCCTTCTCTGCGCTGAAGTCCGGCTTGTCGCTCACATAGCAGTCGAGAATCGGTGCTTCCGTGAACGCAAACATTTCTTTGTCGACCTGGCTGGCATCCAGCGCCCGGTCATACTCCACAATAGCTCCGCAGACACGCTGCCCGTCATAGGACGGCTCGGTCACGGTCGTGATGTGTAGCACCGATGCAGGCTGCTCCTTCATCTCTTCCATTACTTTCTGGATATCTTTGACCAGCCGCTCGGCCGTGCCCTTTGCGTAGGCTGAGCTGACGGCCTGCATGGTGATTTTATCGTAATAATCGCTCTCACCCAGGTATTTTCCGTTGCCGGACTCAATCGGGCCGCTGCCGGTAAAGGTCTGCACAGCCACATTCTGGAAAGGAGACGTTGTCCGCAATGCAATTTCGGTCCGGGCGCAGATTTCCGGAATCAGACCCACGACAGCGATGTCTCCGATCTGCATTACCGAAAACTCCAGCGTCCGCTCTCCTTCCGGCTTGAACTCGTATTCCTTCTGCGGTTCCCGGGTATTTCCGATTTCCTGTCCGTCATAGGTGAACACCCGGCGCACAATCTGCAGCGGTCCGTCCATTTCCTTACACTGAATGCGCTCAGCCGCCATGACAACCTGCATGCCGAGGCGTTCCCCGAGCAGCTCACAGAGCAGGAACGTCTTTTCATGCAAATCTTTTTCAATCATGCGCCCGCCTCTGCCGGTCATCGTATACTGACCGCGCAGATAAGGACTCTCGTCGCCGCCCGCTCCTGTACAGTACATTGCCACAGCATTCGGATATTCCTGCTCCACAAAAGCCGCGGAGTATCCGGCAATATCTCCGGAAATCAGATGCGTCCCGTCCGCATTCCGCGTCTGATCCAGCACGGCCGGCTGCGCATTAAAGAAAAACAGAACAGCGATCGGCTCGTTTTCGGTATCGTCAATCCGGATAACAGGTACTTCATGATCCACAGGTCCTTCATCGTTAACGCTGACCGTCCAGCCTCGTTCGGTGCAGATGTTGCGGTTCGCGTTTGCCGCGCAGTAGCCCTTTCCAAATCCGTATTTGGCTTCTTTCAGAGACTGTACCGCATCCTCCGCTGCTTTTTTTGCAGCCGTAAGCGTCAGCTCATGAAGCATCTTAATTTTTACCGTATCCGCATCTGTGCGGGGAGGCATTTTAGAGGTCAGCGACCAGACATGCGGGGTAGAAAGCACGTGTGAAGAGTGATACCAGACATCCTCCGGATCCACCTTCGTGATTTCCGCCACTGCGTTTACAACCTTCTCCCGCGCGTCGCCGAAAAGATTGACGCTTTCAATGTTAATAACGGTGATTCTTTTTCCATAGTCTAATACAAGAACTCTTACCGCGGGAGAATCATGAACCCCGGTAAAATTTTCAAACGGCGTCGGAAAAATCTCCTCCGGGTACTCCAGGAATGCTTTTCCGGCGCCGGCCTGTAATTGTAATTTGCTCATAAAATGCCTCCACTTACTTATTCTTCACGCGATTATAAGCCGCTCTTTCATGCCATGTGAAGTTACGCGCAGTCGGGAACTCTGTCCTCCGATTTTTCTATATGTTTTCACATGATCTTCGCGCAAGTGCGAAGACCTGTCTGAACAATTACGGCTTTTTCAAAATATTCCGGGGAAAATTGCCGGTTTCCACTGGCTCTCCCCGGAATATGATTTCCCGTTCAGACACAACTCACAAATGGACAATTATCTTTGCCCGTAACAAACAGAGCCATTGATTTTCCACAGGAATCATGCCCTTTCCTGTAAACAGGACAGTATGGTTTTATTACAGATCCAGATAATATTCGCATGCGCCGATGACGAAGTTCGACGTACCGGATACGGTGTAGAACTGTGCCATTACCGGTGAGTACACGCCTACCTTAATTGCGTAGCATCCGGCGTATCCAAGCGCATTGTCATAGATGTACTGCATGATTTCGTTGGTACCTTCCTCGCTGTAGGTATCAACATTGAATACGGTACTCAGCATCTCCTGGAACTCATCGTTCTCATAAAAGCTTAAGTTGTAGCCGTCTGCATAGCCATGAGCGATTGCATAAGTCTTCATGAATCTGGAAATCGCATAGTCCTTATCAGCGGAGCTATAGATGAGGATATCCCACTGTGTCGCGTCGCCGGCCGTGTTCTCGATCAGTGCATGATCCAGGGTCACGATCTCGCTCTTAATGCCTGCGATCTCAAGGTAAGCCTGTACGACCTCGGCGATAGTATTCTTCTCAGAGTTATCCTCGGTGATGATCTTCAGCGTCTCGCCGTTGTAGCCGCTCTCTGCCAGATACTGAGCGGAAAGCTCCGGATCATATACGGTGTTGTAGGTTTCCCAGGTATCCCAGTCAGACTGATAGTCACCGACTACCGGTGCGCAGTCTACGGTACACGGATAATACACGCGGCTGCCAAGTGCGTCTGCAAAGGACTCGGAATCCAGTGCATAATAAACAGCCAGGCGCATATTGATGTCGCTCATCAGAGAATTGCTGCTCATATTCGGAAGAATCGTCTGCGCCTGCGCATCCTCATAGCAGTAAATGTTAAACTGACCTGCATAATCGCCGCCCTCCTCGAAAAGACTGAGGCTGGTGTCATCAATTGCGCAGTAAGCGATGGTGCCGGATTCCAGGGCGATCAGTCTCATGGAATCATCCAGAATAAACTGATACTCGATCGTCTGTACGTTGCTCTTCTGGCTCTGATACAGGTTCTCCTCGGACTGCCAGTAATCATCTCTTGCTTCCAGGATGCAGGTAGCGCCTTCCTCATAGCTGGTGATCTTATACGGGCCGGTGCCGATCGGATCTACGTTGAAGTTGTGGCTCTCATACGTCGCCTGGCTTACAATGTAGGTGCTCGCAAAGATATTGTCAAACCCATCCAGAGAACTCAGCTTCTGCTTAAAGTGGAATGTAACCTGATAGGTATCCGTTGCTTCACTGTAATCATAATCATCGAAGTCTCTCGCATTCCCTGAATCGATGTAGGTCTGGAAGCTGTACACCACGTCTTCCGCTGTAATTTCATTGCCGTCAGAGTCGGTCACGCCTTCGTAAATGTTGACGACCAGTTCTGTCTCTGTATCGTCCGTGTAAGCCCAGTCCTTTGCGATAATTCCGACAAAGTCTCCGTCGTCCGTCGCTACGACCAGGGTTTCAAATACTTCTACCGTAATCTCACTGGATTTGTTGAAGCTGTACGGATCCATGGAAGACGGCACCGTGCCAAGTCCGATGGTGATGTAATCCAGCTTCTCATCCGAATTTGCAGTGGAAGTGCGGGATTCATCCGCGGTCACTGAGGACAGAAGCTCCCATTCATAGGTTCCGGCTGCTGCCTCTTCCGCTTCTTCCGCATATGCGTTCACGCCGATTCCACCCAGGGCAACTGCAAGAATACTGGCCGCTGAGCCTTTCAGAAAGCTTCTTCTAGTTATTGTTCTCATGATAAAATCCTCCTCTTATTGTGATTTTGATGCACAGGACCGGGCAAAGCGTTCTTACGTCTATAGCCGCATTCGGCCTGTGCGGGTGAGCAGGAGATCGACAGGCTGCCTCCTGCTCGATTTATAGGAACGACATTCCGCCGTTTACCTTTCCTTACAATTCCTGTCAGCGTATCCTGACAGCTTAATCATTCATCTCCTCTGCACGGCAGCAGGCCACGAAATGATCTTTGGATAATTCGCGCAGCTGCTGCGGTTCCTGGCAGCGCTCCGTCGCGTAGGGGCATCTTGCTGCGAACCGGCATCCCGGCTTCGGATTGATCGGACTGGAGATTTCCCCTTTCAACTGGATCCGCTTCATCGGATGATCCAGATCCGTCGACGGAATCGCGCTCAGAAGCGCTTTGGTATAAGGATGCAGCGAACGGACAAACAGCTCTTTGGTCGGACTTTTCTCCACCATCTGCCCCAGATACATAACCACAATGTGATCCGAGATCAGACGTACCACAGACAGATCATGGGTTACAAACATATAAGAGAGCTTCATCTGATCCTGCAGATCCATCAAAAGGTTCAGCACCTGTGCCTGGATCGAAACATCCAGTGCCGATACCGGCTCATCACAAACGATAAATTCCGGATTCAATGCAAGCGCACGGGCGATCACGACCCTCTGCCTGCGGCCTCCGTCCAGTTCGTGCGGATAGGATCTCCTCAGGCGCTCGTCGATACCGACGAGATCCATCAGTTTGATGCTTTCCTCCTGGAGCTGCTTTTTTGTATAATGACCGGCGTATTTCATCGGCTCCGTCACCGCAGTATCGATCGTCATACGGGGATTCAGGCTGGAATAGGGATCCTGGAAAACAATCTGCATTTTTTCATGCACCTGTTTTAATTTATGACCCTTTACATGGGTAATGTCCTCCCCATTCAGTTTGATCAAGCCGTCTGTCGCCTCCTGCAGGCGGATAATCGTTCTGCCAAGAGTTGATTTTCCGCAGCCGGACTCACCGACGACTCCCAGGGTCTGCCCCTTATTAATCGTAAAGGTCACGTCATCCACTGCGTGATTCTGCGCGCCGCCGGGACAGGGGAAGTATTTTTTTAAGTTTTTCACCTCAACAATCGGTTCCGCCATTTTTTATCCCTCCTCAGTCTCTCTTAAACATCTGCAATAATGACCCGGAGCAACCTCCTTCATCGGCACCTCCGTGTGGAAGCAGCCCTTCGTCGCATGGGGACACCGCTTTGCAAACCGGCAGCCCTCCGGCAGATGGGTTGGATCAGGCGGCAGCCCCGGGATCGGAGTCAACCTGGTCTCATCCCCGGTCAGACTCGGGATCGAGTTGAAAAGTCCTTTCGTATACGGATGCTTCGTATGGCGGAACAGATCTTCCTTTGACGCATACTCAACGATCTCACCCGCATAGATGACTGCTACACTGTCGCAGGTCTCCGCAACCACGCCCAGGTCGTGGGTGATCAGAATCATGGACGTGTTCTGTTTCGTCTGAAGCTCTTTGATCAGGTCCAGCACCTGTGCCTGGATCGTCACATCCAGTGCGGTCGTCGGTTCATCCGCCAAAATCAGATCCGGACTGCAGGCCAGTGCCATGGCTATGACAACACGCTGCTTCATCCCGCCAGAAAACTGGTGTGGATATTCTTTATAGCGCGCTCCCACGATGCCTACCATCTCCAGCAGCTCTTTGGTGCGCTCTACCGCCTCTTCCATCTTCATATGAGGATTGTGGATCTGCAGCACCTCGACGATCTGATCGCCTACCGTCATCAACGGGTTCAGAGCCGTCATCGGATCCTGGAAAATCATCGCGATCTGGTTGCCGCGCACCTTGCGCATCTCCTCCTCGCTCAGGGCTGTCAGGTTCTTCCCGTCGAGCCAGACCTCGCCGCCCTTAAACCTGGCCGGAGGTACCGGGAGAATTCTTAAAATGGTCTTGGCGATCGTCGTCTTGCCGGCGCCGGTTTCCCCGACGAGTCCCAGTGTTTTTCCTTTTTCCAGATCAAAGGATACGTCATTGACCGCATGTACAATATTTTTTCCCTGTGTATATTCTACTGTGATTCCCCTGACAGAGAGGAATTGATTTTTCTCAGCCATTGTATGTCCTCCTTATCAGGATCTCATCTTCGGATCCAGTGCGTCGCGCAGACCGTCGCCCATCAGATTGATTGACAGTACGCAGATGGCAATCGCGATACCCGGGAAAATCACCATATGCGGATATGCGCTGATGTAGCTGATGCCGTCGGAGAGCATTGCGCCCCATTCCGGTGTCGGCGGCTGAATACCAAGTCCCAGGTAACTTAAGCCTGCAACCATTGTGATGGAACCGCCGATCTTCATCGTTGTATTAACAATCGTCGGAGAGATGACATTCGGCAGCAGATGGCGGAACATAATCACCCGCTTCGGACAATTAAAGGATTCCGCTGCCTCCACATACTCTTTTCCTCTCTCACCAAGGATCTGGCCTCTCGTCATACGTGCGCCGTTCGGAATGGCACTGATGGAAAGAGAAACGATGGTCTGCCAGAGGCCTGCTCCGAAGGATGCCGCTAAAAGCAGAGTCATCAGGGAGCCAGGAAGCGCGCCCCAGATATCGCAGAAACGCATAATCAGGTCTTCTACTTTTCCTCCGAAATAACCCGCGATACTTCCCACTATCACGCCGCCGACGGAGCCGACAATCGCGGCGGTAAGGCCAAGCGCCAGGGAATATCTGCCGCCGTAGAGAAGTCTTGAGAAAATATCTCTTCCCAGCTTATCCGTCCCGCACAGGTGGGCAAGCGACGGCGTCGCGAAGGTATTTTTCAGATCGACCGCAGTCGGTTTATAAGGTGCAATGATCGGTGCAAATACCAGCAGCAGTACCACAATCAGAAACATGATGCCGCCCAGCTTGGCGCTCGGGCTGATAAATACCCGCCGGAAGGTCTCCATGAAATTGTTGAAGGCCGGGCTGTAATGCCGTCCGTGATGTTCTCCATGATGCGGCCCCTTTTTGTGCGGTCCGTGGCCATCCCCGTGAGGTCCGTGATGTCCGCCTTTTTTCTCTAAATTCAGATCTTTTTCAGCCATGATACTGCTCACCTCCCTGATTTTTTGCCGGATGTATACTGAGCCTTGATCCGCGGGTCAATCCATGCATAGACCAGATCCAGCAGCAGATAGACCAGTGCAGAAAACGTTGCGAAGAACAGTGTACAGCCACGGATGATCGGATAATCGCGGTAGCTGATGCCGTCGAGCAGATAGAGTCCGACGCCCGGGATGGAGAACAGTCTCTCTACAATCGCGGAGCCGCATACCACCAGGGCCAGGCTGCCGCCGAGCATCGTGATGACCGGCATCAGGGCGTTCGGCAGGATGTGCTTGCGGACAATCAGGTCTTCACTTTGCCCCTTCGCCCTCGCGGTAGTTACAAAGTCGGAATGGATGACCTCCAGCATACCGGAACGCATCAGTCTGGCCTGTCCGGCAATGCCGCCCATGACACCGGATATGATCGGAAGAATGTAATACTGCGGTCCGCCGATTCCGTATGCCGGAAGCCAGTGAAGCTGAAGAGAAAACAGCAATACAAACATCAGCGCTACCCACATATCCGGCAGGGATACCAGAACCATGCAGACGCCCAGCACACCGTAGTCCTGCCAGTGTCCCTGATGCCGTGCCGCGAAGATTCCCAGCGGAATGCCGATCGCCACTGTCAGAATCATCTGACCGAAGCCGATGATCGCCGTACGCGGCAGTCTCGAAAGAATGGTAGACATCACAGGCTCATTGTAGGTCCAGGAGGTGCCCCAGTCCCATTTGATAAATGAGTTATAAAGGAAGGTCATAAGCTGCTGCAGGAAAGGCTTATCTATCCCCAGCTTTGCCCGCAGAGCGGCCAGATCAGCGGCGCTCGCGTCAGAACCGATCAGCTGTGCAGCCGGATCTCCCGGAGTGAAATAGGTCAGCAGGAAAATGATAATCCCTGCGCCGACCATAATAACGATCGACCATAACAGTCTTTTTACAATGTATTTCCACATATTCATCCCATCCTTTCGTCAGCTGATCTCAATACCGGCTTTGCCTGCCTGTTGGCTTTCCTCTACCTCGTATTTCGTTCTTATCTCGACGAAGCGTATCATCCAGAGGAAGCCTGCCGCCGCCACGAGGATTGCCGCATTTTGAATATGGAGGACATTCAGTGTCCGTTCGTAAACTGCGTAAATCAGCTTCGCCGCCGCTGTGGCTGTCAGTGACAGGCTACAGGCCAGAGTTACCTGCGTCAGGCGAACGTGGCTGCCTTTGTATTCACTGTAAATCATTTTTCTTCCGGCAAGCAGGCCGCAGACATAGATATATGCCAGCCATAGAAACAGGAAGATGTCCACGGACTGGAACACCGACACTGCCGTCGCGTAATTCGCAGCCACCCGTTCGGTAAAGCAGGATACGTAATACAGGTAAACGGCTCCCGCAAGCAGGATAGCGTACAGAACTCTTTTGCCAATATAGTCTGCTGTCTTTTCCTGATCCAGGTAATAGCACCCCGCGTAAAACCGTTCCACTTTTTTATGCTTCCCGTCCTGATCAGCGGTCGTATTTTCACGATAGCCTTCAAAATAGCGGTGGTAAAAACCGCTGTGCCAGGTGCGGGCGGGCTGATCCTCATTCCAGGTGCGGTACATCAGCCTGTCGATTCTTCGGATAATCTGATCCTTCAGCTTCATGTAATCACCCCTGTCTGTTTTCCCTGCGGCTGGTAAAAAGCCAGTCCCTGACCGCCTCAATGCCGTAGGCTACCGGCCAGGTATATACGTGATTCGTCGCCGGGGTCACTTCCTTTTCCGGCGGTACTACCGAGCTGCCCTCAAATACGGTGTAGCGAATCCGATATGAATCTGATGCCGCCTTTGCCGCCGCTTCATTCAGCAGCTGCGGATCCATTTTCGCATCCCAGCGGTATCTGCCGATCACAGCTCCCTTTTCTTCAAACGCGGAAGTGATGGCATTCATACCAGGCAGTGCCTTTTTGTCGCCTTCCGATACCAGGATCCAGATGTTCTGATTCCAGAGCACGCTGCTGCGGTCCGGATCCCACTGTCCCGCCACCAGCAGGAATCCCGCGAAGAATTCCGGATAGCGGATCCCCAGCTCCAGGGAAGCCATGCACCCCTGTGACTGGCCGGTTGTGTAAATGCGATCCATATCAATGCTGTACTGTTCCGCGAGCAGGTCAATCATGCGCTTGATCGTCTCAATTTCCGGATGGGCCACAAAGTCGTCGTCCGTCAGCCGGATCCCTCTTGGAATCTGCGGACAAAGCACGAAACAGGGATGCTTTTTCTGCTCTTCGGGCGACGCCCAGATCAGGCCGCCATTTCCCTGCGCAAGCGCCAGCATCGGATCATCTCCGCAAGGACCCGCGTCATGGATAAACAGCACCAGCGGATACTTTTGAGATGGGTCATACTGGGCAGGCACAAACAAGTTAAACTTCAGCGCCCCGAGCTTCATCTGCCGGAACTCATCCGCCACCGGGCAGATGCGCCGGTTCGATATGCGGAAGATATCACTGCCTTTGCAGATTTCGCCATTCACACCGACGATATCGGTCTTCTGCTTCACAGACACTGCTACCGGCCGCAGCTCCGCCGCCGAACCTGCAGGACCGCCTGGACCTCCCGGACCGCCGGGGTCTCCTGGGCCCTTCGGGCCATCCTTCGGCGGGCCGCCTGCGTCAATGCTGCCGCCTGCCATTGGGCCTTCCGCTGCCATGGTATCCCCTCCCGGCTGCTTCCCCGGAAGCTTCGGGCCATCCTTTGGCGGGCCTCCCGGACCAGGTCCTTTTAGTCCGCCCGGACCTTTGTCGATCTGCACACTGGCGGTTTCATCCTTTTCGCTCAGCTGCAATACCACAAAGCTTCCAGACTGGGGCGGTTCCTTTCCGCATACATCCGCGCTGACATAAGCATCCAAAATGGTACGCTTCTCCGCCTCATACCCTTCCGGGCGGACCTGACTGCCGTCAAGCTCGAAGTCATATTCCAGGATCGCTCTGGAAATCACCATTCCGTCAGGCCGGTTGGAAGTCATCGCCGTGATGTTTTTGATCGTTCCGTTTTTTCCCATCCTTTCGCCTCCGTCTCCTAAATACGTTTCATCTGTTTTTATCTGTCATGGGTCTTCCGTTTCTTCAGAATGGCCCACTGTTTCTATAGTTCTTAATAAGTCTCCATTTATTTTCATTCATTATTGATTCTTCAAAACAATCCTGTCTGCAAACCAGTCACAATTCATATCCTTCCAGCGAAGTCAGCAGGCCGGGATGCTCTTCCGTAATCTTAAGCGCCAGCTTTTCCGCATCCGTTTCCACCATGTCTGCCATCTGATAACCCTCGTCACCAAAATGCATGGCCAGCGGCGTCTCTGCTGTATAGGGTTCCCAGTGACAAATGCCTTCTCCGGTCAAATCTCCGGCAGCATCTCTGTTCGGATCTTTGTTTGGATCGCCTGTCTTCGCAAAATTCGTCCAGTAGGTCTGTATAGCCTCAGACAGTTCAAAATCCAGTTCCTGAAATCCTTTGCTGCGGCTATCGAGCGTGCCAAACACATAGACTATTTCGGATGAATGGGGAGTTCCTGCGCCATACGCCGGAGCTCTTCCGTGCGTCGGGCCGCCTTCTTTTTTTGGCTGTGTCCGATCCATGTAATAGGTATAGATCGGCGTACGCCCTTCCTTCACACAAAACCTTGCCCATGCCTGACTTGCCGCGTAGGAAAATCCCCGGAAATACCGGTCACTCGGAAACTGCCGCATCACCTTTCTGGAGAACATCCAGGCATCCCCGGCCACGGTTCCGCAGATAATCGGAATATCGGGATATTCGCCTCTGGCAATCAATTTTCCAGGAACCTCCATCAGAGAAACACCGTCGAGGAACGGCTGGAAATACCCGACTTCAAAGCCCTCCGCGGTCTCCTTTGCCGCCTGCACCATCTTCTCGGAGATCTCCTCTGCATCACGCGTCAGCATATCTTCAAGTGTCCATCCGATGTGCTGCATTGCCCGCTCACACAGCGCCATAAACTCTTCCTTCGGCCGGATCGGATCCGCTTCGTTGAGGCCGCCGCCGGACTCAATGATTGCTCTGGAAAACATTCCTTTAGCAAGCGGGGACGTCATCAGCATCCGCGTGGACATTCCTCCTGCCGACTGACCGAATACCAGGATACGCTCCGGATCTCCTCCGAATGCACGGATGTTTTCCCGCACCCAGGTAAGCGCCGCTATCTGATCCAGAATACCGGCATTTACCACCTGCCCGTTTTGCTCCTCCAGCTCCTTTGTAGCAAAAAAGCCGAACACGCCGCAACGGTAATTGATGGTAACGACCACCACATCCTTCCGCGTCAGGCTCTCGCCATACATCTCCGGATCCGAGGATCTTCCGCCTCCAAAGCCGCCTCCGTAAATCCAGAACATGACCGGGAACTTTTCATCCGCTGTTTTCGCCGGCGTGTATACATTCAGATACAGGCAATCCTCTGAAATCGGGAAATCTTCTCCCTTTCGGTCCTGGATGCAGGCCGGCGAGAAAGAGATGCACTCCCGTTCTCCCTCCCAGCTTTCCGCTTTCTGCGGAGCCTGATACCGAAGCTCTCCAACCGGCGGCTTTGCATACGGAATTCCGAGGAACATGGTGCATTCCGTCTGTTTTCCCGGCATTCCGACCACAATTCCATTCTTTGTCACCGCTTTTGTTATTGTCATTTCGTACATCTCCTAAACCTTTTGTTTGCTTAACTTGGTCATATTATACAAAAGCCAGTTATTCTTTTCAATTCGTTATATCTCTGCTTCATTCCGTTTTGGAATCCATTTGGAAGCTATCCGGAATCATTTATATTTAACACGTACTCCCAGGCAGCAGCCAAAAATGCATATACCAGATCAGCCGGAATTGGACATTTTTTTTTGACATCATTTCCCACATCTGCTATACTGCCAGGTATAAAGATTATCAACGTATGCAAAGGTACGGAACCGATACGGCTGCTCCCTCTCGGAGTCTGTGTCGAAGCTTTGCATTTTTGCGCCATTCTCATGGTGTTCTGGAAACGAGGTATCATTATGGAATTAAATTACATCAACGAATTTGTCGTCCTGGCCCGCGTGCTGCATTTTCAGGAGGCTGCGGATCTTCTTTTTATCGGCCAGTCCTCTCTCTCAAAGCATATTAAGTCGATCGAAACAGACCTGGGAGAGGATCTGTTCATCCGCTCCAAAAAGGGAGCGGTACTGTCTGATTTTGGAAAAGCATGGCTTCCCTATGCGGAGCAGATGGTCAGCATCCAGAGGGAATACACGCAAAACCTGCTTGACAGGGAATCCGACGCGCCGGAGGTCAACATCGGGTATATCCCTCTTGTGACGCTTTACAATTTCATTCCCTTTTTTAAGGATTATAAAAAGCTGCATCCGCACTGTCAGTATTCTTTTCTGCAGGGCGGCGACCGGGAATTGCTCGACTGGCTGCAGCAGAAAAAGGTGGATTTCATTCTGACAGGAAATTATGATATCCCGGAGGATCTCTATCAGAAACAGTTTTATACCTCTGATACTCTTTCTGTCGTAATGCCTGAAGCGCATCCCCTCGCCGGGAAAAAAGCAGTTTCTTTAGGCGATCTGAAAAACGAATCTCTGATTGAATTCCGCCACATGAGTTCTCTGCGCAGCAGCCTCCGCAAGGCAGATCCGACCTTTGACCTGCGTCCTTCCATTTCCGTAGATAAGGCGTCCGTACTCTTTGATCTGATCCAGAAGGGAATGGGGGTGTCTATTCTGACGCACAACATGGCCTCCCACCTGGAAATGGAGGGGACCGTGATCCGCCCCATCACGCCGGATATTTTCTATGAGATTTACATGGTCTACCCGATCCGGAAAACGCCTCTGGTCGCCAGAGAATTCGCCGCCTTTCTCAAAGGGTAAGGGATGGATCATTTTACAATGTACGAGAAGCTGTCGCCGGACTGTACATATTTCATCGGCACTTCACAGCCGATGACGTTTGGCAGATAGCGAACCATGTAGCGCATGCCAAGTTCTTCCACATTGAAGTGTCCCATCTCCAGTATGGTCTTCGGGATCCCTGCCGCGCAGGAGTCCCGCACGTAGGCACTCAGCGTCCAGTCGATGATCTCGAAGGGGATCAGCACATCCGCCTGCTCCCGCCTTACCTTTTTCATCGTCTCATTGTCCGGAATCTCTGTCTTGTTGCCAAATGGTCTGGCTCCCTGCACATGCTCGCAGAAGAATACTCTGCGGACGATCGTGTCATGGCTTCCCACCACACGGATGCCGGAAATATTCAGCTTCTTCATCAGGAAATCTGCAAGCTCCGGCACTGTGGTCTGCGGAATCTCATAAAGCAGAGGCTTTTTCGTATCTCCGACGACATATTCCTTCCAGCCAAGTTCATTCATAATTCCGTAGAATATCCCGTCAATGTTCACTCCGCCATGTCCCCCGTGGATGTGATCATGATCCCGGTAGACAACGATCTGATTTTCCTCCAGCAGCTTTCTCTTTTCCTCGTACACCGGATCGCCTTCCAGCCAGTCCGTCGTATCCTCATGGCTGTAAAAGAGCGGCTCGTGGCAGATGATCAGGTTGGCCTTTTCCTCCACGGCTTTCCGGATCACTTCGATCGATGCGAAGCACGTAAGGATGATCCCGCTGCACTCGGCGTCCGCGTTCCCGATCTTTACAACATCACAGGTGTGCGGGTGCTCCAGCGGCGGGTGGAACGCTTCCAGTTTCTGAATAATTTCGCTTATTTTCATGGGGTCTCCCTCCTGTCAGTTCTCTTGTGTATTTCCTGATTGAATAACCAGTGTCTGCCGGCACAGCCTCAGGGCAGCTTTCCCTTTGTCAGCTCTTTAATCACGCCGGGTTCTGTGACTATCATGCGGTTCATCGGCGAGGATGTCGCTCCGCGGAAAGCAGTGATCGGGTAGCCGTAGGTGTCATTTGACATCCCGATAGCGCGTCCGCGGCAATTCAGATAACACTGGCCGCAGCTCTGGCAGTTTTCCGGATAGGCCAGCACGGACTTGCGGGCCTTTTCATCAAAATAGAAGACATCCATCGGGCAAATCTCTACACAGTTTTTGCATCCGATGCATCGATTCAGGTCGATTCTTACTACGCTCATTTTCGCTCCCCCTTTCCGTTACGGCCTCTCTCTGGCAGCTGAAAACCCATTTTTTCCGGTTCCCCGGGGAAATAATATACATAACGGGACGAGTAAGCTTCCTCTCTGTCGCCCGCCCACTCATCCGGAACCGGCACCTTGTCAAACGTACTTTCCCCGTTTTCTGCCTTTCTCTGGGTAATATAGCAAAGATAATTCTCGTCATCTCTGAACGGGTAATCCTCGCGGTAGGTCGACCCGCGGCTCTCCTTCCGCTCCAGGCCGGCACGGAGCTTTAATTCCGCAGAAAGCACCTTATGCTTCATCTCCAGGCAAAGACGCAGATCATGACTGGTAGCGGCCTGCAGCTTCGGAATCACGTGATCACGCATATATTCCACCTGCACCAGCGCCGCTTTCAGAGTCTCCTCGCTTTTGACCACAGTGATCCAATAAGGCGCCATGATCGAATGCAGCACATCGCGCGCCCAGTTCGGGTCAAAGCCGTTTTCACGTCCCAGAGGGGTAAGGATTTCTTCTTTTTTCCGCTGAATTTCCTCCTCCGGCAGCGGCGCAAAGCTTTCTCCGGCCGCATAGGAAGCCGCCGCGCGGCCCGCATGATCGCCATCGATCGATGTAAAGCAGGAGGTAAAGCCAACGCCGCACGGGTAAGCGGAGCCTGACGGGGATGTAGCGTGGATCCCGTCTCCGGCTACATAGAGTCCGGCAATCTCTGTTTTTCCGTCCGTCTCTCCAAGTCCGCAGAACACGCCTGACGTAAGATGGCAGCACATACCGGTCGCCGCTCCCGCCAGCGTACTTGCCGCTACCGGCGTACTCATTTTTCCGGAACGAACCTCCTCGGGATCCGTCTCATAGACCTTTGAGCCGCCGCGGCGGGTATAATTGGCTGTCGCCACATTCTGAATCTCACTTCCATTTGCGAGCGGCACGCCCTTTACGGAGTTCTGCACCCGCTTCAGGACCATCGCATAGCCTTTCGCCGATGCGTATCCGGCAGCGCTCTCCAGATCCACATCGCCGCCGCACAGCCAGATGTTTTCCAGGTACTGCCAGTGGTTGTCCAGAAATACATTGCCCGGCGCCTGGCTGGATGTCGTGTGGAAATCCTCAAATTCCTTTCCCGTAATCGGAAGTCCCAGCTCCCAGGCCATATATTCTCCGTCAAAGGTATCTCCGCCGACCGGGTACCCTGTCGGCTTGTAGCTGCCGCCACCGGTTGCCATGACCACGGCTTTCGCGCTCACAGTGATCACCTGTCCGCTCGGGACATGAAAGGCCATCACACCGCAGATTTTTCTTGACTCTGCTGCTTCGGGCTCCGCCGCCCCGGCGATCAAATCTGTCACCATCGTGTGCTCCAGATACGGAATCTCATACCGGTTCAACACTTCAATCCATTTTTTATGGCGGTCAAATTTGTCAAACATCTCCCGGTATCCGACAAAATCCTCCCGCTCGTAAAAATCTCCGGCCTCCGCAGCCTTCGGATACTGGGCGAGAATCCCCCAGTCGGTCAGACGCTCATAGATGCCTTTCGATTCCTTCAGCCAGCACTCGTACCAGCGCAGGTTGCACAGATAATCGCCGCCGCGTTTCATAGCCTCCTTAAATGCTTCCTCATCATCTCCACGCTCCGGGTCGAACCAGCGAAAGCTTGACGGCCAGGGCGAGAGCCCGGAATAGCCCGGTTTTCCCTTGTCAATCACGAGGACATTCTGTCCTGCCTCTTTTGCGGAGACAGCAGCATTCAGTCCGGCGAATCCGCAACCGATCACCACAACATCTGCCTGCCAGGACTCTCCATAAGGACAGGTTACCTTTTCTGGTCTCGGCAACTCCATTGTACGAGGAGTACGGGGCGTTTTTTTAATCTCTTTCATGCTGTTCACTTCCTTATTCCGTTTTTTAAAACAGTTCTTCATGCCGCGCGTGTTCCATCACAGCCTTTGTAACATCCGCAGTCTTATCCGAACGCCCGATCAGCACCGCGCCCTGCAGGGCATTTCCCATGAACCAGTACTGCTCCTGGCTGTTGTCTACATCGTCGTCGGTTTTTACCAGTCGATAGGGTACGCCACTTTGCTTGCCCGGATCTCCGATTGCAAACAGGGTTGTCCCAAAGCCATCCAGATTCAATCCCAGCAGCTGCGACTCGTATGCCAGCCGTTCTCCCGCCGCGTTCGTGCCGGCAATCCTTCCCTGCTCGGATGCTTCCGCCCAGAGCTGGAAATTCACGCCGTCGTACTGGGCGCAGTCTCCGCAGGCGTAAACAGAAGGAATGTTCGTTTCCATAAAGGCGTTCACAACAATCGCGCGCTCCACCTGTATTCCGGCATCCTGAGCTGCCTTCACATTCGCCCGGTTTCCGCAGGAAACAATCACGAAATCCGCCTGGAAGGTTTCTCCGGTTTTCAGCTTCACTCCTGTCGCCCGCTCCTCGCCGGTAATGCCTTCGATCTGCACGCCTTCCAGACATTCCACGCCCAGCGCCGCCATCTTTTTGCGCAGCACAGCAGCGGAATCCGCGTCCGCCTGCCGTCCAATGATCTGAGGCGCGGCCTCCAGCACCGTCACATGAATCCCGTTTTTCAGCAGCTCGCTCGCAGCCTCCAACCCCAAGACACCGCCTCCGATCACGACCGCGTTTTTAGCGTTTTTCATCCAGTCCTGAATTTTCCGGCTGTCCCAAAGATGACGGATCGTCACCACTCCTTCTTTTTGCCAGCCTTCAAACGGCGGAATGAAACACTCCGCGCCGGTCGCAAAAATCAGGCGGTCATAAGGAATCTCGTCGCCGCTTTTCGCAGCATGGACGATCTTCCGCTCCGGGTCAAAGGCGTCCGCCGTCTCTCCCAGCAGCAGGGAAATCCTTCGTTCCTCATACCATCCAGCCGGGTGAAGGTACAGCTCCTCATCCGGCGCATCCGCAATACTGAGATTTTTCGTCAGCATCGGGCGATGGATCGGCAGATAATCCTCCGCTGACAGAATCAGAATCTCTCCCGTCTGATCCCTTTTGCGGATGGCTTCCGCCGCCGATGCCCCGGCAACGCCGCCTCCGAGGATGACATAGCGCAGATCGGTATCCTTCTGATAAGAGATTTCTTCCTCCTCAACCGGCACGCACTGGTCAAGTCCCACGCCGCAGACCGGGCAGGTGCCAAGCGACGCGTCAAATATCTCTCCGCAGACCAGACATTTTACAAGCTTCGGCTTCCTGGGATTCGGCACTTTCCGGGCGCTGCATCCGACTCCAAAGCCATAATTCCCGGCATTTTTCAGATCATTTTCCGTCAGTTCCCCTACAAAAAAGCTGCTCTGGATCCCTAAATCAAATCCGAGAAAAGCCAGATGCTCTCTTAAGAAATCCGCCTGGTCATCCTGCGTAGAAACCTTATAGAAGATCGACGCCAGCTTGCCTTTGCAGCTTTCCGCTTTCAAAGACGTTACCACATCCCAGATCGCCTTCGCAGGAGTCCCCTTCGAGATCGTCGTTCCAAGAAGCAGGACATCTGCCGAGAGAGCCAGGCGGATTGCCTCATTCCGATCCGTGGTGGAGAGGTTACAGCGTATGACGTTGGAAACCTCAGCCTCCTTCAGGCCATTTTCCACGCAGGCCGCATAATCTGACAGCTCGTTTGTTCCTTCATAGATAATCACCACGTTCGGGTGTGCGGATATCATTGAGACCGTTTTTTCGTCCGAAGCCTCTGCTTGTCCCCCTGAAATCCCGGCAGTATCAGGCGCGGAGACTATCCCATCCTTCTTTGATTCTGCTTCGGATACGGCCAACTGCAGCTTCGGCATATTTTCGCCTGTATGGTACAAGGCTGTCCCAGGCTCTCCCTCAGGACTCCTGCTCTGCTGCAGGTAATATGCCAGCATTTCTTCCAGCCTTCCACCGTTCACCGCCGGTCCTATGGAGGGATAGATGGCCGTCACCTCATGCTCCCGCACAAATGCCGCCGCAAGGCCTGCATCCGCAGCTCTTCCGGAAGCCGTAAGATCTTCGAAAAAGTCCTTCATTCCAAGTTCCCATTGCGTGCTTCTTATCGAATCCGCCTCCGGAAGCTCCAGTCCGCAGTACAGAGAGCCAAACAGATCCGATGTATAAATACTGTGATCCTCCTGATCCAGCACGTACAGCGCCGGACAAAGCGTCCCCTCTCCAAGCATCTGAAACTGGAACAAAGATCCCAGCAGCGTCAGCGTACGATTGTTTCGGATCTCCAGGCTCTTCGTCCCCTCCGGAAGGATTTTCTTCAGCTGTTCAAGCACAGGATAGGCGGCAATCACTTCCATCTCCGCATTTTCCTGCAGAATCCGCAGCACCGCTTCTCTGCTGTTTTCTTCCGTAAACACAATCAGATGACTGATCCGGTCAAACGAAACGCTCTGCCGGATCTGTTCCATCCACTGACTCACATAAGCATCCGGTACTGTTCCAATCAGCAGGCACTCCTCCTGCGCCTGCACCAGATACGAACTAAATGTCAGTCCGTTCCCCGCATACGACAGATTTCGGAATACGCGGAGTTCACTGTCATTGACTCCAACATACCGGATATC